>NZ_JBIVDY010000039.1:0-44779 GCF_044747365.1 Kitasatospora sp. NPDC090091
GCCTGGACCGGTTGAAGGCCATCGCACTCAGCCCGCACTGGCGGCGGTAGCCGGGGGGGGGGGGGGGGGGGGCGCCCCCCCCCCGGGGGGGGGGGGGGCCCCCCCCCCGCCGCTCGGCGACCGTCAGATGATGCGGCCTCCGTAGTAGGGGTTGTAGTAGAGCGCGTAGCGGTCGCGGTAGTCCGAGTCCGGTTCGTGGGTGTGCTCGTTGTAGTCGGGGCTGTTCTTGATCTCGTCCTTCGTGCGGTCGAGGTAGACCTTGCGTTCGCCGAGTTCGATGCGGGTGACCGTGCCGGCGGGCAGCAGAACGTGCTTGCCGAAGATCCAGGGGCCCGTGTCGACGACCAGGTACTGGGCGCCGACGTCCTCGGAGAGCTTGTGGACCTTGCCGATCGGTCCGTCGGCAGCCTCGACGTGGAACCCGATGAGGTCGGTGCCGGCGGTGTGACCGGAGGCGGTTCGGAACTGCCAGATGTCGACGTTGTCGCTCATGCGCTGCCCTTTCACTCGGGACCGGATTCGGACTGACCGGCCTTCGGGCTTGCGCGTGCCCCCACGTGTGCTTTCCATGCCCGCGTCCGGCGGCCCTTCCGCGAACGGGGACCGCGAGATGGTCACCGTCCCCGCACAGCTCCCGAACGTCCTGGGCCGAGCCATGCGCATCGCCGCGACCCGCCGGACCGTGACGGCGCTGATCGTCCCCGCCGACGTGCAGGAACTCGACTACGAGGCGCCCGCGCACGCTTTCAAGCAGGTCCCCTCCAGCCTCGGCGTGCCCCATTACGCGCCCGTGCCGGCCGACGAGGACCTCACGCGCGCGGCGGCTGTCCTCAACGCGGGCGAGAAGGTGGCCGTGCTCATCGGCCAGGGCGCCCGCCACGCCCGCCCCCAGGTCGAACAGATCGCCGACCGGCTCGGCGCCGGCGTTGCGAAGGCACTGCTCGGCAAGGACGCCCTCCCCGACACGCTCCCGTACGTCACCGGCTCGATCGGCCTCCTCGGCACCAGGCCCTCCTACGAGATGATGCGCGACTGCGACACCCTTCTCGTGGTCGGCTCCAGCTTCCCCTATACCCAGTTCCTGACCGAGTTCGGGCAGGCTCGCGGGGTGCAGATCGACCTCGACCCGTCCATGGTCGGACTGCGGTACCCGTTCGAGGTGAACATCGTCGGCGACGCCGCCGAGACGCTGCGCCGTCTGATTCCGCTGCTGGAGCGAAAGGGAGACCAGGCCTGGCGCAAGACCATCGAGGACAACACCGCGCGGTGGTGGGATGTCATGCGGCGACGCGCCGAGGTCACGGCCGACCCCGTCAATCCGGAGTACGTCGTCCACACCCTCGATTCGCTGCTGCCCGAGACCGTCATGCTCGCCGCCGACTCCGGGTCGGCCGCGAACTGGTACGCCAGACACCTGCGGATTCGCGGCACCATGCGTGGTTCGTTGTCCGGGACGCTGGCGACGATGGGCCCGGGTGTTCCGTACGTGATCGGTGCGAAGCGAACGCGATCGCACCCGCCGTGCTGGACCGCTACCTGGCGCGCACCGGCTTCGACTCGCAGCAGAGCGGTGAACGGCGCCGCGCCGGTGATCCGGACAACCTCTTCGAGCCGGCCGACACCGGGCAGGATTTCGGGGCGCACGGCAGCTCGCGGCTGAAGTACCAGCACACGCTGGGATCACCAGCGGTGCAGTCGCATTTCGTCAGGAGGAACGACAGGCATACGGCGTACGGCGTCCTGACGTCGAAGCGCAGCTCGGAGGTGACGGGGACGTCGGGTAACGGGCTGTCGGGGAAGGTGACGGGCACCGGGTGGACAGCAGACCTCATCGGGTCAACCCCCCTCGGGATCGTTTCGTCCGTCCCTGCCTCGGGGCGGCCCTGTACGGGCGTTCGTGTACCCGGTGGTTGCTCGGCCAGTCACCGTGCCCGGTACCTTGACGAACCCAGCTGCGCATCGGTACGCACACCGGTCGGGTAGAGGTCGCAGCGGGCGAGGTGGCGGCAGCTACCGTCGGGGGAGAGCTCCACAAGCAGCCCGCCCGCCGTGTCACGGAACACCGGCCGGCCGGGCCAGAAGTGCCAGCAGCCAGTGCCTGGCGAGCGCGTCGGCGGGTGTCGCCGAAGATGCCGGGCCCGCCGTGGAGGCGTCGGCGCCGCGTCAGGCGGTGCGGTTCAACTCGGCGGCGGTGCCGAATGCGGTGTGCGGGTCGGAGCCGAGCCGGTCGTCGTGAGCCCCGCCCGCGTTCGTCCTATCCGGGCAGTCCCCGGAGCAGGCCTTCCAGATCGCGCTCGCCGTCGCGAGTCTGGGCGCCGCGGGCGAGTCCGCCACGGATCAACCGTTCGGCCGCGGGACGAATGAACTGGCCCGCCCATGCGTGGTGCTCCCGCAGGAGACCCTCGGCCAGGTCCTGGGGGACGATGGCGCGCTTGGCCGCCGCGACGACGCCCTCGGGCAGGGCGGCGATGTTGCGGGCGAGGCGGTCGACGAAGTCGTCCAGCTCGCCGGCAGGAACGGCCCGGTTCACCCAGCCGTAGCGCTCCGCGGTCTCGGCGTCGAACAGGTCGGCACCCAGCACCGCCTCCAGAGCGCGACTGCGGCCGACCCGGCTGGCGAGGTACTGCGTGCCCCCTCCACCGGGGACGATGCCCATGAGAGCCTCGATCTGACCGATCCCGGCGCGGCCGATCGCCGCGAACGCCATGTCCGCGGACGTGACGAACTCGGCACCTCCGCCGCGTGCGAGCCCGGCAAGCTTGACTATGGTCACCTGGGGCTGGTGCCGGAGCAGTTCCCCCAGAGCCTGGAAGACGTTGACGCCGTCCGGAAGGTCGGTCGCGAGCTCGTCGAAGGCGTCCGGCGTGTCGACGAGCGTCATGTCGACGTGGGCGATGAAGAACTCCGGGTCGGCGCTGTCGAACACGATCACCCGGACCGAGTCGTCGTCCCTCAGCGCGGTCAGCAGGTGCCGGAGCTCGGCCATCAGGGTGACGGTGAGGACGTTGACGGGTGGGTTGTCGAGGGTGACGCGGGCGATGCCGTCCTCGCGACTCACCCGCAGGGCCGCATAAGTGTCGTGGTTCATGGAGGTCTCCGATCGGTACCCGCTATGCATCTAGGTTCCTGATGCATACTTACGATGCGATGGCGTGCGACCGGCGTCAATGACGCACTTTCAGCATCCCAAGGATCGCGAAGGATACCGACATGGCCACTTATGACACCGGCGCCGACGCGGGCGTGGACATCGTCTATCGGGCTGACTGCCCCAGCCGCCCGATCCTCGACCAGATCGCTGACAAGTGGTCGATGATGGTGATGGCAGTCCTTGACGAGCCCCGTCGGTTCAACGAGATCAAGCGTCGTCTTGAGGGCGTGACCCAGCGAGTCTTGACGCAGGCCCTGCGCCGCCTGGAACGCAACGGGATGGTCGTGCGGCGCGTGCTGCCGACATCGCCGGTCGGGGTCGAGTACTCCCTCACTCCGCTCGGCGAATCCCTGCGGGAGCCGTTCGGCAGGTTGTACGACTGGACGGTCGACAACGCGGACGAAATCCGGGCGCACCAAATGGACTACGACCAACGCGTCCAGAGCTGAGAGGGCGAGCCCGGGCGGCGACGAGCCCGACCGCCGAAGTTCCCGGCCGTTCGGGCCGCCCCGCGCGGGGCCGTCAGTGCGGGGCGGCGGTGGAGCATGCGCAAGCTCCGTCTCAGCCGGCCAGCTTGACTGCGCGGCGTACGTCGTCGGCGTAGGCCTCGGGCTGTTCCCAGGCCGCGAAGTGGCCGCCGGCCTGGTGTTCCACGTAGTCGCGAATGTTCAGGAACGCCTCGGCGTAGCTTCGCGGCTCCGGTTTGATGTCGTGCCGGAACACGGAGAGCACGGTCGGCGTGTCGATCCGGTCGGGCAGATCGACCGGCTCGACGTAGGTGGTGAAGGAGGTGCCGATCGTGCCGGTGGCCCAGTAGGCGCTGACCCAGGTGAGAAGCTCGTCCGTAGTGAAGGCCGGCCCGTCGGACCAGGACTCCAGCTTCTCGACCATCCACGCCGCGAGGCCGGCGGGGGAGTCGCCGAGGGCGACGGCGAGCGTGTTCGGCCGGGTCGACTGCTCGGCGATGTACCCGCCCTCGGTTCGGAACCACTGCGCCGCCCGGCCGAGGTAGGCCGCTGCGTCGGGTGCGAGCTTCGCCGGGTCCGCCGTGAGCGCACGCTGCGGGGCGATGTTCGTGAGGTGCAGGGCGGCCACCCGGTCCGGGCGCTGGGCCGCGAGGATTTCCGCGATGGTGCCCCCTACGTCACCGCCGGACACCGTGTACCGCGAGCAGCCGAGCGCGTCCAGCCCGTCGGCGAGGATCCCGGCGATCCGGTTGGCCGACATGCCGGGCGCGGTGAGGGGGGCCGCGAACGGGAAGCCCGGCAGCGCGGGGACCACCACGTGCACGTCGGCGAGCAGCGGCAGGACGCGCTCGAACCGCAACACCGAGTCCGGCCAGCCGTGCAGCAGCACAACCACCGGGGCGCCGGGATTCGTGGACCGCTGGTGGATCAGCCGCAGATCGTGGTCGCCCGCCCGCACCGTCGCCCAGGGGAACTCTCCGATGCGGCGCTCGTGCACGCCCCAGTCGTATCCGGTCTCCCAGCGTTCGAGCAGTTCGTCGAGGCGGGCGCCGGTGGTGCCGCGCCTCTCGTCGTTGCTCCACGGGGTCGTGACACGCCGCGTCCGGTGGAGCCGCTTCCTGATGTCGTCAGTCATGTGTATGAGCGTACACATGATGTGTATGATGATACACATGACTTTGCGCAATGCGGCCGCCACCAGGCAGCGGATCCTGGACCACGCGCGACGCCAGTTCGCCCGGCATGGGTACGCCGCAGTCGCGGTCAAGGGCGTGGCCGACGCGGCCGGCGTGTCGCCCAACCTCATCACGCGCTACTTCGGCGGCAAGGACGGCCTCTTCCTGGCGGCGACCCGGGTCGAGATCCCGGTCTCCGACTCCTTCGACGGCGCCAGATCCGAGCTGGGCGCGCGCCTCGCGGCGAACATCGTCCAGCGCTGGTTCGGTGCAGCGGGGGAGGATCCGCTGCTCGCACTGCACCGCGCGTCCGGCGAACGCCCGGAGGCGGCCGAGGCGCTGGCCGCCTTCCTCGACACCAACTCGCTGGAGCCGCTGCACCGTTACCTGCGCGAGAGCGGTCTGGACGACACGGAGGCCCGCAGCCGGGCTGCGGCGATCGACGCCTTCGTGCTCGGCGTCTCGACCCGCCGCCGGGTCCTGCGTTCCGAACTCGGCGACCCCGCGCATCTCCAGGCCTGGCTGAGCGCGGCCATCCAACGCCTCGCCGACGGGTGAGGGAGAGCGGCAGGGCGCCACTCGGTGCCTGGCGCCTCCTGGAAGCGGTGGCCGCGCGATTTGCACCGCGACGTTCACGGGTACCGGCGCTACGGATCGGATGATCGAACCGTCCCGCCGGTTTGGTCGAACCAGCCCCGTAAGGGCGGGGCGGCCAGCCAGTCCGGATGCCCGTCCCGGGGGTCAGGGTCGCCGCGAAGGCCCGGGAGCGGACACGGGCGCCGCAACCACTACCAGGGCCCCGCGAGCTGCGGTTGTGGAGCTCCGCTGCTCCGCTTGTGGAGCTTCGCTGCTCCGCTTGTGGCGGACCGGTGTAGGCAGGGTGGGCCGTGTGGCGGCATGATGCGCGTCACCCCTGCCCGCTCGGGTGACAGGCCCAGTGTTCGCCCCCGGGCCCGGCGCCGGAGGGGCCGCCGGGCCCGGGGGACCCGGGGTGGGTCAGGAGTTCTTGCCGCGGCCGGTCACGAAGTCGCGGGCCCGGTCGACCAGCCCGGCACGGGTGCCAGCAGCTTGCTGGCCATCGGGGTGTCCGGCGCGGCTGGATGCGGTCGGGTGGGAGCCATGGACTTGGCGCGGCGGACCTTGTCTCCGAGGTCGTTGAGCATCTCGGGCGTACAGGCCTGGCGGAGCATGGGGAAGAGGTTGGACTCCTCGTCCTGGACGTGGGCGGCGACCTCGTCCATGAGCTGCTGCAGCAGCGGACTCATCTGCGGATCGTCGGTCCTGGTCTTCTCCAGTTGCTTGAGGAGCTTCTCCACGCGCCTGTGGTCCTCGAGTTCCTTGTCCGCAAGCCGGTCCCCGCCCTCGATGTGCTCGCGGACCGCCGGGTAGAGGTACTGCTCCGCGGCGACCGAGTGCCGGACCAGCTCGATGGTGACCTCGTCCACGAGGTCACGCAGCTGTTGGTCGCCGCCGGTCATGGCTTGGATACGGGCGAACATCTCCTCCACCTCGCGGTGGTCGGCCATCAGCTCGTCGATCACGTTCCCGCCGTGCCCCGTCTCGCCTCCTGTTCCCTTCGGGCGGGCCTGTCCCGCCCAGCCCGGAGGGGTCCCGGAAGCGCCTGCGGTCACCGGCCGCGCGCGTACGGCTCACCTGATCGGACGCAGGGTTCGAGCCGCACAGGCAGGCGCCGGTCAGGGGCCGGTGCTGGGCCGGCGGACGGGTGGGCACGGTGGTGACGGGCACGTTCAGGCCGCGGACGGTGACCAGGCCGGCGGCGGACCATTCCCCACTGCAGCCTGTGCGGCCGGCCGATGCGTGGCGGTCCTTCGTTCATCCGGTCAGGGCAGGGATTGTCGCGCCGAGCGCGCGTACCTGCAGGGAATCCGGCACGGTGGTGCGAATGCCGATACGAAGGTCTCAGGGTGGACGAGTACCTACCCCTCGCGAGGTGATACGTGCTGTACGAGTCGACGGAGAAGTTCATCGCGGTGCGCTCACGCGAGCAGATCGCCGCCGAGGCGGCTGAGCTCGCAAGGCGTTGTCAGGGCCCGGCCGCGGAGGCAGCCGGTGCCCTTGCGGTCTACCGCTGGGTTCTCAACCCGCGGGGCTCGGCGCCGGTCACCGGGAGGGCCGTTGATACCCCGCTGGCCGACCTCGATCTTGTTCTGGAGGAGCGGGCCGCCATTCGAGCTTCCCGTGACAGGAGCCGGAGTGGACCCGAACGGGACCGTGCGGCGGGGGCGGCCCGCGCCCTGGGCTGGGTCCTGGGCTTCGTACCCATGGGCAGATGAGTCGTGGCCGCCCCCGTCCCCTTGCGCCCCTTGGGGTCCGGCTACCTGTTGTGGCTCCGGGACGCCGCCGGCTCGGTCAGCGCCTCGTCCGTTGTCGCCACTGGCCGTCTGGGCCCGGCAGGGCACGTCGTGTACAGCGATTGCGACGGCCACCTGCAGGTCGAGATCACCGCCGACGGTCGCCACCGGGTGCTCACCCGTCCGGCCCGGACCCATGTCGTGGCGACGGAGCCCTTGCCGTGACGGGGGGACGCCCCGCCTGTAACGCAGACCTTCGACCGAACGCAGTCGCCGCGACGGGCCGAGCTCTCCACGGGACGTCGCCGACGGCGCTGAAGGTCCCCGACGGTGGTGGCCGCCGGTCGAGACGGCCGAGCACCTCGACTGTCGGCAACACACCGGCCGTCCTTCGTGCCTCGTACGTGCAACCCGAGGCTGTTGGAGATCTACGACCAGGGCCCGACCATCGCCGAGGCGCTGCCCGACCTCGCGGCTTGTCCCGAGGGGGCCCGGGTTGCCCGGGACCGGCGAGGAGGCGGAGCGGGCCGTCCTCGATGTGCTGAGGGAGCACGGCTCCGGCCGACTTCGACGGACGTCCCCACCGGGTGAGCGTGCGTGGAACACGGTCGGTCGGGTACCCGTCCGGTCCGGACGCGAGCACGGAGGTGGCCGATGCGGCGCGAAACGGACCGGATCGCGGACCCCTGGGGCGCCCGCACACCGTACGGGCCTACACCCTCGCGGTGATCGCCCGGGCCGGAATCGGCACCAACCACCTGGACGGCAACACCCGCCTGTGCACCGCCACCGCCGCCGAGGCGCTGAAGGAGAGCTTCGGCTGCGACGGCCAGCCCGCCTCCTACACCGACGTCGACCACTGCGACACGCTCGCGCTGTTCGGGCACAACATGGCGGGAGACGCAGCCCGTCCTGTGGATGCGCGTTCTCGACCGGCTGGCCGGGCCCGAGCCGCCCCGGCTGGTGTGCGTGGACCCCCGACCGACGGTGGTGGCACGGCACGCCACGGTGCACCTCGCTCCCCGCGCCGGCACCAACGTGGCCCTGCTGAACGCCCTGCTGCACGAGATCATCCGCACCGACCGGATCGACCGCGAGTTCCTCGACGCCCACACGGTCGGCTTCGCCGAACTCCGGTCGCAGGTCCGGACGTGCACCCCGGCGTGGGCGGCCGGCATCTGTGACGTCCCGGCCGCGGAGATCGAGCGGGCGGCGGAGGTCCTCGGCGGCGCCGAACGCCTCCTGTCCACCGTCCTCCAGGGCGTCTACCAGTCGCACCAGGCGACCGTCGCCGCCTGCCAGGTCAACAACCTCCAACTGATCCGCGGCATGCTCGGCCGCCCCGGCTGCGGCGTCCTCCAGATGAACGGCCAGCCCACCGCCCAGAACACCCGCGAGTGCGGCGCCGACGGCGACCTGCCGGGCTTCCGTAACTGGGCGAACGAGCGGCACGTCGCCGACCTCGCCGAGGTCTGGAACGTCGAACCGCACCGGATCCCGCACAACGGCCCGCCCACCCACGCGATGCAGATCCTGCGCCACGCCGAAGAGGGCACGATCCGGATGCTGTGGATCTCCGGCACCAACCCGGCCGTGTCGCTCCCCGAACTGCCCCGGATCCGCCGCATCCTCGGACAGAAGAGCCTGTTCACCGTCGTGCAGGACCTCTTCCCGACCGAGACCGCGCAACTCGCCGACGTCGTCCTGCCGGCCGCGACCTGGGGCGAGAAGACCGGCACGTTCACCAACGCCGACCGGACCGTCCACCTCTCGGAGAAGGCCGTCGACCCGCCCGGCGACGCCCGCCCGGACCTCGACATCCTCCTGGACTCCGTGGGCAAGCGAGCTTCGGAAGCCCAACCGCCCCGCGCGGACGGGAGGGCACCACCACGGTGCCCCCTGTCATGGGTCAGCGGTTTCACTTCCGGGACGCAGGAGCTCGTGGAGGAGTTGAAGGGCGACGCGACCGTCGTGGTGGTGATCCGGAGGGTGACCTTGTCGCCGTCGGGGTCCGCCGAAGATCCCTGGCGCCGGGTGGACACGAGCGGGCCTCCTACCCGCCGGGGGGAGCCGTTCGCTTCCATCATGCGTCGCACGTCGCGTCCGCCCAGCCCGCAGCCAGGCCTGGCCCCGTCGTGCTGGAAGCGGTCCTCTTCAGGTCTCCACGAGCCGCTGCACGACCATGGCGAGGGGGATTGCGGAACTCCCCTACCATCAAGGCGTTTTCCTGATGCTCGGTGGGCCGGCGACAGCCCGCGCCGCGCCTGCGACTGCCCGCATCTCGAGGGGAGAGGGATGCGGGCAGGGGATGGATGGCTCCGACGGCAGCAATGCCGCCCGCCCTCTCCACCGTACGCCGATCGGGCCGGGGCGAGGTCAGGGCCTGTCGTCGTGGTGGCCGCACAGCCAGGCCGGCGCCCGCCGTACAACAGCGGTGGCCGGACAAGGGCCGAGCGCATCAGCCGCGACGCCCGCGCCAAGTACGTCACCAGCGGCTCTGCCCACGACCTCAAGACAATTCCAGGCGAGAACCGCGACCAGCGCTCCTACCGCTCCTGGCTGACCGAGCTGCTGACCGAGGCATACCGCGCCTCCACCGAACACGCCGTCGCGATGGTCCTCACCGACTGGCGCCAGGAGCCCACCACGAGCGACGCCCTGCAGATGGCCGGCTGGACCTGGCAGGGCACCATCCCGTGGATCAAGCCCGCAAGCCGGCCCCGCGAGGGCGGCTTCAAACAGAGCGCGGAGTTCATCACCTGGGGCGTCAAGGGCACCCTCGGTGAGCGCCGCGGTGGCTGCACCGCGACCAGGATCCGCGACGGAGCCGGGCGGGTGCTCGGCTCGACTGTGCCCGGGCGGCCCACCGGACGAGCATCTGCTCGACGGGGCGTCGGCGGGCCGGGCGCGCCACCGCGCGATCCTGCGGAGCCGCACTTCGGCGGGCGAGGCGTCGGGCAGCCCGACTCCATGAGGCCGAAGGCCTGTGGTCATACCGTGCAGGATTCGGGAACCCCGGCAGAATCGAATGTGGACCGCTTCGTCCGCGCCTCCGTCGCCCGGTTCCGCCGGTCCCCCTGCTTGCACCCGTACCGCCCAGTTCAGAGGAGCACCCCATGCCCGACTTCTACCCGGAGCACGATCGCCTGGTCGTCAGGCCGATCGGGGAACCCGCCGCGGACGCCGACACCCGTATGGGCGAGGTGGTGGCGGTGGGACCCGGCCGGCCCCTGGAGAGCGGCAAGCCGCACCCGGTGGACGTCAAGGTCGGCGACCGGATCGTCTTCGCCGCGTTCTCCGGCTCTGCGATCGAGGTCGAGGGGGAGACGTACCTGGAGGTCCCCGAGGACGAGGTCCTCGCGCTGTCCGCCGAGTAGGAGAGCCTCATGACCGAGCAGCCGCAGGCCCGGATCGGCGTCACCGGACTGGCCGTGATGGGCCGCAACCTGGCCAGGAACTTCGCCCGGCACGGCTACCGCGTCGCCGTGCACAACCGTACGCAGGCCAGGACCAACGCCCTGCTGGACGAGTTCGGTCACGAAGGCGAGTTCGTCCCGGCCGAGTCGCCGGAGGCTTTCGTCGCGGCGATCGAACGCCCACGCATGATCGTCATCATGGTCAAGGCGGGTGATCCGACCGACACGGTCATCGACGAGCTCGTCCCGCTGCTCGACGAGGGCGACGTGCTGGTGGACGGCGGGAACGCCCACTTCCTCGACACCCGACGGCGGGAGTCCGCCCTGCGCGAGCGCGGGCTGCACTTCGTCGGCAGCGGCATTTCCGGCGGTGAGCAGGGCGCGCTGGAGGGGCCCAGCATCATGCCGGGCGGCACGGCGGAGGCGTACCGGTTGCTGGGGCCGCTGCTGGAGGACATCGCCGCCCAGGTCGACGGCAGGCCCTGCTGCACGCACGTCGGACCGGACGGTGCCGGCCACTTCGTCAAGATGGTCCACAACGGCATCGAGTACGCGGACATGCAGCTGATCGCTGAGGCGTACGACCTGCTGCGCCACGCCGCGGGCATGCAGCCGGCCCAGATCGCCGAGGTGTTCCGCACCTGGAACGGGGGGCGGCTGGAGTCCTACCTGATCGAGATCACCGCGGACATCCTCGCCCACACCGACCCGGAGACCGGACGGCGGCCCTTCGTCGACGTCGTGCTGGACCGGGCCGAGCAGAAGGGCACCGGACGCTGGACGGTCCAGACCGCGCTGGAGCTCGGTGTCCCCGTCGGCGGCATCGCGGAGGCGGTCTTCGCCCGCTCGCTGTCCGGCAGCGTGCCGCTGCGCGAGGCGGGCCGCGGCCTGCCGGGACCGACCGAGACCTGGCTCGACAGCGCGGCCTCCGACCGCTTCGCCGAGGACGTCGAGCAGGCCCTGTACGCCTCCAAGATGGTCGCGTACGCCCAGGGCTTCAATCAGATCCAGGCGGGCAGCGCCGAGTACTCCTGGCAGATCGACCCCGGCGCGATGGCCGCCATCTGGCGCGGCGGGTGCATCATCAGGGCCCGGTTCCTCAATCGGATCAAGGCCGCGTACGACGAGGACCGCGCGCTGCCCACCCTGCTGACCGACGCGCATTTCAGGGAGGCGCTCGAGTCCGCGCAGGCGGCCTGGCGGCGGGTGGTCTCGACGGCGGCGCAGCTGGGCGTGCCGGCACCGGGCTTCGCAACCGCGCTCGCGTACTACGACAGCCTGCGGGCGGAGCGGCTGCCAGCCGCCCTGATCCAGGGGCAGCGGGACTTCTTCGGCGCGCACACCTACCGACGGGTCGACCGCGAGGGGGCCTTCCACACCCGCTGGGAGGAGGCGGACCGCCCGGAGGAAGAGCGCTGACCGGCCGGACCGGCTGACGTGCGCCGCGGCCCCACCGGCGAACCCGGCGGGGCCGCGGCACACGGGCGCGCCGTCAGCCGGTGGTGACGACCATCCGGAAGCGAGCGGCGCCGGCGAGCATCCCGGCGGCACCATCACCGCGGAGGCCGAGACCAGCGAGGACGTCCCGCACCTCGCCAAGCTGGACCGGCAGGTCGAGAAGCGCCCGCTGCTCTCGATGCACAAGGGCAAGCTCGGCAAGAAGATCCCCAACCGCTTCGGCACCTTTCGTGACGACACGGGCGACTGGCTCGGCGGCCTGGTCGGTAACACCTGGACCCCCATCCAGAACTGCGAGGCGTTCGCCTTCCTGGACGAGCTGGTCGGCGGCGGCCTTCAGCAGGTCCACCGCTTCCCGGTGCCGGCGGTAGGCGTCGGCTTGGTCGCCGGTGAACGCCTCGTGGGCGGTGTCGTGCAGGGCGACGGGGGTGATTCGCCTCGGCCGTCGGCTCGGCGCCGAGGACGGCGGCCACCGTCTCGGTGTTGCCGGCCAGCCAGTCGGCCGCGCGCCGGCCGTGGCCGGGGTCGTCCCGGTCGGTGTGGCGCCGGCAGTCGTGGCAGGCCGCCGCGACGGCAAGGGCGCGCGTCCGGGCGGGGTCGATACCGCGGGTGTGGGCCAGGAGCTGGACCAGGACGGCAACGCGGGCGCCGTGCCGGACGCCGTGATTTGATCCGGCCGTCTCCGTGCGGGCGAACCAGGACTCATCGGGTGCCAGCAGGAGCGGGCGGTGTGGCATGGTGGCCCGGACACCCGGTCCCGCCGGGCGGCTGCGGGTGATCCAGGACAGGGTGGCCGCGTCCATCACCTGGTGGTCCGGAAGCCGGTTGGCCTCGGCGAGTTCGCGCAGTGACGGCCTGCTGCCGGGACGCGGTGTCGATGTGATCACGAAGTTCCTGGAGTTGGGATCAGGTGCGGTGGGCGTCACGCTGGGCGTAGTGGCGCTGACCATGGGGAACCGGCCTGCGGAACTGCGGGCGCTGCTGGACTCGGTGGAGACCCAGGAAGGTGACGGCGCCGTTCGGGCCGTGGTGCTGGGGCAGGGCATCAAGCTGCCCGAGCTGCCCGAGTGGGTGGACGCGGTGGAGCTGCCGGAGAACCTGGGCATCCCCGGCGGCCGCCGGCCGTTGACGTTCTGGACCTACTCGGCCACTGGTCGGGTCGGCTGCATGTTGCAGGGTCTGACCGGATGGATGCTGATCTGTTCCTCCGAGCGGCTTCGTTCAGAGCAGTCCGTGGTCGCGGGCGTACAGGGCGGCCTGGGTGCGGTCACGCAGGCCCAGGCGGCCGAGGATGCGGGATATGTGGTTCTTGACGGTGCCTTCGCTGATGAAGAGCCGGGAGGCGATCTCCCGGTTGGTCGCGCCGCCCGCGATCAGGCGCAGTACGTCCACCTCGCGTGCGGTTAGCGGCTCGGCCGGGCCCGGGCCATGGTCGCCGGGTGCCGGCTCCGGGGCAGGAACCGCCGTGTCGGGGGCCGTCAGGGCGGCGGCGAGGCGGGCCATCACTGCGGTGTCGAGTTGGGCGACACCGGCGTGGACGAGGCGTACGGAGCGGGCGAGTTCGGCGGAGGGCAGGTTCTTGAGCAGGTAGCCGACGGCTCCCGCCTTGAGCGCGCGGGCGACGTAGTCCTGGTCGTCGAAGGTTGTCAGCATGACGACCCGGCAGGTGGGCACCCGGGTGGCGAGGGCGGCCGCGGTGTCGATGCCGTCCGTGCCGGGCATCCGGATGTCGACCAGAGCGACGTCCGGCCGGTGGGTGACGGCGGCCTCGACGGCCTGCCGGCCGTCGGACGCGGTGGCGACGACGGTGACGCCCGGCTGGATGCCCAGCAGGGAGGCGATCCCCTCCCGGACGAACTCCTGGTCGTCGACCACCAGGACGCGCACCGGCGCACCGGGATCCTCGGGGCCGCTCATCAGATACTCCCGGAGAGCAGAGGGCTGCGCGGGACGGTGACGGTGACCACTGCTCCGCCGGCCGCCCGGGGAGCCGGGCTGTCGTCGATGTCGACGTTCCCGCCGAGGAGTTCGACCCGCTCGCGCATGCCGCGGATCCCGAAGCCGGTGCCGCTCGGACGCGCGGTGGGGGCGGTGGTGAAGCCCTGTCCGTTGTCGGCGACGACCAGCCGGGCGGTGGACTCGCCGTAGGCGGCGGTGACGTCGATGCGGGTCGCGCGCCCGTGCCGGTGGGCGTTGGTGAGCGCCTCCTGGGCGGCCCGGTACAGGGCGGTGAGTGATTCGGCGTCGTACCCGGCCTCGTCCCCGGTGACGTGGAGGGTCACGGTCAGGCGGTCGTTGCCGAGGTGGCGGACCAGGTCGGCGAGCGCGCGGGTGAGGGAGAAGGGCCGGGCGTCGCGCAGCGCGCTCACGGACTCGCGGACCTCCGTGAGCGCGCGCCCGGCGGACCAGCGGGCGTCCGACACCGCCTTGGCCGAGGCTGGCGGGTCGAGCTCGCGGAACGCCTCGGCCTTCTCCAACTGGATCGCGACGGCCGTGAGATGGTGCCCCAGGCTGTCGTGGATCTCCCGGGCGACCCGGTTGCGCTCGTCGGCGGTGGACAGCTCCGCCACCCGCAGCGCGTACTCGGACAGCCGCGCGTGGGAGTCCTCCAGCTCGGCCAGGACGCCCTCCAGCCGCGCCCGCGCCTGCTGCTCCCGCACGGCGACGGCTGCCATCGATCCGGCCAGTGCCAGCCCCAGGCCGAACATCAGCAGGTCGGAGACGTACTCCGCCCGCACCCACCACCGGGGCACCCACAACGTGTAGCCGGTGACCAGTAGAGCGACGCAGCCCACGCCGCAGACCAGCCCGGCCCTTCGGCCGAAGGCGAGGTAGGCGGTGAACGGCACCAGGACGAACAGGGCCCGCGAGATGCCCGAGCCGTCCAGCACGGCGACGGCCGAGAACAGCACGAGGCGGACGGCCAGCAGGCCAGCCGCCACACGGGCGGGCGTGCTCGGCGACCAGCGGCGCCGTTTGAGGAGTTCGAGGGCGAGCAGCAGGACCAGCCCCGCCGCGAAGCCCGCGATGCGACTGGCGTGCACGGGGCCGTCCGAAACGGCGGCGTGGTAGATCCCGCCGGCCAGGACCGCCGTGTACAGCACGGGTGGAATCCACGGCACGGCGGACGGCTGCGAGGCCATCGGTTCCCCCTTCCAAGTAGCGGTTCACCAGGGACGATACGGGACCGTAGCCGGCGGCTGCAGGCCTGGCCGGAGATGTGGCCACAGGTCATGTGCCGATCGGCAGGGGGTGGCCAGCGGCGGGGTGCCGAACGACGCGGAGGAGTGGCCGTCCGGCACTCCTCGGCATCCGGCCGCGCGGCCTACGGTCTGACTGTCCCGATCAACCGCATCACCCACCCGAGGAGTGCCGGACCCGTGTCCGTCCCGAATTCCCGCCCCAATTCCCGCCCCAATTCCCGTCGTTGGCGCCCGCTTGTCGCCCTCGTACCCGCCCTGCTGGCGGTCGGCCTGCTCCCCGCAGCCGGGGCGGGCGCCGCCCGCCCGGCCTGCGAAGGGCAGCGGCTGCGCGTCCCCGGCGCGGAGCGCCTGGTCAGCCACTGCCTGGACGACCTGACCACGACCGGCACCGAACCGCTCGGCCTCACCAAGCGCGAGGACTTCGACAAGCTCCAGGCACTGAACACCGTCAACCCCTCGCACGTGCCCGGCATCCAGCTCGACGGCTACTTCCCCGACACCTCCACCACCAACACCAACAACGGCTGGAACCACGACAGCCAGTTCGTGATTCGGCTGCCCGAGCACTGGAACGGCGGCCTGGTCGTCGCCGGCCCGCCCGGCACCCGGCGGCAGTACGCCAACGACCAGATCATCAGCGACCAGGTCCTGGCGAAGGGCTTCGCGTACGCCGCCACCGACAAGGGCAACACCGGCCCCGAGCTGTACAAGGACGGCGACAAGCCGGGCGACGCGATCATGGAATGGCACCTGCGCGTCGCCCAGCTGACCGTCGCCGCGAAGCAGGTCGCCGCCAAACACTACGGCAAGGCACCCACCCGGACGTACGCCGCCGGCCTCTCCGCCGCCGGCTACCTGGTGCGCTGGCAGCTCGAGCACTTCCCCCAGCTGTACACGGGCGGCATCGACTGGAACGGCCTGCTGCTCACCCGGGACGAGCCCAACCTGCTGACCAACCTGCCCCCCGCCCTGCGCGCCTACCCCCGCTTCGCGAAGGGTGAGCCAGGTGCAGCGGAAGCCATGTACGCCGAGGGCTACCCCAAGGGCTCCGAGGACCTGTGGCAGGCCCACTACTACACCCTGTGGGACTCCCTGCAGCGCACCATCCGCGAGGAGCTCGACCCCGACTACGACGGCGCCGCCCAGGGCGGCACCCCGCTCTGCCACGAAGGGACGGGCGCCGGCTGCGACACCGACTACGACTACGCCTCCCGGCCCGACAGCGTCCACGACGCGGTCGAACGGGTCTCACTGACCGGCCGCATCACCCGGCCACTGATCACCATCCAGGGCACCTACGACGTCCTGCTCCCCATCACCCGCACCGGCGACGTCTACGACCGGATGGTGAACGACGCCGGCCGCGGCGACCAGCACCGGTACTACCGGATCGATAACGGCACCCACACCGACGGCTTCTACGACATCGCGCCGAAGATAGTGCGACCGATGCAGCCCTGCTTCAACGCGGCCTTCGACGACCTGGTGGCGTGGACCACGCACGGTGCCACCCCACCGCCCAGCCACACCGTGCCCATGCCCACCGGCAACACCACAATCGGCTGCACCCTCTGACCACCCGGGCTGCGCGGGCGCCGGTCCCCGTGGGGGCCGGCGCCCACCTTCTGCGTCGGGGGAGGGGCAACGATGTGGCCGGGCAGTCTCCCCGTGCCGGGCCTTGAGGGCGTCCCGATACAGGGCCGTCAGTGCTGGAACTGGCGGCGGTAGGTCGAGGGGCTGATGCCCATCGTCTCCCGGAAGTGGTGGCGGAAGCCGGCGACGGTCAGTCCCACACGGCCGGCCACCGTGTCGATCGGCTGGTCTGTGGCTTCCAGCAGGACGGCGCCGGCCCGGATCCGCTGGTCGGTGATCCAGCGTCCCGGCGGCAGACCTGCCGCCTCGACGAAGCGCCGTTCGAACTGCCGCACCGACAGGTGCGCGACTCCGGCGAGTTCGTCGACGGTGAGCCGCCGGTGCAGGTTGTCCAGCGCGTACCGTATGGACCTGCCGATCGGGTCGTCGGACGGCGCTCTGCCCACCGGATGCTCCGCGAACTGGGCCTGGCCTCCCTCGCGGTGCGCGGCCACGACCATCCGGCGCGCCACCCGGGCGGCGATGTCGGCGCCATGGTCCTTGCGGACGAGGTGCAGGCAGGCGTCGATTCCGGCGGCGGTGCCTGCGGCGGTGATGATGGATCCGTTGTCGACGTAGAGCACCGACGCGTTGACCTTCACCTCCGGATGGCGTTCCTGGAGCAGCGGGGCGTGCCGCCAGTGCGTGGTCGCCTCCTTGCCGTCCAGCAGGCCCGCGGCGGCCAGGGCGAACGCGCCGCTGCAGATGGACACCACGCGCGCACCTCGCGCATACGCGTTCCGTAGCGCGCCCAGGACGGGCGGGGAGACGTCGCGGCGCACGTCCGGAACCCCCGGGACGATGACGGTGTCGGCGTGGCGGAGCCGGTCCAGTCCGTGGTGCACCACGATGTCGAAGCCGCCCACGACCCGGTGCGGCCCAGGCGCCTCGGCGCACAGCTCGAACCGGTACCACCACCTCACGTCCAGCTCCGGACGGGAGACCGCGAACACCTCGGCGACCGTGGCGAGCTCGAACGGGGCCATCCCATCGAAGGTGAGGCAGGCGATCCGGTGATGGTTCATGACGGAATCCTAGCGGTGAGCGCCGTTTCCGGCACTGTCGCATGGTGTCCGCGAGGCCCGAACCTTGTGGGCATGACACCTGACACCACTACTCCGCTGACGTTCGGAATGCTCGTCTTCGACGAGGTCGAAGTCCTCGACATGGGAGGCCCCTTCGAGGTCTTCAGCGCCGCCGGCCGCCTGGCCCGCACCGCCGCCGACGAGCCCCTGCTGCGCGTCCTGACGATCGCGGCCACCGACCGGCCGGTCCGCGCCCGCGGCGGACTGAAGGTCGTGGCCGATCACACTCTCGACGAGGATCCCGCGTTCGACGTGCTGGTGATCCCCGGCGGCGTCACCACGGCGGTCGAGACGGACACGGACGTCATCGACTGGCTGGCCCGGCGCCGCAAGACCGCCGTACTGACGCTCAGCATCTGCACCGGAGCCTTCCTGCTGGCCGCCACCGGCGCACTGGACGGCCGTCCGGCCACGACCCACTGGGAGGACCAGGACGAACTGGCCCGGCGCTGGCCGGCCATCCGGGTGTGCACCGACCTCCGGTGGGTCGACGACGGTGACATCGTCACCTCCGCCGGAATCAGCGCCGGCATCGACGCCAGCCTGCACATCGTGAGCCGGCTCTTCGGCGAACAACTCGCCCATCGCACCGCCCATCAGATGGAATACACGTGGACGACTGCGCCACGCCTGGGCCAGGGAGCGTCAGGCGAGCGCGGCGCCGGGTGACAAGACCTGGCGGGCGGCTGCGATCCGGTCAGCTGAGCGGCACGCGCTGACTGCTCAGGACGGCGGGACACGCGGGTCGGTGAAGGGCCTGGTGCCGGGGGGGCGTCGGCTCGGGGGCGGGGCGGACCCGGACGCCGCACCCCCGAACGCGTAAAGCGCAGGTCAGCGCGCGTTTCCGCGGGGCTTCAAGGGGATTCCCGGGAGCTCGGGGGCGGGGAGGCGGTCGCCCGGGTAGTCCTGGACCTCGCCGAAGCGGTCGGGGTTCGCGGAGGCCATCCATTCCTCGCGGGCTCGGGTAATGTCTTCGTGAGACCGCCCGATGAAGTTCCACCACATACCACGCATCTGGCGGTTCTTCCCAAGTCAGGGGCTTGATCGACCATCCGGGGTCAGCAAAGGGTCAGCAAGACACCCGGAGGCGATCGACGATGGCGACCACGAACCTCATCCGCGGCATGGGCACTGTCTTCAAGGAGTGCGAGCACCCGGAGGCGCGGTGGAGCGGGTGCCCGCACGAGTGCAAGATCCGGTACCGCAACGCGGCCGGGAAGCAGACCGAAGAGTCCGGCTTCGCCACCCAGGACAAGGCGAAGGCCCGGCTCGCCGAGGTGTACCAGGCCCGGAAGAACGCTCCGCAGAGCCAGCGCAAGGCTGAGCGGATCCAGAAGTACGGGCCGATGCAGTTCGAGCCCTATGTCGAGGACTGGAAGGCCGGCCAGCGTCACCTCGGCGCGGCTTCCCTCCGGCATCTCGACTCGTTGCTGGAGCACCACCTCTACCCGGCCTTCCGCAGCCGGCGGATGGGCACCTTCGACCACAAAGTCGTCGAGGCCTTCATCCAGACCATGGAGCGCAACGGTGTCGGCCTCGCCACCCAGTCCAACGCCTTCGACAAGCTGAAGGCGATCCTGCTCGACGCGCACCGTCTCGGCCTGTACGACGAGAACCCGTTCGACGGCGTCAAGCCACCCCAGTACGACCCGAAGCGCGCCGTCATACCTTCCCCGGCCGAGCTCCAAGCGATACGCACCGCTGGCGACGACACCTTCCTCCTGGTGGTCGACCTGATGAGCGGGTGCGGCCTACGCAACGGCGAGGCCTTCGCAGTGAACCTCGCGAACGTCGTCGCGGACGACGTCTACCGCGTCACCGAACAGGTCAACCAGACCACCAGGAACTACTCACCCCTCAAGCACCGCAAGGCGGGGGAGTACCGCGACGTCCCGCTGACCGCTCGGGTGAAGCAGACGATCGAGTGGTACGCCGGCAAGTACGGCACCATCGACGGCTACCTCCTGCGTCACCCGCAGGACCTGCGCAAGCCATTCCCGCACCACTACGTCCAGAACCAGTGGCAGCGGATCAAGCGGGCCGGGCTGGCGAACATCCCCGAAGGCGTGACGTTGTACGGGAACCGCCACTTCTTCGCCTCGAACTGCCTCACCCACAACATCCCGATCACCGATGTCGCCGAGTGGATGGGCCACAAGAGCATCGACGTCACCTTCAAGATCTACCGCCACCTGATGCCCGGCTCCATCGGCCGCGCCGCCCAGGTCCTTGACCTCGGCCTCGCCGCCTAAGGCCTTTCTCCTTGGTCACCAGCGACAGCGATCTTCGCAGGGTGCACGTGGGTCCGACCGGCGGCGGCCTGATCGACGAGGACGTATCCGAGGGTCAGGTCACCAGGGCACGACCCCGTTGTCGTCGAACAGTTGGCCGGTAGGGCCGTCGTCCGGCAGGGCCGCCAGCCTGACGGCGATCGCCGCGCCCTGCGCGGGGGTCTGGGTCCCGCTGAATCCGTTGAGGTCGGTGGCCACGTAACCGGGGCAGGCGTTGTTGATCAGGATGTTGGTGCCGCTCAGCTCCTTGGCGTACTGGATGGTGACGGCGTTGAGGTAGCTCTTCGTCGGCGCGTAGCCCCCGCTGATCCCCCCGAGGTCGACGCCGGGCGTGGTCTGCAGTGCCAGGGAGCCGACGTGGCTGGACTGGTTGACGATCCGCGGGTGCTCCGAGCGGCGAAGCAGCGGCAGCATCGCGTTGGTGACCCTGATGACGCCGATGACGTTGGTCTCCAGCAGCAGCCGCACGGTCTCGAGGTCGATGGTCGTGGGTTCCTCCGGCCAGCCGCCGGCAACACCGGCATTGTTGACCAGTACGTCGAGCCTTCCTGCCCGCTCCTCGATCAGTTGGACCGCGGCGGTCACACTCTCGCCATCGGTCACGTCCAGGGGTACGCCGAACGCGTCGGCGCCGGCCGCGCGCAACTTCGCCACGGCGTCCTCCCGGCGTTGCGCGTCCCGGGCGCCGACACCGACACTCCAGCCCCGCGCACCCAACCCGGCCGCGATCTCGTACCCGATCCCCTTGTTCGCGCCGGTGACCAGCGCGATCGTCTTCTCGCTCATGACAGCAAGCATGCTCGTGCTGCGGCCCGGCACCAACACCATCTGGGTAGTGCAGCGATACCCGGCCGGTATCGATCTGCCGTCTGCCGTCATTAGCATGGACTCATGGAACTACGCGAGCTGCGGTACTTCGTCGCCGTCGCCGAGGAGCTGCACTTCGGCAAGGCTGCCCAGCGTCTCGGGATGGCCCAGCCGCCCCTGTCCCGTGCGATCACCCAGCTCGAACGGCGGCTCGGAACCGCACTGCTGGAACGCACCAGCCGCAAGGTCACGCTCACCGCGGCCGGAGGCGTGCTGCTGGCCGAAGGACGCGCGATCCTCAGCGCAGTGACCGCAGCTGAGCGGCGAACCCGTCGGGCCGCGACAGCGCACCCCAGCCTTGTCCTCGCCGTGAAGTCCGGCACCGCTGGCGAACTGCTGACGAAACTGCTCGACGCCTACGCCGCGGAACCCGGCGCAGCCACCGTCGAGCTACTGCTCTGCGAGGCACACCAGCACCAGCTGCTGCTGCAGGACGGGCAAGCCGACGTAGCTCTGCTGCACCTGCCCTTCGACTCAGCAGCCGGGCTGGACACCGAAACCCTGTACACCGAGGGACAGGTCGCGATCCTGCCGGCCTCACACCCGCTCGCCAGCCGCTCTCAGATCCGGATGGCCGACGTCACCACGCTGCCAGAGCTTCCGATGGCGCGCTGGCCCGGTCCCAGCGGCAGCTACCCGGAGGGACCGGGCGCAGAGGTACGGAACCTGACACAGCTCTTCCAGCTGGTCGCGCTCGGCCGTACCACCGTGGTCATTCCCGAGTCGGCCAGCGCCGACCTGCGCCGGGACCTCGCCGCCGTGCCGGTCCTGGACGCTCCGCCCGTGACAACTGCGATCGCCTGGCCGCCGCACAGCCGCCTTCGTACGGTTGCTGACCTGATCCGCGTTGCAACACGTCTTTGAACTCGGATTAGAAGGGCGGCCCTCCAAGGGCAGCCCCGATCAAGTAACTGGCACGTCAAACGCCTCCCCTGTCCGCTGGCACAACGCCCGCGCCGCGCCGACGACCCGCTTCGCACTCGAGTCCCCACCCGGCAGTGGACCGAATATCCGGCCAAGGCTGCGTGACAAGCCACTAGCAGGACTTGGTCAGGTATCCGCGCGGGAGGCGTGTCCTGCTTGAGCTCTGCGCGTTGATCGTGTGTGACACCTGGGGAGTTGGATCAGGTCCGGGAGGATCTGGTGGCGTTCACGGCGGAGATGCTCGAGGCGTTCACGCGCACCGATCAGCACCGCTGGGGGCAGGCATACGTGCGCGGGCTGCTGCTGGACGGGCGGCGCAAGTCGGTGGAGCCAATGGCGGCCCGGCTGGGCGAGGACGGCAACCGGCAGGCTCTGGCCCACTTCGTGACCTCCAGCCCGTGGGACTGGGCCCATGTGCGGGCGCGGCTCGCGTGGCGAATGCAGGAGGAGATCGATCCGACCGTGCTGGTCGTGGATGACACCGGGTTCCTCAAGGACGGTGACGCCTCAGCGTGCGTATCGCGGCAGTACACCGGCACCGCGGGCAAGGTCACCAACTGCCAGGTGGGAGTGTCGGTGCACCTGGCCCGCGACCACGCCTTCGCGCCGGTCAACTGGCGCCTGTTCCTGCCCAAATCCTGGGACTCGGGCTCGGATCTGGCGGACCCGCTCAAGGTTGCCCGACGGGAACGCTGCGGCATCCCCGCCGACATGGGCCACGTCGAGAAGTGGCAGCTCGCCCTCGACATGATCGACGAGACGAGATCCTGGGGAGTGGACGTCCCCCTTGTCCTGGCCGACGCCGGTTACGGCGACAGCGCCGCGTTCCGGCTCGGGCTGAAGCAGCGGGGCCTGCAGTACGTGGTCGGGGTCTCCAGCACGCCGACCGCCCATCCCGCCGGCGCCCGCCCGGTCACGCCGCCCTACAGCGGCACCGGGCGGCCGCCGGCGGCCAAGTACCCCGACCCGGCCCGCTCGGTCAAAGCCCTGGTCATCATGTGGCGTGATCGAGACGGCTCGGGACACGCCACCATTCTGTTGACCTGACCAAGCCCTAGTAGTGCTTGAGCACGACAACCTCCAGCTCGCCGTACAGCTCCCGCAGACACTCCGGGGCCTCCACCGAAGCAGACTGCGCCGGTGCCGCAACGACCTCCCGCAGACCCGTGCTCCTCGACCACCGGGGCGGCCGGAACCGGCCCTATGGAATCGATCACTTCGGGAACCTCTCGACGCGGTGCAGCATCAGCAGCCCCGGTCGAAGAGCCGATATCGTCAGGGCGGCCGATCAGAGGAGCTGGAAGGACCACTCCTGCTTCCAGCCGCCCTCGCAGCTCCACACCCCGAGCTGCTTGAAGTCGGCGTCGTGGGTGAGGCAGTCGTCGTCGGAGATCTGGATTCGGTACTTGCCGTTGCCGAGGCTGACGAACTGCCACTTCTGGTTGGAGGTGTTGCCCCACGCTTGCTGCTCGGCGAGGTAGGTCTCCGGGTTCTCGGTGAGGTTGTAGCCGAGGTCGTTGACGATCCGGTAGCGGTCGCCGCCCAGCGGCTTGATCGTCCATCGCGACCCCTTGTATCCCAGGATCCCGCCCACGATCGGCGAGCCCCAGCTCGCGGTCTCGGTGGGTGCGCTCGCGCCCAGCCCGTTGGAGAGTTTCAGGAACAGCGGTCGCTCGGTCGGGATGCCGGAACCGCCACCGGTCGTCGGGGGCTTCGGGTTGGTCGGAGTGCCCGGTTCGGCAGGCGTGATCACGCCGCCGGACTTGGACTCCAGGACCCACTCCTGCTGCCAGCCCCGCTTGCACGTCCACACACCGAGTTGCTTGAAGTCGGCGTCGTGGGCGAGACAGTCGTCGTCGGAGATCCGGATCTGGTACCGGCCGTTGCCGACTCCGAAGAGTTCCCACTTCTGCTGGGAGGAGTTGCTCCACGGCTGGAGTTCGGCCATGTAGTTGCTGTTCTCGGTGAGGTCCAGCCCGTAGGAGCTGGTGATGCGGTAGCGACCGCCGCCCACCGAGGTGATCTTCCACTTGGATTCGTTGCCACCCCGGATCCCGGGGACGACCGAGGCGCCGGCGGAACCGCTGAGCGGGACGGCGCCCAGTCCGTTGTCGAGCTTCAGGTACACCTCTGCGCCGTTGTTGCCGGGCGTGGTCGGGTTGGTGGTCGGCGGGGTGCCGCCCCAGGCCCAGTTCTGGTCGGGCGCGTCCCGCCTGTCCTCGGAGCCGCAGGCCCAGGCGGTCACCGTACTGCCGTTGGCGGTCTGGCCGTTGAAGTCGTCGATGCAGACGTCCTTGGACCGGTCGTCCTGATCCGTCATGTGCCGAAAACCGCCGCTGGCCGACATGTGCCAGCGCTGACCGGGGATCTCCAGGCAGTCCCAGACCTGGAGCTTGGCCCCGTTCGCTGCGTTGTTGTCCGCCAGGTCGAGGCACTTGCCGTTGGCCGCCCGGAGCTTGTAACCGTTGTAGGTCCACTTCTGGGCGTCGCCGCCGTTGCACTCCCACATCTGCACGGGGGTGCCGTTCGCGGTGCCGTTGCCCCTGACGTCCAGGCAGGCGTGGTAGCCGGGGCTGCTGGAGTCGGGGGTCAGGCTGCCGGTCCTGGTGGCGTAGCCGGATCGCGCGGGGAAGTGGATGGTGCGCACGTCGCCATCGCACTTGTAGGGCCGCGCGGTGCCCGACCGGCAGGTCCACGACTCCTTCTTGACGGTGTCGCCGTCGTTACCGACGAACGCCCAGTTCATGTAGCCGCCGTCGCCCCGGTTGCGGAAGGTCGAGTCCCCCTGGAAGACCCAGATCCGGAACTTGTCGTAGCCGGACGGCTCCTTCTTCTCCTTGTCCATGAAATGGTTGAGCTTGTAGGTGGTGTCGAGTAGTACCCCCTTCATGTCGGCCTTGTGCTCGTTGGTGAACCACTCGGTGTCATACAGGTCGGTGCCCACGGTTTTGAACACCATGACGTTGAACCCCGGAAATTCCTGGCTCAACTTCGTCGCGGTGTTCTGGGTGAACTCCGCATTGTCCAGCTTGTTGAGGTTCGCGGCGTTGTGCATGAGCTTGATCATGTCGAAGGCAGAGCTGATCAATGAGGTCATGCAGTTGCCGCCGCCCGGCACGGCAGGGGTTCCGCAGGTCTTGTCCACGGGGGCCGCCGGCGCGGCCTGGGCCTGCACGGTCAGGCCGGAGATCACGGCGACTGCGGCCACCCCGCAGGCCAGGGCACGTTTCAGGCGGGACAGTGATTTCATGTCAGAAGCATCTTTCTTCTCGAAGAAGATGGATGCTAGACCTCGGAAATCCTCCGTCTCGGGATTCCTAATGGGATCCATACGACAAGGCCGAGAGGTCTGCCCTTTCGTGCACCGCCCGGCCGGCGAGCTTTGTGGGTCAAGCGGCCTTGGTCGATCTCGGCGCCCTTCATGACGGCTCGTCAGCTCGGTCGGCGGGCCGTCTCATCCTGGCCGGGCCGGGTCTTCTGCCCGTGGGTAGGCGAGGGCCCGGCTGTCGCGTCGGGCCGGCGCCAGGATCCACGGCTCCGGAGGTGCTGGACGTCGAACCCCCGCGTGGCCCCCGGCCGTGTGCGTACGATGCCGGGAGCGGTGCCCCGGGCACGAGAGGGCGGCGCGCGAGAGGTGGGGGCCTTGAACGTCGCGGGGACGCAGATCGCCGGCCGGTACCGGCTGGAGGTGCCGCTCGGGCGTGGCGGCATGGGCGAGGTGTGGCGGGCGTACGACCCGCGGCTGGAGCGGCAGGTCGCGATCAAGTTCCTCTCCCGGCAGTCCGCCCCCGGCCGCGCCCACCTGGACCGGTTCCAGCGCGAGGCTCGGGTCACCGCGCGGCTGCAGCACCCGGGCATCACCCAGGTCTTCGACAGCGGTGCGCACGACGGGCAGCTCTACCTGGTGATGGAGCTGCTCCACGGGCGGGATCTTGCCACCGTGCTGCGTCACCGCACCGTGCTGCCGGTCGAACAGGTGGTGGACCTGACCGCACAGGTCGCCGACGCCCTGGCGTACGCGCACCAGGCGGACATCGTTCACCGCGACGTCAAGCCGGCCAACTTGATGCTGGTCGACGGCGGCCGGGTGAAGATCTGCGACTTCGGGCTCGCCGGGTTCGTCCGCGCCGACTCCGGCCTCACCCGCACCGGCGACATCATGGGTACACCCGACTACATGGCCCCCGAGCAGTGGCGGGGACTGCGGGTCGACGGCCGCGCCGACCTCTACGCGCTGGGCTGCGTGCTCTTCGCGCTGCTCACCGGGCGCGCGCCGTTCACCGCGGGACACGGGGGCTACGCAGCGGTGATGATGCACCACATCCTCACCCCCGCGCCGAGCGCGGCCGGCCTGAGGCGTGAAGTCCCGCACGCGCTCGACCGGTTGGTGATGCAGCTGCTCGCCAAGGATCCGGCGGACCGGCCCGCCGACGCGGCGGCCGTCTCGGACGCGCTGAGGTCGCTGGGCAGCGAGCCCGTCGGACCGGTGCCGCCCGCGTGGCCTGCCACCCCGCCGGCACCGCGCGCGCGACCCGATGGCGCGGCCACGACCGACGCCGAACCCGCGCTGCGCCTCACGTCCTTCTACGACGACCACCTGCCGTCGGGCGCCACCGAGGCCCAGGCGCTTATCGAGGTGATCGGCACCGGCGCCGGTGCGAACGGAACAGCCGCCGCTCCGCCGCGGGCACTGGTCTTCCTGCTGGGCCTGTCCGAGGAGCTACCGGAGGCCGACCTCCGAGCGGTCCGACAGGCCGTGGCCGAAGCCGTCGACGGCCTGGACGACAACGCGTCCTTTGCGATCGTGGCGGGCTCGGAGTACGCCCGGATGCTCTACCCCGAGACCCTGCGGCTCGCCCCGGCGAGTGCGGCGGCCAAGGCCGGGGCCCGTGCGGCCCTGGAACGGCTGGAGCCCATCCGGGACGCCGCCTTCGGGCGCTGGATCCGGCTCGCCGACCAGCTGTTCTCCGCCCACTCCGCAGCGGTGCGCACCGCCGTCATGCTGATCGACCTGGTGGCCGAGGCCGAGACCCCGGATGCACTTGCCGCCGCGCTCGCGTCCTGTACGGGCCGCTTCACCTGCCACGCCCGGGGCCTCGGCACCAACTGGGAGGTGGCGCAGTTGCGTTCCGTCTCCGAGGCGCTCGGGGGGACCGTGAACATCGTCGAGGCCCCCGCTTCCCCCACGTCGGGGATCGAGCAGGAACTGGCGCGGATCGTGGGGCGGACGCGGCAGTCCGTCGCCCGTGACCTCGCCCTGCGGATCACCGCGCCCGCCGGAGGCCGGGTCCGGTTCCTCAAACAGGTCACCCCGGAGCTGGTGGACCTGACCGCGCGGGCGCACCCCGTCGGCCCCGGCACCACCGAGTATGCCGTGGCCGCCCCCGACAACGAGACCCGCGACTACCACCTGTGCCTCGACCTTCCGCCCGGCCGGCACGGTGACCAGATCGCTGCCGTGGCCGAGATCGTCCTGCTTCCCCCGGCGGGCGACGGCCAGGTGCTGGCGCGGCTGGAGTTGCCCTACCGCTTGGGTGAGCTGGGGACCGGGCCGGGCGGAGAACATCGGCTGTGAGCCCTGTGGTTCCGGGTGAGTGTGTCAGGAATTCGTCAAGGGCTCATCTCGGGATCTGCCGGCGATACCGGAAGAAGCAGCCGGTGGGGCCGCTGTCCCGGAGCTGCGCCGACCGGACGGCGGTGTCGGCGCTCTGGGCGTGTTCATCCCCGAATCGTGGCGGAGCGTCAGGTGCCGGCGCGGTAGCGGTGGACGAGGGCGACAGCCATGGCGCCTTCGCCCACACCCGCGGCGACTCGCTTGACCGAATGGGCGCGACGTCGCCTGCCGCGAAGACGCCGGGAACGCTGGTCTCCAGCGGATACGGGCTGCGCGCCAGGGGCCAAGGGATGGACGGCTTGTCGGAGCGTGGCAGATCGGAACCGATCAGGACGAAGCCATGCTCGTCGCAGGCCACGGCGGCGCCGAGCCAGCCGGTGCGAGGCCGTGCCCCGATGAAGGTGAAGACGGCTGCCTGCCCGGCCGAGTTGGCGCCGCCGACGACGTGGACGTGATGCGAGATGCAGGAGCTGCTCTCGGTCGTCGCGCCGCCGCAGGTACAGGCCCTCGCCCGCGAACCGCAGGGCCTGCACCGACGATGACCGTGTCGTAGTGCGGACGGGAGGCGGTGGTGGAGAGCCCGAGCCGCGCGGCGAGCGCGGCGCTGTCCGGAGCGGCGAGCACGGCCCCGTCGGGGAAGGCGACGAGCGGCGGCTGCGCCCTGGCATGCTGAATCAGCAGCCGCTGGGCCTCCGGGTCGGTCTCAGGTTCAGGAACCGAAAGGGATTCCCGTTGCCGGCGAGGAAGCCGCGCACCGCGTGCGTCCCGGCCGACACCGGGTGGCCGACGACGCGGATGCCCCGGTAGGCGGGGCGGTACGCGGCGAGCCAGTCGGGTCTTCTGCCGGACGCATCTCGACCAGGTACAGGTCAGTCGTTGATTGCCTGATGGAGGTTGG
Source organism: Kitasatospora sp. NPDC090091 (assembly GCF_044747365.1). NCBI lineage: Bacteria > Bacillati > Actinomycetota > Actinomycetes > Kitasatosporales > Streptomycetaceae > Kitasatospora > Kitasatospora sp. NPDC090091. The sequence goes on from NZ_JBIVDY010000039.1 coordinate 28,494, forward strand.
TCCAGAAGTCGTGGATGGCGCGCGCCGAATCCGGGGTGGACATTCCGGTTTGAGTGAGCAGGATGCCGACGACCTGGTTGTGCGGGTCGGCGTAGGCAGTGGTGCCAGCTCCGCCGTCCCAGCCGAACTGGCCGATGCGCGCGTAATCACCGCGGCAGGTGCGCACCGTCATCCCGAAGCCCCAGCCACCGTTCTGCCCCAGGCCGTGTGACAGATGGACGACGCTGCGGGCCCAGGCCTGCACGGCGGATGTCTGCTCGGGCGTGAGCCGGTTGGTGGTCATCAGCTCAACGGCGGGCCGGGACAGGATCCGCTGGGTACCGTGCATCCCGTGGTTCAACAGCATCCGGAAGTAGGCGTGGTAGTCGTCGACGGTGGAGTCGAGTCCGCCGCCGCCTGACTGGAACGCGGGGGGCCGACTGTGGTGTCCCCCTTCGGCCTCGTCCGCCACGATGAACTCTCCGGTCTGCGGATCGGGGGCGTACAGGGGTGGCAGCCGGTCGATCTTGTCGGCGGGCACGTGGAAACCGGTGTCCTTCATGCCCAGCGGATCGAGGACGCGTTCGCGCAGGAACTCCTCGTACGACTGGCCGGTGACCCTGGCCACCAGCACGCCGAGCACGTCGTCGCTGACGTTGTACAGCCACCGCTCGCCGGGCTGGTACATCAGTGGGAGTGTGCCCAGGCGGCGTATCCACTCATCCGGCTCCGGCGCCGGCAACAGCCATCCGTCCTCCTGGCCGTAAACCCCCTGCTCGAAGAACTCGCCCATGATCGGAGAGGTCGGTGCCGTCATATCCACTCCGAGCCCGAACGTGGAGGTGAGCAGGTCCCGGACGGTGATCGGACGTCGCGCCGGCACGGTTGCGTCCAGCGGGCCGTCGGCCCGCTGGAGCACCCGTCGGTCAGCGAGCTCGGGCAGCCACTGATCCACCGGGTCGTCCAGCCGTATTCGGCACTCATCCAGCAGGACCATTGCCGCCGCGACCGCGACCGGCTTGGTCGTCGAGGCCATCCGAAAGATGGTGTCCCGGCGCATCGGTAACCCACCGTCATGGCGCATCGTCCCGATCGCTTCGACGTGTGTCTCCTCGCCCCGGCCGACCAGGGCGACGAGCCCGGGAATCCTGCCGGACTCCACATGCCGTGCCAGCACGTCGCGCAGTCTGCGCAGCCCCGCTTCGGAGAAGCCGTTGTTTCCATTTCCCATCGTGAATCTCCTTGCATCCAGTGTTCGATCTTGTGTGACCCGTCCCGGCGTGGCGCTCATGGGCTTTGTCCGGGCGCGTTCGGCGTGGCTCAGGCCGCTGCCCTGGGGGCGCATCGCCGAACCGTTCGTGGCATCCCTCGCCAACCTCTCTGTCGCCGTCCTGGCGCCGCTGACATGCGGCGAGAGGTAGCCGGTCGGGCATGACCCAGGGGCCGGGTGGCGCAGACAGGCGATGAACGCGGTGCCCGGCCCCGGGCGCGATGTGCTGTGTCGTTAGCAGACCGTCTTGTCTTAGTCTCCGGTCTTCTCGTTGGCGGCGCGCTCGATATCGTCAGTCAGCCGCTTGCGCGCACTGGCGGGCACGTAGGCGCCGCCCTCCGAGTAGTTCTGGGCGAACGCGTCGGCGAACTCCACCGGGTCCTGGCCGACGATCCCGCGGATCGGCGTTCCGTCCGCCACCGCCTGCTCGAACAGGTCGGCGAGGTCTTCGAACATCGACGCATTGCTGTCGGCGTCGGTCGGCACGAAGTGCATCAGGTACCGCTCGATCGCCTCGACCGCTGTGCGGTAGTTCCCGGGAAGCGCCTTGGCGCGCGCCCTGTAGGCCCGCCAGCGCTTCTTGGGCCCGATCATCTTCGCGATGAAGCCGCTGTTCTCGGCATCGGACATGGCTACTTGCCCCCTTCGCGTAGCTGTTCCAGTCGTTGTGTGAGGAAGTTCCACGTTTCCCAGAACTCTTCGAGGTACTTCCGTCCCTCGGCGTTGAGGGAGTGCACCTTGCGTGGCGGCCCCTTCTCGGACGGGACCTTCTCCACGTCGACGAGACCACGCTTCTCCATCCTGAGGAGCAGCGCGTAGACGGTCCCTTCGGCGATCTCGGAGAAGCCCTGCTCCCGCAGCCGTGCCGTGATCTCGTAGCCGTAGGCGGGTCGGCCGGACAGGGACGCGAGAATGAGGCCCTCCAGCGTGCCCTTGAGCATCTCCGTCAGCAGCTTGGCCATAGAACACCTCCTCTCTGCACTAGTAAGCGGTGTTGAGTACCAGTGCACTGTAACGCTGACTACCGGTACTTAGCAAGACGGAATAGCTGGGTCGGCGGCGCCCGGGCTGGTACTTTCCGGTCTCATCGCGGCGACCGTGTAACTGGACCATCGCCTTCGCGGTGATCGCTGCGGTCTTTCTCTACACCACGGCGGTCAACATCGCCGAGCGGCCGGACGGCGTCAAGATCGGTGCGTGCTTCATCGCCGGCATCATCCTGGTCTCGCTGCTCTCCCGGCTCAAGCGCGCATTCGAGCTGCGGGTCACCGACGCCACCTTCGACGAGGCCGCCGAGCGCTTCATCCGTGACTGCACGCACCGCCCGCTGCGGCTGATCGCCAACGAGCCGAACGGTCGCGACCTGGCTGACTATCAGGCGAAGAAGCGGCAGATCCGGGCGGACAACGACATCCCGGCCGAGGACGACCTGGCCTTCGTCGAGGTCACCGTTCTCGACCCCTCCGAGTTCGAGGCCGCGCTGACTGTCCGCGGCGAGGTGCTGCACGGCCGCTATCGGGTGCTCTCCCTGGAGAGCTCCAGCGTGCCGAACGCCCTTGCGGCCCTGCTGCTGGCCGTCCGGGACCGCACCGGGCAGCAGCCGCACATCTACTTCGAGTGGACCGAGGGCAATCCCTTCGCCCAGTTCTTCCGGTTCTTCCTGTTCGGGCAGGGCGAGGTCGCCCCGGTCACCCGCGAGGTGCTGCGCGAGGCCGAGCCCGACCGCTCCCGCCGCCCCCGCGTCCATGTCGGACAGGGCGCAGCATGGAGGCCTGAGACCGGGAGGCGACGGGTCGGCGGTGACCGGGAGGCTACGGGCGTTCCTGGGGACAGCGTCAGGGTGCGGAAGATGTACGCCGTGCTCGCTGATCGGCACCGGCTGTGCGGTGGGGCTGGACGTCGCGGTCGGCCTGGTAGAGACGTACGGCCGGCGGGGCAGTGAGCAGCAGCTCGGCTGGTCCGTGTGCCGGGCTGACGCTCAGCGCGCGCCCGCGGTCCGGGCGAACCGGCTGCCCGTGGCGAGGGGGAGTGGCGCCCCGCTGCGGGCGGTGAGCGTGAGCTGCTGCAGCAGCTCGGACGGGGAGACGGCGATGACCGGGCAGGTCGCGTAGGTGCGGCAGTAGCGCAGGACGGAGCCGTGCAGCAGGCGGTCGAGGCGGCCGTGCGTGCCGGTGCCGACCACGATCAGGTCGGCCGGGCCGGTGACGGCGCGGACCAGGGCTGCACCGGCGTGCCCCCGGACCACCAGCGGGCGGACGACCAGGTCGGCGGGGTAGCCGCCGAAGGGCTGGTCGAATGCGGTGTCGAGGCGCCTGCGAGCGGCGTGCTCCTGCTCGGACAGCGGGCGCAGGCCGTCGCGGTCGGTGCCGTCGGACGGGGTCCAGGCGACGACCGGGACGAGCGTGGCCCCGTGCCGGGCGGCCTCGTGCACGGCGCGGTACAGCGCGGCGAGACTGCTCAACGAGCCGCTCAGTCCGACGATCACGCGGGTGGGGGTGCCGGTCATGGCGGTTCGCCTCCGTCATCGGGTCTTTCACTACCTCCAGTGAACGCGTGTCCTGAGTGGTGGGGGCGTCCGACAACGGCATCATGACGTCCGGCAGCGGCTTTCTGACGCAGCCCTGACGTGCGAGGTCTCCGTGGGTTACCGGTCGGCTCAGCGTGCGAGGGCCGGGCCGGCCCAGTACACCACCTCCCGCCGGACGGGTCGGTAGCCCGCGGCCTCGGCCAGGGCCCGGCTGGCGTGGTTGCTCCGGGGCGCCGACCAGGTCGGGACGAGGCCCTGCCGGTGGGCGGCCGTGGTGGCGGCCTGGACACAGGCGAGCGCGAGGTCGAGACGGCGGAACGCGGGTCGGTGGCGACGCCGAGATCGATGTGGTCGCGCCCCACGAGGTAACCGCAGGCCAGGGAGGCGAGGCAGGGGCCGAGGAAGGCGCCCCAGGCGAGGCCGCTCGTGGCGACCGCGCGGTGGCCGGCCCAGGTCCGGGCGATCCAGTGCGGCTCGTTCGCAGCTGGATTGCCCCGGAGAGCGAAGCGGTCGAGCCGGGCCTCGTCGCCGGGAGCGAGCGGACGGATCCACGCGGCGGTGTGCGGCGATACCCGCCGCCGGGGTGGCTCCGCGTGCACGTAAACCACACGCACCCACGGGGTGAGGTGCGTGAAGGTACGTCCCAGTAGCGGCAGGAAGCGTTCCGGGGCGTGGAACTGGCCGCGCCCGAAGCGGGCCAGGACGGCGGTCTCCAGCCGTGCCGGGTCGCCGGACAACAGGCTCTCCGGCCCGCAGTGGACCAGCAGCGCGCGAACGTCCGCAGGGTTGTCCGCCCACCAGCCGCCATGGGCGCTGCGCCCGACATGGGCGGGGAGACAGGTGGCCCCGGTGCGCTCGGGGGTGAACCACGTGGTGGACGGCAGAGGGGCGGCAGTGGTGAGAAGCACGCGTCCAGTAGCAAGGCTCGACGAACCCATGGCCCGGTCATTGACGAACGCCTGGCGGCAAGGGGGCCGTCCTTGATGACCCCTTGTCATCGGCACCCGGGGGATCCGGCGTTAGGGACACGTTCTGATCGTGTCCGTCCACGTCAGGATCCCGTCAAGATCGCGTGGAGAACCCCGGCCGGGCCGGTTGGCTGGAAGTCGCTGAGAAACAGCAGATGACTGAGCGGTACGGCGACGAGGACGGGACATGAACGGGAGCCACCAGGACGACGGACGGCCGGTGGGCCGGGTGGTGGTCGGGGTGAGCGGGTCGCTGGGCAGTCTGACTGCCCTCCACCGGGCCGTGGCCGAGGCCCGACGCACCGGCGCGGTGCTCGTGCCCGTCCTGGCCTGGGAGCCGCCCGGTGGCGAGATCGGCTACCGGAGGTCCCCCTGCCCGCCGCTGCTGGCCGCCGTGAGTGCGGCCGCCGAGCAGCGCTTGACCGTGGCCCTGGACACGGCCTTCGCGGGTGGCGACCCGGGCGTGCCGATGCACCGGGTGGTGATCCGCGGTGAGACCGGCCCCGCGCTCGTCGAGGTTGCCGACCGCGCCGGCGACCTGCTCGTGGTCGGTCAGAGCGGCGGCCTGCTGCGGCGCCGGCTACGTCGTTCGGTGACCGCGTACTGCGTCCGGGAGGCCGGTTGCTCGGTGCTCACCGTGTCCAGGCCGGAGCTCCAGCACGAGCTGGAGGTGCTGCACCGGCGCAACCAGTGGCACCTGCCGGTCGGGCCCGCGCCCGAGCTGGTCCGGGCGAAGGGGTAGACGGACCGTGCGGATGTACTCGGCCCGGCCCGGCGGTCACCGGTTCCGTCCGGTGGTGGACCGGCTCCCGGCCTCGATGGCCGGTACGGTGACGCTGGTGGCCGGCGGTGCGCTCGCGCTCGGCCTGGGGTGGCTCGGGGAGCTGCACTCCGGCTGGTTCGCCTACGTCGCCTACACCGGGCTGGCCGCGCTGGCCGGAGGGTTCTCCCGACCGGCGGCCGCACCGGCGATCGGCATGGCCGCCTGGCTGTGCTGCAACGCCTTCGCGGAGCACCGCCACGCCGAACTCGGCTGGGCCGGCCCCGCACCCGAGGCCGGCCACCTTGCCCTCTTCACCACGGCCGCTCTGCTGCTGTCGCTGCCCGCGGCCCTGCCCCGTCGGGCGGTCCGGGTCGAGCACCTGTCCCTCCCCGGTCGGCGGCAACGCCGTCTCGGCTGACCGCCCCATCGAAGCCACCTCCGGCTGCCCGCCGGAGGTGGCTTCCGTCGTTTGCCGACAGACCCAATCCCCCGATAGGCCAAGGCGTGTGACGTTCGGTCGTCTCACCGTCGTCAATGGGACGTCAGGGAGGTGCAAGGGGTTCGTCAGGGAGGGTGAACGGGACTTGTCCCCGGCGTTGGCGGAGGCTTTGATGGGGGACATGAACCGCTCGACACGTCACCACGACCGCCCGCCGCATACGCGGCCGCAGGTCGTCGCTGTCGCGGTCATCACCGCCGCCCGGTAGGACCGAGCCTCCCCGCTCCGCCCGCCGGTCGTGCGTACGGGCCCGGTGCGCCGTTACGTCGTGCCCGCGCCGCTCACCGCCGTCCGCCCCCTCCCGCCTGTCGTGCGGGCAGGGGCGGGCGCGCTCTCTCATCGCACCAACCTTCCCGCACAGGCGGCCCCGCAGACAGCCGGCACTCGCCGTGCTTGCGCACCCCGCCGTGCCTTCCACCCTTGGATGGGTCATGTCCGACGCTGTTCTGCCCGCCCTCCCCCAGCCTTCGGCCGGGGGTACCCCCATCGCCCTCGTCACCGGCGCCTCCTCCGGGATCGGCTGGGAGACGGCCCGCCTGTTGGCCGGGTTCGGTGCCACCGTGTTGGTGCACGCCCGCACCACCGCCGAGGCCGAGGACGCCGTCGAGCGCCTGGTCGCCGCAGGCGCCCGACGGGACCAACTCGTCGAGCTTGCTGCCGACTTCACCAAGCTGTCGGAGGTCGCTGTGCTGGCCGGCAAGGTCGTCAAGCACTACCCGGCGCTGGACCTGCTGGTGAACAACGCCGCCGTGATGGCTCCGGAGCGCTGCACCCTCACCGACGACGGCAACGAGGTCTCGCTCCAGGTCAACTTCCTCGCCGCGCACCTGCTCGCCAAGCTCCTGCGCGCCCCGCTGTCCGCGGCCGGCGACGCGCGGATCGTCAACGTCTCCTCCTCCCTGCACCGCACCGCCTCGATGAACTGGACGGACCCGCACCGGGTGAAGAAGTACTCGCGAGTCGCCGCCTACGCGCAGTCGCAGCTGGCGCTGACCATGGCGACCGCCGACATGGCACCGGCCGGCTCCGGTATCACCGCGGTCAGCCTCAACCCGGGTCTGTGCGACACCGCCTTGCTGCCGCTGTACGGCCGGGTCGGTGCGCCGGCGGCGGAGGGTGCGGCTGCGGTGGTCCGGCTCTGCCTGCCGGAGGTGTCGCTGATCAACGGCGAGTACTACGACGGCGGCGAGCTCGCCCCGACCGCCGCGGCAGCCCAGGAGGAGCGCTCGCAGAAGCGCCTCGCCAAGCTGGCCGACCAACTCGTCGGTCGTGCCGCCTGAACCTGCCGCCCCCACGATCCGAGAAGAACTCCATGTCCAAGCGCGCCCGCAAGAAGAAGGCCCGGCGGAAGAAGAAGGCCAACCACGGCCGGAAGCCGGGCCAGTAGCCCACTGACCCACCCGGTGCCGCGTGCCACCGGCACCGGGTGCACCTCGTGACCCCTGGCGTTCCCTGTCCGGACTGTGGCGGACAGGGGATGCCGGGGGCCGTGTCATTGCGCCGGGCGTCAAGATCACGTCAGGACCGACGAGGTCGGCGTCAGGAATGCGTAGGAAGCGGCGGGCGGGTCCGGGCCGCCGCACGATCGTCACAACCACGATCGACGCCTTGCCCCGGTGAATTCTTACCGAATCGGAACGTCTGCCGGTCTGCAGGAGCTTCCGGAAGGAAGGCCACGTTCGCCTGTGCCATGATCGGCCGACCACTCCGTTTGATCTTCCTGACATTTCGCCGAACGAAGGAGAACGCCTTGGCAGGGACGTCTTCCGGCCGCCACATCGAGATCGCCTGGCCCGATATCGGCATAGCCGTGACCGCGGAACTCGACGGCCGCAACCCTGCCCTGGCCGATGCGTTATGGGAGGCGCTGCCCTACCGGAGCCTCCAAGGACATGCCCTGGTCGCCGGAGAGCACCTCTACCACGTGGCGCCGATTCCTTCGCTGCTCCACCTGCCCGCAGACCACAAGATCGCCGACCGGCGCGAAGCGCCGGACGGGACGGTGTTCTGCTCCGCTCTCCAACACCTGGGCATCAAGTACGGCACACTCACCGAACCCATGCCGGCCACTCCGGTGGGCCGGATCCGCGAGCAGGACATGCCCGCCCTGGCCGAGGCCGGCAGCGCGGTCTGGGATGCGGTCTACTCGACGAAGAAGCCGATCACGGCCGAAGTCCGGAGGAAGGGCGAGCAGGGCGGCCACCGCATTCCGCGCCTGCACGCCTCCGACAAGGACGTCGACGCCCTGGTCGCCGACATTCATGCCGAGACCGAGAAGATCTGGCTGACGGAACCGTCCGAACTCGGCGAGATCCACCGCGGATGCATCCCGTCCGGAGCCGGTACGTTCGAGACCGTCCTTCCCACGCTGCTGTTCGTCAACGGCGAGATCCGCCCCCTCGGCTACGCCTCCTACGGCGGCCTCGTGCGCGGGGCGGCCCAGGGCATGCCGATCGGAGCCCTGCAGCACATGGCGCGCCTACTCGTCAGCGTCCCCGCAGAATTCCTGGGCTACTGCGGCCTGGAGAAGCTGTGGCACTTCACCCGGCGTTTCCTGGCCCTGCTCGACGAACTGGACCACGGCGACTTCATGGCCGTCACCAGTCAGATGGCCCTCTACCTCAACTGCCTCGGCGGCTGGAGCCTTCAGCTGTACCCGTGGACGACCGGTGACCACCTTCGCCGGCAGCCGACCGGCCGGACGGGCGGCCAGGCATGAACACGCTGCCCGAGCGCGCCGGCACAGTCGTCATCGGCGGAGGACTGATCGGGACCTCGATCGCCTGCCACCTCGCCGAAACCGGCGAAAACACCGTGCTCCTCGAACGATCCACCCTCGGATCCGGCTCCTCCGCAGCCACCGCGCACGTCGCCCGCACCTACTTCCCCGGCGACCCCCGCACCGGCTCCCTGGCCGTGCGCAGCCTGCGCGCCTACCACAGCTTCACCGCCCGTACCGCAACTTCCCTGGGGCTGCGCCGTGTGGGATTCCTCGTGCTGTTCGACGAAGAAGAGCAGGTGCGGAAGTTCAAGGCCGACCACGATGCACAACGGGAAGCCGGAGTGGACGTCTCCCTGCTCACCCCGGCCGAAGCCCTGGCGCTCAACCCGCTGATCGACGAGCGGTCCATCGTGGCTGCCGCATGGTCCCCGGAGGCCTACGACTGCGACCCGTCCGCGGTCGTCCGCGGCTACGCCACCGCAGCCCGGGCGGCAGGCGCGCGGGTGGTGACCCACACCCCCGTCACCGCCATCAGCAGTGCCGGGCGCGTCACCACACCCGCAGGTGACATCCTGGCCGGCACCATCGTGTGTGCGGCAGGACCGTGGTCGCGTGAAGTGGCCTCGATGGCCGGCATCGACCTGCCGGTCGACACCTATCCGGTCGAACTGCTGCTCACCGGCCTGCCTTCCACGCCGGTCGGCGCCCTCCCGATGACCCTCCATGCCACCACAGGCCTCCGGATACGCGCATGGAAGGATCGGGTCCTTGTCGGAATGGGACGCCCCCGGCCCGGCGAAGGCCGAACCGCCTGGCTCACACGCGTTGCCCGGCAGCTCGGAACCCTCTACCCCGCCCTGGACGGCATCGGCCTGCACCGGGGCTGGAGCGGAGCCTTCGACGCCACCCCCGACAACACCGCCCTCATCGGCGCTCACCACGCCCGCCCGTTCCTGTGGGCGGCCGGGTTCTCCGGCCAGGGCCTGTGCCAGGCCCCGGCGGCCGGTGAAATCATCCGCGACCTGGTCGTCAACGGCCGGGCGCGGCAGGGTGGATCCGCTCTCCGTACGTCATAGGGCAGTTGATTCGGCAGCTGGTTGAGGGTGCCTGGGCCCTCTACCGGCCAGGGGCGGTCGTCGGCGGAGTGTCCAGCACCCGGAAGGAGATGCCCGCCGCGACCAGCCGGTCGATCAGCGGGCGGCCCATCGCCACCGCCGTGGTCAGCTGCCCTGCCACAGGCGGCAGGTCGTCGTACGACAGGCAGAGTGCCGACTCGGCCAGCATCTTCGCGGTCTCCTGGTAGCCGGGATCGCCGCCGGACACCTCGGTGAGGACCACCCGCCCGCCCGGCGCCCGCGCCACGAACCGCACGGCGAACCACGACCGTGCCCGCTGATCCGCACTGGGCCCGTCGCCGGGCTTGCGCAGCCGCCCCAAGGCCCGGCGCAGCGCCGGCAGCTGGGCAGCGAGGGCGACCGCCACCACCGCGGCGACACCGCCGAGGGCGATCGGCAGCCGCTTCACCGCCGCGTAGTGCGCGTAGCCGAAGTCCGGGCCGTACTCGTCCAGTGCGGCGGCCGAGCGGGACACCACCTGCGGGTCGATCGAGGGCATCGGTACCGCCCAGGCCCGGGCCGCCCGCGACCGGTGGGGCCGGCCGGCCGGTGTGCGGATCAGCCGTCCCCTGGGCCGGGGCTCGGCGGCGCGGCGCGCCCGGGCGGCCCGGGCCATCGCCCGCGGTCGGGAGAAGGCCGTCATCGCGGAGGCGAAGGTGCCGCCGGAGATGGTGCCGCCGGCGCGGACGAAGCCCTCGACCGAGACCCGGGCCGCCGGGCCGCCGCGGCGCAGCAGTTCCTCGACGGTGAACAGCACACCGAGGTCGTGCGGCACCGAGTCGAAGCCGCAGGCGTGCACCAGCCGCGCGCCGGTGGCCACCGCGCGCTCGTGGTGCCGGAGGTACATCCGGTCGACGAACTCCGGCTCGCCGGTGAGGTCGACGTAGTCGGTGCCGCTGTCCGCGCAGGCCGCCACCAACGGCTCGCCGTGTCGCAGGTACGGGCCGACCGTGGACACCACCACCCGGGCCGAGGCGGCCACGTCGCGCAGCGCCCCGCGGTCCGCGGCGTCCGCGACGAGCAGCGGAAGGTCGGCGCAGCGCGGGTCGATCTGCGCCAGCTTCGTCCGGACGGCGGCGAGCCTGCGTTCGTCCCGCCCGGCGAGTGCCCAGCGGCAGTCCTCCGGCGCGGCCCGGGCCAGGTATTCGGCGGTGAGCCCGCCGGTGAACCCGGTGGCTCCGAACAGGACCAGGTCGTACGGGCGCGGCTCGGCCATCAACAGTCCCTACTTGCGGGTAATCGACTGCGTCACGCTAGGAGCCCGTCGGGGCACTGTCAACGGTCTCGGCCATCGGCGGCGCCGTGTGCCCGGTGCGCAATGCCGTCGATGCGGGCCTGAGCGCCCTGCTGCTTCGAGGTGGGAGCGGTCGAGGTGCCGAGGCCCTCCGGGCGGTGTCGGTCGACCCACGATCCACCGGCCGCCGATCAGTCCTTCAGGGCCGCTTGCACCATCGCAAGGCCCTGCGACGATGTGCAGCTGTACCGTGCGGGCGCTGCAGAACCGGCGCGGCGCCGTCATCGACCGGGCCCTGCACCGCCACACCGACGCGGTGCTCTGCCGGCTCCGGATGCGGATGTGAGGTGTACGTAGCTGGGCCCTAGAGACCGATTTGTCCTATTTGTGCGCCACAGCTGGGCATCTTGACGACACCTTAACGCCACCCCTTAACGGCCTCCATCGCCCCTTCGGCACGTCTCCGATATGCCTCTGAGCTGGGGATATGATGCGCCGAACGGGTGTATCGGCGGCCCGCCGATGGTCGGAAGGGCCGCTTGTCTTAACGCCGCAGCGGCATACGCTCGCCGACGTGTTCAATCTGCCCCAGGCGCTCAAGCGCCTAGTGATCGGCAAGGCCATGCGCAGCGAGGAACTGGGCGAGACCCTGCTGCCCAAGCGCCTCGCTCTGCCGATCTTCGCTTCCGACCCGCTCTCCTCGGTCGCCTACGCGACCCAGGAGATCCTGCTGGTGCTCACCGTCGGTGGCACCGCCTTCCTGTACCTGACCCCGTGGATCGCGGCCGGCGTGGTCGCGCTGATGGTCGTCGTCGTGGCGTCGTACCGCCAGGTCGTGCACGCCTACCCGAGCGGCGGCGGCTCGTACGAGGTGGTGTCCCGCAACCTCGGCCCGAACTCGGGGCTGGTGGTCGCGGCGTCGCTGCTGGTCGACTACGTGATGACGGTCGCGGTGTCGGTGGCCTCCGGCGTCGACAACATCATCTCGGCGTTCAACGGGCTCGCCGACTACCGGGTCCCGATGGCCGTCGGTTTCGTGGCGATCCTGGCGGCGATGAACCTGCGCGGGGTCCGGGAGTCCGGCAAGGCCTTCGCGGCGCCGACCTACCTGTTCATCGGCGCGATCCTGATCATGATCATCACAGGCCTGATCCGGGCGCTCTTCGGAGACACCCCGGTCGCGGAGAGTGCGGCCTTCGGGATCGTCCCCGTGGACGGCAAGGACACCCTGGCCGGGCTCGGCCTGCTGATGCTCGGCCTGCGGGCGTTCGCCTCCGGCTGCACCGCGCTCACGGGCGTCGAGGCGATCTCCAACGGCGTGCCGGCCTTCCGGGCGCCCAAGTCGAAGAACGCCGCCGCCACGATGAGCGTCATGGGCATCACGGCCATCGTGATGTTCGTCGGGGTCACCGCGCTCGCGCTGATGTCGAAGGTGCACTACGTCGACGACGCCTGCCAGCTGACCGGCATCGCCGGGGACTGCTCCGGCTACACCCAGCAGACCGTGATCGCCCAGCTCGCGGCCTCGATCTTCGGCGGCACCGACAGCATCCTGTTCTACGTCGTCCAGGCCGCCACCGCGCTCGTCCTGATCCTGGCGGCCAACACCGCGTTCAACGGCTTCCCGCTGCTGGCCTCGATCCTGGCCGAGCACCGCTACCTGCCGCGCCAGATGCACACCCGCGGCGACCGCCTCGCCTTCTCCAACGGCATCATCGCGCTCGCGGTGGTCGCCGGCGGACTGCTCTGGCTGTACGGGGCGGACGTCACCAGCCTGATCCACCTCTACATCCTGGGCGTCTTCACCTCCTTCACGCTCTCCCAGATCGGCATGGTGAAGCACTGGAACCGGGTGCTCGCCGACGAGACGGACAGCTCGGTGCGCGGCGCCGCCCACCGCTCCCGGATCATCAATGCGCTCGGTGCGGTCACCACCGCGCTGGTGCTGGTCATCGTCCTGATCACCAAGTTCACCCAGGGCGCCTGGCTGGCCGTGCTCGCCGCCGTCGTCCTGTGGGTGATGATGCGCGGCATCCGCCGGCACTACGACGCGGTGGCCGACGAGCTCGCGATCGACGACCCGCGTGAGGAGTCGGTGCGGCCGTCCAAGGTGCACGGGATCGTGCTGGTCTCCAAGCTGCACAAGCCCACACTGCGGGCGCTCGGCTACGCGCAGGCGTTCCGGCCGGACTCGTTGGAGGCCCTCACCGTCGCGGTGGAGCAGGACGCCACCCAGGAGCTGGAACGGCAGTGGGAGAACCTGGACGTCCAGGTGCCGTTGAAGGTGCTGGACTCGCCTTTCCGGGAGATCACCAAGCCGGTCGTCGGCTACGTCCGGACGGTGCGCCGCACCAGCCCGCGCGACGCCGTGGCGGTCTTCATCCCGGAGTACGTGGTCGGCCACTGGTGGGAGCACCTCCTGCACAACCAGTCGGCACTCTGGCTGAAGAGCCGGCTGCTCTTCACACCCGGCGTGATGGTGATCAGCGTTCCGTGGCAGCTCTCCTCGGCACCACGTGCCGACCACCCTGCCCGCCGGGCCCCCGGCTCGGTCCGCCGGGGTGAGCCCGCCCGGGCCAAGGACGTCCCGGAGCCGGAGAAGGTCTGATCCGCGTGCGTACAGGTGGTCCCGGGCAGCGCGCTGCCCGGGACCACCGACACGTTCGGGCCAAGGTGAGCTCTCAGGCGTGTGAAGCCGGTATCAAGGCCGCGTCAATGTTCCGGATCCACCCGTATGGACGGCGTCAGGGATCCCGTGGAGGGTTCCCGCGGCTGCTTTGCTGCTTCCGCCGGTCTTCCGCCGGTGCCGCGATCTGGCCCATACGGGCAGGCCGTGGCCACCTCCGAACCACCGTGGTGGAGCCCATGTCGGATCTCATCTACGTCGCCGTCACGGTTGCCGTGTTCGGCGTCATCGCCCTGATCGCGCGGGGGGTGGAGAAGCTGTGAGCGCGGAGAACGTCGCAGGTCTCATCGTCGCTGTCGCGCTTGTCGGCTACCTCGTCGTGGCGTTGATCTACCCGGAGAAGTTCTGACATGAGCTCCACTCTCGCGGGCTGGCTGCAGGCCCTGGCCCTGGTGGCCGCGCTGGTGCTGTGCTACCGCCCCCTGGGCGACTACATCGCCCGTATCCTCACCTCCTCGAAGCACCTGAGAGTCGAGCGCGGCCTGTACCGGGTGATCGGCGTGGACGGCGACGCCGACCAGCGCTGGCCGGTCTACCTGCGCTCGGTGCTGGCCTTCTCGGCCGTCTCGGTCCTCTTCCTCTACGGCCTGATCCGGCTGCAGCAGCACCTGCTGCTGAGCCTCGGGGTCGAGCAGATGGCGGGGCACCAGGCGTGGAACACCGCGATCTCGTTCGTCACCAACACCAACTGGCAGTCCTACAGCGGTGAGTCCGCGATGGGGCACCTGGTGCAGATGGCGGGCCTGGCGGTGCAGAACTTCGTCTCCGCCGCCGTCGGCATCGCGATCGTGGCGGCGCTGATCCGCGGGTTCACCCGCAACCGCACCGACCGGCTGGGCAACTTCTGGGTGGACCTGACCCGCGTCTCGCTGCGCCTGCTGCTGCCGGTCTCGATCGTGTTCGCGCTCGCGCTGGTGGCGACCGGTGTGGTGCAGAACTTCCACGGCTTCCACGAGGTCGCCACCCTGGCCGGCGACCCGCAGTCGATCCCGGGCGGGCCGGTGGCCTCGCAGGAGGTCATCAAGGAGCTGGGCACCAACGGTGGCGGCTTCTTCAACGCCAACTCCTCGCACCCGTTCGAGAACCCGACCGGGCTGAGCAACTTCCTGGAGATCTTCCTCATCCTGCTGATCCCGTTCGCGCTGCCGCGGGCGTTCGGCCGGATGGTGGGCGACAACCGCCAGGGCTACGCCATCGCGTCCGTCATGGCGATCTTCTGGGTCGCCTCGGTGGCGCTGATCACCTTCTTCGAGTCGCAGCACTCGGGTGCGGCGATGAGCGCGGCCGGCGGGGCGATGGAGGGCAAGGAGCAGCGGTTCGGCATCGCGGCGTCCAGCCTGTTCGCGGCGTCGACGACGCTCACCTCGACCGGTGCGGTCAACTCCTTCCACGACTCGTTCACGCCGTTCGGCGGCGGGATCACGATGTTCAACATGATGCTGGGCGAGATCGCGCCCGGCGGGGTGGGTTCCGGTCTCTACGGAATGCTGATCCTGGCGATCGTCGCGGTCTTCGTGGCCGGTCTGATGGTCGGCCGCACCCCGGAGTACCTGGGCAAGAAGCTCGGCGGCCGGGAGATGAAGTTCGCCTCCCTCTACATCCTCACCACTCCCACGATCGTGCTGGTGGGTACGGGTGTCGCGATGGCACTGCCGGGCGAGCGGGCCGGGATGCTCAACTCGGGCGCCCACGGCTTCTCCGAGGTGCTGTACGCCTTCACCTCGGCGGCGAACAACAACGGCTCGGCGTTCGCCGGTGTCACGGTGAACACCGACTGGTACGACACGGCGCTGGGCCTGGCGATGGTGTTCGGCCGGTTCCTGCCGATGGTCTTCGTCCTGGCGCTGGCCGGCGCGCTCGCCCGCCAGCAGCCCGTCCCGGCCACCCCGGGCACCCTGCCCACCCACAAGCCGCTGTTCGTGGGCCTGCTGTCGGGCGTCGTCCTGATCGTCGTCGGTCTCACCTACTTCCCGGCCCTGGCCCTCGGGCCGATCGCGGAAGGTCTCTCCTCCTGATGTCCACGCCAACGCTCACTCCCGCTCCGGCTGACAAGGCCGAGAGCACGGTGCCCCACAGAGTTTCCGGTGGGCTGCTCGATCCCAAGATGATCGTGAAGTCCCTCCCGGACGCGGTGAAGAAGCTCGACCCCCGGGTGATGGTCAAGAACCCGGTGATGTTCGTGGTCGAGGTCGGCTCGGTGGTCACCACCATTTCGGCCATAGCGAACCCCTCAGTGTTCGCCTGGTCGATCACCGTCTGGCTCTGGCTGACCACGATCTTCGCCAACCTGGCGGAGGCCGTGGCCGAGGGCCGCGGCAAGGCGCAGGCCGACACGCTACGCAAGACCAAGACCGACACCATGGCCCGCCGCCTCACCGACTGGCCGAAGAGCCAGGCGGAGGAGGAGGTCTCCGGCACCGCGCTGCGCCTGGGCGACCACGTGGTGGTCGAGGCCGGGCAGATCATCCCGGGCGACGGCGACGTCGTCGAGGGCGTCGCGAGCGTGGACGAGTCGGCGATCAC
>NZ_JBIVDY010000040.1:0-40590 GCF_044747365.1 Kitasatospora sp. NPDC090091
TCTCCACCGGCCACAACGCGAACCCCTTCCCCCCGGCCCCCTACGTCCATGCCTACAACGCGGACGGCAAGGAGATCTACAACCAGAAGACGCAGTCCACGGCCAAGAACCGGTCCAACGGGTAGACCCACACGTCGACGTGGGCCGGTGAGCCTGCCGGTGGTGTGCCACGCAGAGCAGGGCGAAATTGCGCACGTCCATCGAGCCGCCCAAGGAGGTGGAGGGACGGGAGTGCGCCGGTCGGAGGCCAGTTCGGCCGCGGGGCCTCGGTGGGGTTCCCCGCGGCGCGGGACACGAACCGGTCATTCCATGGTGAAGAGGAAGCTGTTGGAGTGGTAGTAGTCGGGCAGTTGGACGAGGGGGGATCCGACGTGCGGTGGGTCGGCCTCCGGCCAGTTGTAGGGGCCGAGCAGATGAGAGGCGTAGTCACTCGACGGGACGGGTGGGACGAACCACAGGCGGACGGCGCCGGTTCTGCTGTCCGGGGCGAACCGCCAGAGCTGCTGCTGGCGTTGTGCGCCGGATCGGCAGCTTCGGAGGACCACTGCGACGGTGTTCCCGCCGGCCGTAGTGCCGTCCAGGCACAGCCCCGTCTCCACGTTGCGGAGCTGGTAGACGTCCTGATCGGCGGCAAGTCGCTCCCAGCGCTGGGACGCCTGGCCGGTGCACTTCTCGAGCTGCAGCGGGCTGTCGGCGCTCCGGTCGACGATGCCGACGCAGAGCCCCGAGCTGATGTTGAGGAGAGCGAGGCCGACGGGCACGGTCGGTGGTGGTGGCACCACCACGGTCGGTGGTGGGGTCGACGGGGTGGGGGAGGGGGCGGCCGTGGCCGTGGCCGAAGAGGTCGAGTGGCTGCGGGACGGGGAGGCCGATGCCGAGGTGGTCGAGGCTGTGAACGGCGGAGTGGGGGAAGGCGAGTTCGACGGTGAGCCTGACGGTGACTCCGAAGGTGAGTCCGTGGTGGTCGCGGATTCCGTGGTCGGGGGTGTCGTCGGGGGTGTCGATTCCAGGGGGACGGTGAGCGGGAGGGGAGCGGACAGTGGAGGCTGTGCTCCCGCCGGGGGTGTGGTCGTGAAGGCCGTGCCGGCGACGAGCAGCGCCGCGACCGCGCAGGTCCCTGCGGCGGTGAAGGCTGCCAGGGCACGTCGCCCGGCAAGGCGGTGGCCGTTGGCGTGCGGTGGCCAGGCTCGGGTGCGGGGCGTGGGGCGGGTAGTGGTGCGGGGCGTGGGGCGGGTAGTGGTGCGGGGCGTGGGGCGTGGGGCGACCGTCGGCGTCGGCCGGGTGTCGGTCGTCACCGCCGGCAGGGCGGGCGACGACGGCTCTCCCGTCCACAGCAGCAATCCCCGGAGCAGAACCGGCCGTTGCCACAGGTCGATGGCGGTCAGTGCCGCTCGGGCGTGGCCACAGCTGTCGCACCGCGAGAGGTGGCGATCGAGGTCCGCCGTGTCGTCGGTGATGCCGTGCCGGACGGATTCCCCCAGGGCGGCGATCAGGTGGCGGCACGACCGCTGAGGGATTCGCGCGGCGTACACCTGCAAGTAGGCGTCGTAGAGGAGCTGCCGGGCGGGTGCGTCCGGTTCCGGTCGAGGCGTCGGCGGGTGACCGGCCGGCTCCCCGAGACAGTGCCACAGCGCTGCCTGCCGGTGCTCCGGCAGGCTCAGGAAGGTGCGCAGGAGGAACGAATCCGCTTCCGCCGCAGCGGTCGCCGCGCGCGCCGAAGGGGCGGCCGGATCCGGTTGGGGGAGGGCGTCGAGCCAGGCGGTGAAGCCGGCGCTCAGCTTCGCCTCGCGTCCGGTGTCGGCCCAGCCGGCCGCGGCTCTCCGCACCTCGGCCAGCAGGTACGGCCGCCAGCTCGCCGTCGGTCCGCCGCCGGTGCGGATGGCCTCCAGGGTTCGCTGGAAGGACTCGTCCGCGAGCTCCTCGGCGGCACGGCCCTCCGCGCAGAACAGCCCGGCGTAGGCCGCCACCGAATCCCTGTGGCGGCGCGCCAGGTCGGCGAGTGCCGTCGGGTCCCGTTCGTGCCCCGCCCGGATAGCACGTGCCAGTTCGGCATCCGCGGCCACATCGGTCACCGAATCCGGCATCGCTTCTTCTCC
Organism: Kitasatospora sp. NPDC090091; assembly: GCF_044747365.1. Taxonomy (NCBI): domain Bacteria; kingdom Bacillati; phylum Actinomycetota; class Actinomycetes; order Kitasatosporales; family Streptomycetaceae; genus Kitasatospora; species Kitasatospora sp. NPDC090091. The sequence continues at coordinate 2,097 of NZ_JBIVDY010000040.1, forward strand.
TCTGTGCGCCCCGATGGGGGTGTGTGCTCGAACGGCCACCGTGCGGCGCGGTGGCGGGGCGCGGACGTCGCGGGCCGCAACAGGAGCGGCACGGGCAATCGGTGCCGCGGAAGCGGGTTCGAGTGCTGGAATCGCGTCGCCACGGCTCGCCGAGCGGGCGCCGGGGGCCGCCTCCCACGGTGCCTTCTCTACTCGCCGGTAGAGGATGTTGGCCGGAATGAACTTCCCGCGTCAAGGCCCGTCTCGCGGCGCGATGCGCTGTGGGGTCTTGCAAGACAAGTCGTCAACAGCGTTGGCAGGGGCGGGAGATGGAGAAGGAGTCCGCGGCGGTCCGGCGGCAGGGAGGCCCGCGGCGACGGCCGGCCCCCGGGGCGCGGATCGAACAATCTCGCCACTTTCGAAACATGTTTTTGTTATCTCCCCCGGTCCCGCCGGATCTCTTGTGTGTCGGAAGGCCTGGACCCGTCTCGCTACAGGGGGATCCCGGGCCCTCACACGAGGAAAGGACCGTGATGGGACACCGGAGCAGTGAGCTTCGCCGTCGCAGGCAGAAGCGCTCGACCCGCAAGACGGCAATGATCGGCCTCGCGGTCGCGGCCGGCCTGGTTGCGGGCGTGCTGGGAATCCAGACCGTGGTGGACGCACCCTCCCGCAACTCGGCCGTGGCGTCGGCCGACGGCCTCGGGGCGGGCCAGATGGTCGGTCTGGTCGCCGACGACGAGGGGGAGACCGGCTCCGCCGAGAACGGCACCCAGGCGCCGGCCCCGAAGCGTGACACCAAGGCGACGCCGCTCAAGGAGATACCCAAGGAGCAGCCCGAGCGCGGTCTCGTCTACGCCGGCCTGAGCCTGCCCAGCGACGACCGCTGCGCGGGACAGCTGCAGGTCAGCGGTGGTGAGCTGTGCAGCCACGGCCCCGACGCGCCTCCGCAGGGCGTCGACATCCACAAGGACGTCGCCCCGGTGGCCGCGGCCGTTGCGCAGCCGGCCGCGCTGACCCCGCCGGCCGGCGCTCAGCCGCCGGCCGCCGCCGACCTGGTGTCGGGCGGCTCGCCCGTCCTGGACGCCGGAAGCAAGGCCCTGCTCGGCGACGCGGCCGGCGCCCCGCAGCAGACCACTCCGGCCGGTGGCTCGGCCGCGGGCGGCTCGGCCCTCGTCTGCGAGGGTGACGGCACCAGCGGCAACCGCGTCCAGGTGGTGTACGTCCACGCCCCGGGCAACGACCGCTTCGCCCAGTACCAGGCCTCGTTCAAGAAGTGGGCCGCCGACGTTGACGTCATCTACAACGCCAGCGCCCAGGAGACCGGCGGCGAGCGGCACGTGCGCTTCGTCACCGAGTCCGACTGCAGCGCGTCGGTGCTGAACGTCCAGATCTCCAGCGCCGAGATCAAGGACTTCAACTCGCAGAACAACGCGCTCGCCAAGCAGGGGTTCAACCGCAAGGACCGCAAGTACATGATGTTCACCGACGCCCAGGTGTACTGCGGCATCGGTACCTTCGACGGTGACGAGCGTCCCGGCCAGGACAACCGGAGCAACTTCGGCCCCTCGTACGGCCGTAACGACTCGGCCTGCTGGAACGGCGCCACCGCCGCGCACGAGCTGGGCCACAACCTCGGCGCCGTCAACGACAGTGCGCCGAACTCCAGCAAGGCCGGTCACTGTGTCGACGAGTGGGACCTGATGTGCTACTCGGACGCGCCGAACTACCCGAAGATGAAGACCGTCTGCCCGGACAACAAGCAGGACGAACGGCTCGACTGCCGCCACGACGACTACTACAACACCAACCCGGCTCCCGGCAGCTACCTGGCCACGCACTGGAACGTCGCCAACAACCGCTTCCTGATCGCGGGCGGCGGCACCGGCCCGAACCCGACGCCGACCCCGACCCCGACGCCGACCAAGACCGGCACCCCGTCGCCCACCGCGACCACCACGCCGACCAGGACGCCCACGCCGTCCCCGACGGCGACGGCCACCGGCACCGCCTCCCCGACCGCCACGCCGTCCCCGACGGCGACGGCCACCGGCACCGCCTCCCCGACCGCCACGCCGACCCCGACCGCCACCTCCACCACCGGCTCCACCGGTCCGGACGTGACGGTCAGCCAGGTGACCCAGAGTTCGGTCATGCTGAGCTGGCCGGCCGCCAACGGCGCCACCGGCTACGACGTCCTGCTCAACGGCCAGTCCCTGGGCACCGTCCGCGCCACGGTGGTCGGCCTGGTCCGGCTCGCCCCTGGCACCCAGTACAGCGTGGCCATCGCCTACCGTGACGCCGCCGGCAAGGCCTCCAAGCCGGGCCGCACCGTCACCTTCAAGACCACTGCCGACTCCGGCAAGCCGCAGCCGGGCACCCGCTACACCATGGTGAACGGGTTCACCGGCCAGGCCGCCGACCTGTGGGGCAGCTCGCTCAACGACGGCACCGTCGCCATCGCCTACCAGCGCACCGGTTACGCCAACCAGAAGTGGACCTTCGAGGACGCCGGCTCCGGCACCGTCCGGATCAAGTCCGTGCGTTCCGACAAGTGCCTCCAGCTGGGCGGTAACGCGGTGGCCGGCCAGTACGTCGCCCAGCAGCCGTGCTCCGACGCGGACGCGCAGAAGTGGCAGGTGAACTCCTCCAACGGTGGTGTCACCCTCACCGCCAAGGGCACCTCGCTGGTCCTCGGCATCAGCAACCGCTGGTACTACGGCGGCCGGCTGCTGGAGCTCCAGCAGCCGAACGGTCAGGCCTACCAGAGCTGGGCTCTGCAGAAGGCCTCCTGACCCGGACAGGTCCGCAGACCGTAGACAGGTCCGCCGACCGCAGGTAGGGCCACCGGCCGGGTGCGGCCGCCGTGAACTCACGGCGGCCGCACCCGGCCATCCCACTCACCGCACGAGGAAGCACCGCCCATGCGCATCCGTTCCATCGCCGCTGCCCTCGCCGTTGCCGGGGTGGCCGTTCTCGCACCCGCCGCCGTCCCCGCCTCCGCCCACGGCGACACCGTCCACCTGGAGATCACCGGGGCGGACAACGGGCACGTCACGACCGTCGCCAGCTTCGAGAACGACCGCGACCCGGTCACCGAAGGATTCGCCGGCTCGCTCGCCGCCACCTCCTCCGACGGGCGCGCCGTGGGACCCTGGCGCCTGGTCGCCGTCCCCGGCCACCCCGGCAGCTACACCACCCGGGAGACCCTGCCGAGCGGTCACTGGAAGATCACCGTCGACTGCGCCTTCCCCGACCTCGGCCACGGCGAGCGCGAACTCGACGTGGAGGCCGCCGCCATCACCGACCCGGCCGGTTCGATGCCCACCGCGGGCCCCACGGTCGGACCGACCGGAGTCCCGTCCCCGGCCGTCACCCCCGGCACCGTGATCGGCCCGACCGCCCCAGCCCCAGCCCCGACCGGCACCGGCACTGACCCCGGCACCGGCACTGCGACCGGCACCGGCACTGCCACCGGCACCGGCGGTTCGACCACCCCCGGTCCCGCGACCGCCACGGCGACGTCCGACGTCCGGGCGAAGGCCGCCGCGGACGACGACGGCTCGACGGTCGCCACCTGGGCCGCCATCGGCACGGCGGTTGTCGCCGTCGTGCTCGTCGTCCTCGGCTTCCGACTCCGCCGCCGCAACGCAACCCGCGGCTGATCGGACACCTCGGCTGATCCGACCCGCGGCCGGGCACGTCCGGGAGGAACGGACCGACGCCGACGTCCTCGCGGTGGGTGTCCCGCGCAGCCCGGGCCGTGGGGCGGTTCAGCTCAGGACGAGGACCTGGCCGGGCAGGAGCAGGTCGGGGTCGGACCCGATGGTCTCGTCGTTGAGTGCGTGGAGGGTGGGCCAGCCGCCGGGGGTGCCGACGGCCTGGGCGATGTCGCTGAGGGTGTCGCCCTCGCGCACCGTCCAGGTGCCCGGGCGGTCCGCGTCCGGGCCGGCTTCCGCCGCTGAGGGTGCGTCGGCTGCGCCGGTGCCGCCGGTGCCGCCGGTGCCGTTGGTGTGGGGCGTGGACCTGGCCGGGGTGTGCGGTCGTGCCTGCGCCGGGCGGTGGGCGCGGGCGGGGGTACTGCTGTGGGCAGCGGGGGCGTCGCTGCCGCGGGCACGGGCCGAGCAGGCGGGCCACGGCGCGAGGCCGCGCCGGGCGGCGAGCTTCTCGGCCACGGCGATCTGCTGTTCACGGGTCGCCTGGTCCGCGCGGGGCGCGTAGGCGAGGCCGCCGTTGGCCCGCCAGGTGGCCCCGTCGAACTGCAGCCCGCCGTAGTAGCCGTTCCCGGTGTTGGCGTGCCAGCGCGCTCCGCTCTCGCAGCGGGCGAGTGAATCCCAGTCGACGCCCGCCGGGGCGCTGGTGGTGACCGCAGCGGCCGGAGTCCCGCCGGGGCTGCCGACGACAGCGGCGAGAGCGAGCAGCGGGAGCAGGAGAACGGCGAACAGCCGACGGGCAACGGACAGCGGTGACATGAACGCTCCGCAGTTGGGGACCGGGACCGGCGCCGAAGCGCCTTCTCCACCCATGCACCGCGCGGCCGTGCCGGGTTGCCGGCGGGGCCGTAATCTCATCCGACCGGCGGTCTGACACCACTCGAACAGCGAACCCCCACCGCAGTCGTGAGGGCGGCGCTGGTCCCCGTACCTCAGCCGGCCAGGCCGCTCAGTTCGGCGTCCCAGTCGATCGCGCTTCCTTCGGTGCCCGGGGGGACCAGCGTGAAGCTCTCGCGGCGGAGCCAGCGACGCACCTGGCGGGACGGGAGGTCGAGGAGGACGGATCCGTCGTCCCCGAGCAGCATGATGCGCAGGGCGGTGCGGCCGTGGCAGGGACAGGGCGGCCAGATGCGGACGTCGCCGATGCCGGTGGGCTTCTGCAGTCCCTCCCAGAGGAGGTCGCGGGAGAACTGCCAGGTGCCCGCCTCCGCCGCGGGGCCGAGGAATTCGAGGGCGACGGCGAGCGGGTCGTCGCTGCGGTAGGCGAGGCGCACCGGGACGTCGACGCACTCGTGCTCGCCGAGGACGATCTGCGCGTCGAGGACGATGTCGGTGCTGGTGACCTCGGGGTGGGGCTGGGGGCTTGAGAGGGCGGGCACGGGTTCTCCTGGGTGAGGGGCAATGGCGCGATGGCGGCAGGCCGGGGTTGGCACGGCGAGGCGGCCGGGCGAGCCGGTCGATCGGCTCGGCGGCGGCGCGGTGCTCCGGCCTCGGGCCCTGGGAGCTGCCGGGAACAGGGGAGAGGCGGAGTCACGGTCCAGCCTAGGAGCGCGGTGCCGGCGGAGATGTTCCGACGGTGCACCGCTTCGGCCGGTTCGCGGGGCGGAAGGCGGACCCGGCTGCTGTCGTGTCCGCGCTGTCCGGTGGGTGGGGGCAGGTGCGTCCGGGGGCCGGCGCCAGGTCGCGGTGGCGCTGCGCGGTGCGCTGGAGCCGTTCCCAGGCCCGGGCCCACCGCGCCCGGCCGGGCAGCCACCTCGCGCGCAGCGTCTCCGACATCGCCGCCATCCTGGTGACCGACCTGCTCGAACGGGAGGGACCGGAGCACCCGACCGGCGCGGCCGGGACCCTGGCGCGGATCCGCGCCCACATCGAGGAGAACCTCGCCGACCCGGACCTCTCGCCCGACGCGATCGCCCGGTCGCAGCAGACCGGGCGCTGCCCCCGCCGATCCAGCGGTTCACGGCGGGGCGCGCCGGCGCCACCGTCCTGGAGATGCCCGAGGCCTCCCACGCCGTGGCCGTCTCCCGGCCCACCACGGTGGCCGAGTTCATCCACGAGGCGGCCCGGTCGGGCGCCGCACGGCCGCGGTAGCCCCTGCCCCGGGCAGGGGGCGGAGGAACGCGCGGCAGACATGCCGGTGGGCGGCCGGGGCGACGAGGCGCCCGGCCGCCCACCGGCGACTGCAATCACGCGAACACCACGAGGGCGGACGGTCGGACGGCCGCGGTCGGGGGCCCGCGGCCGTCCGGGTCACTTCGCGAGGAAGGCCAGCAGCGCCGCGTTCACCTCCTCGGCGTGGGTCCACAGGAGACCGTGCGGCGCGCCCTCGATCTCCACGTACTCGGCGGTGGGCAGCGCCCGGTGGAACGGGCGCGCGGTGTTCTCCACGGGCAGGATGCGGTCGCCCGTCCCGTGCAGGATCAGGGCCGGCACGTCGATGCGGGGGATGTCGGCGCGGAAGTCGGTGTACCAGGTGGTCGGCGCGGCCGAGGCGGCGTACGAGCCGCCGCCCGCCGCGACGTTCCAGCTGTTGCGGACGGCCTCCTCGCTGATCCGGGTGCCGAGGTTCTCGTCCAGGTTGTAGAAGTTCTGGAAGAAGTCGCTGTAGTAGGCGTAGCGGTCGGCCTTCACCGCCGCCACGACGCCGTCGAAGAAGTCCTGGGCGGCGACGCCGTCCGGGTTGTCGTCGGTCTTGAGCAGCCAGGGCTCCAGCGAGGCGAGGAAGGCGACCTTGGCGACCCGCGCGGAGCCGTGGGCGGACACGTACCGGGCGACCTCGCCGGTGCCCATCGAGAAGCCGACGAGCACGGCGTCCTGGACGTCCAGGGTCTCCAGCACCGTGTTCAGGTCGGCGGCGAAGGTGTCGTAGTCGTAGCCGGTGGTCGGCTGGGAGGACTGGCCGAAGCCGCGGCGGTCGTAGGTGATGACCCGGTAGCCGGCATCGAGCAGCGCGGCGCTCTGCCGCTCCCAGGAGTGCCCGTTCAGCGGGAACCCGTGGATGAGGACGACCGGCTGCCCGGAGCCGTGGTCCTCGTAGTAGAGGTCGATGGAGGTGGAGTTCTCCTGGCCGACGGTGATGAACGGCATGGCTCTTCGGTCCCTTCGGACGGCGGTGTGTGGGCTGTGGTGCTCCGACGCTAGGGGCGGCGGGCGGCGTCCTGTGGACTCTGAGAGCACACGGTGTCGTCCGAGAGTGCTGCGATCGGGCCGTCGGCGGCTGCGCGTGACGGGTCGTCGACTACGCCGGTGAAGGTGCGCGGACCGGCTGTGGGTGGTGCGCCGTCGGAACAGGTCCCGGGGTCCGGCGCTCCTAGTCTGATGCCGCCTCGTCCGCCGCCCCCTCCCGAAGGAGCACCATGACCAGCCGGACCAGCCAGCCGCGCCTCCACCAGCACGCCCCCGAGATCCAGGAGTTCGGCACCGTCACACAGCTGCCGATCGCGCTCTCCCACGACGCCCGGCAGTACTCCTCCCAGCGGCTGAACCGCGTGCTGGCGGACACCCAGTTCCTTTACGCGCTGTACAAGAAGTACCACTGGGGCATGCGCGGGCCGACGGCGTACCAGCTGCACCTGCTCTTCGACAAGCACGCCCAGGAGCAGCTGGAGCTGGTCGACGCGCTCGCCGAGCGGGTGCAGATGCTCGGCGGTGTCGCGGTGGGCGATCCGCGCCACGCGGCCCAGATCACGGGCGTGCCGCGGCCGCCGGACGGCATCGAGCCCGTGCGCTCGATGCTCTCCGGGCTCCTCGACGCGCACGAGACCATCCTCGCCGACGCCCGCGACGCCGCCGCCCGCACGGCGGAGCTGGGCGACGACGGCACCCAGGACCTGCTGGTCTCCCAGATCATCCGGACCGGCGAGACCCAGGTCTGGTTCCTCGCCGAGCACCTCGTCGACACCCCCGGGACAGGGGCGTGACCGCGGGCCGGGCCCGCCCCCGGACGGGCCCGGCCGCCGCGGCACAAGCCAGGCCCTGGGGCCTGCCGGCCGCGCGCCACGGCCGATCCACCACCGCCACTGCGTGAAGGGAACCCTCGTTGTCCAGCATGCCCGTCGCCGGGATTCGTCCCGGCGCCCCCGCCCGGCCCGCCGACCTGGTCGTCCGCAACGCCAAGGTGCACACCAACGACCCGCGCCGCCCCCGGGCCACGGCCCTGGCCGTCCGGGACGGACTGATCCAGGCGGTCGGCGACGACGCGGACGTCGCCCCGCTGGTCGGCCCCGACACCCGGGTGGTCGACGCGCTCGGCCGCCGGGCCGTGCCGGGGCTCAACGACGCGCACCTGCACGTCATCCGCGGCGGCCTCAACTATGTGCTGGAGCTGCGCTGGGACGGCGTCCCGACGCTGCGCGAGGCCCTGGCCATGCTCCGGCTCCAGGCCGAGCGCACCCCGCCCGGCCAGTGGGTGCGGGTGGTCGGCGGATGGTCCGCCGACCAGTTCGCCGAACGGCGGCTGCCCACCCTGGCGGAGCTCAACGCCGCGGCGCCCGACACCCCCGTCTTCGTGCTGCACCTCTACCAGTCGGCGCTGCTCAACCGGGCCGCGCTCCGCGCCGCGGGCTTCACCCGGGACACCCCCGACCCTGCGGGCGGCCAGATCGTGCGCGGTCACGACGGCGAACCGACCGGCCTGCTGATCGCCGCCCCGGGCGCGCTGCTGCTCTACTCCACCCTGGCCAAGGCGCCGACGCTGGACGAGGCCGACCGGATCGGCTCCACCCGGCACTTCCTGCGCGAGCTGAACCGCTTCGGCCTCACCTCCGCGATCGACGCCGCCGGCGGCTTCCAGAGCTTCCCCGAGAACTACGGCACCGTCATGGAGCTGGCCCGGCAGGGGGACCTCACCCTGCGCATCGCCTACCACCTCTTCCCCCAGACCGCGGGGCAGGAGCTGGACGATCTCACCCGCTGGGTCAACACCGTGCGCCCCGGTGACGGGGATGCGTGGCTGCGCCTCAACGGGGCGGGGGAGAACCTCACCTGGGCCGCGGCCGACTTCGAGAACTTCACCGAGCCGAGGCCGCAACTCGGCTCCTACGAATCGGAGTTCGAGAAGGCCGTCCGGCTGCTGACGGAGCACGGCTGGGGCTTCCGGCTGCACGCCACGTACGACGAGACCATCCGCCGCGACCTCGCCGTCTTCGAGAAGCTCGCCGCCGAGGGCCTCTTCCCGCAGGGCAACCGCTGGCTCTTCGATCATGCGGAGACGGTCGGTGCGGAGAGCCTCGACCGGATCGCGGCCCTCGGCGGCGCCGTCTCCGTGCAGAACCGCCTCTCCTTCCAGGGCGAGGCGTTCGTCTCGCGGTACGGCGCTCCGGCCGCCGCCGAGGCACCGCCGCTGCGCGCCATGCTGGACCGCGGCCTCACCGTCGCGGCGGGCACCGACGCCACCCGGGTCTCCTCCTACAACCCCTGGGTCGCGCTGCACTGGCTGGTCTCCGGCCGCGCGGTCAGCGGCAGGCGTCTCGCGGCCGAGCACAACCGGCTCAGCCGCGAGCAGGCCCTGGAGCTCTACACGCTGGGCGGGGCCCGCCTCACCGGCGAGGAGGACGTCAAGGGGCGACTGGTGGTGGGCAGTTACGCCGACTTCGCGCTGCTCGACGCCGACTACTTCACCGTGCCCGAGGCCGACATCCCGCACATCGAGTCCGTCCTCACCGTCGTCGGCGGGCGCATCGTCCACGGCGCCCGGGAGCACCAGGGCCTGGCCCCGGACCTGCCCGCCGTGTCGCCGGCCTGGAGCCCGGTCACGCGGTTCGGCGGCTACCACGCCACCCCCGCGCCCGGCCTGGCCGGCGTCCACCAGGCCGAGGGCGTGCTGGAGGCCGTGGCGGCCTCCGGCGAACAGCACGCCTGGCGCGCGGCCCGCGGCCTCGCCCTCCCCGGGCAGCCCTCGGTGCCGATGGACCCCTGCTTCTTCTGACGCACCGAACACCTCGGCGCAGGGGGGGGCACCGCCGGATCCGGCGGTGCCCCCCTGCGTCCTCGGCCCCAACGCCCGCGTTCCCCCACGCCCACGCCCACGTCCCCCTCGGCACGAGGAGCCTCCGTGACCACGCCGACAGCCGACTCCCGCACCGCCCCCGCTCCCCGGCCGCCCGGGCCGCACATCCACGACCGCCACCCGCTGGCGCTGGCCCTGTTCGGCCTCACCCTGGTCAGCGGCCTGATCGACGCGGTGAGCTATCTCGGGCTCGGCCACGTCTTCACCGCCAACATGACCGGCAACGTCGTCGTCATCGCCTTCGCCCTCGCCGGGGCACCCGGGTTCTCCGTCGCCGGCTCGCTGGCCTCCCTCGCGGCCTTCCTCCTCGGCGCGCTGCTGGCCGGCCGGCTCGCGACGGCGAACGAGGGCCCCCGGCGGCCCCGGCAGCTGCGGACGGCCTTCGTCCTGGAGGTCGTGCTGCACGCGGCGGCCGCCGTCGTGGTCTTCGCCAGGGGCGCGGACGGGGCCGCGCAGTACGTCGTGATCGCGCTGCTCGCCCTGGCGATGGGCATCCGCAACGGCACCGTGCGCGGCCTCGGCGTGCCGGACCTCACCACCACCGTGCTCACGCTGACGCTGACCGGACTCGCTGCCGACTCCCGGCTCGCCGGCGGTACCGCTCCGCGTCAGCGCCGGAAGATCCTCTCCGTCGCCACCATGCTCGCCGGCGCCGGACCGGGTGCGGTCCTGGTGCTGCACGGACAGCTCGCCTGGGCCCTGGTGGCCAGCGCCGTCCTGGCCGGTGCCACCCTGCTGCTCTACCGCGAGTGAGTCGACGATTCGGCCTCGTCCAGAGCCGGTGGGGGCTCCGCTCCCGCGGCGCGGCGGGCCTGCAGGGGGATTCCGGGCGGCTGCGGGGCGCCCCCCGGACGGGGCCGGCCGACCGGTTCCGACGTGGACGAAGTCGGCGGCGTGGTGGGGGCGTTGGCCACCTCGCGGAGGATGGAGAGCAGCAGCTCCTCGTAGGTGGAGAGGGGGCGGGCGACGGTCCAGTTGGCGGTGACGGTGCGGGGCGTCGGGCCGGGGTGGACGTGGAGTTCGGCGAGGACGCCGTGGAGGAGCTCGAAGCGGACGGAGCGCCGGGGGACCAGGCTGATGCCCAGGCCGATGCGGACGGCCTCCCGGACGCTCTCCGTTCCCCACAGGTCGAGGGTGCGTGCGCCGACGAGGTCCCAGGTGTGCAGGAGTTCCAGCAGCTGCCGCCGGGTCTGGGAGCCCGGTTCGAGGAGGAGGAAGGACTCGGCGGCGAGGTCCGCCGGGGTGACCTCCTGCCCGGCCAGCGGGTGGTCGGGCGCGCAGATCAGCAGCATCTCGTCGCTGGCGAGCTCCTCCGACTCGTACCGCCCCGGGGGCAGCGGGCCGTCGGCCACGCCGACGCCGATCCGGCCCTGCTGGAGGGCGCCGGCCAGGCACTCGGGGCTGTTGACGACCACGGTGAACAGCCCGTCGGGTTCGCGGCGCCGCAGTTCGCGCATGACCGCCGGCAGCAGGTAGTCGCCCACGGCGGCCGTGCTGCCGACCACCAGACGCTCGTTGGGCCATCGCGCGGCAGCCTGGACGGCGCCGACGGCGTGGTCGGCGAGCGCCAGCATCTCCTTGGTCTGGGCGAGCAGGACCCGGCCGGCCGGGGTGGGGCGGATCTTCGGGCCGGAGCGGTCGACCAGGACGGTCCGCAGCGACGCCTCAAGGTTCTGCACCTGCTTGGAGACCGACGACTGGCTCAGGAACAGCACCTGGGCCGCCGCGGAGAACCCACCACATTCGATGACCTTCGCGAAGATCGCCAGCTGGTTCAGGTTGAGTCGCATCACGGCCCCGATCGCGTGAATGTGGTGCAGGGCATTCGGGCCTGGGGGCCGTGCGACAGGTGTCCGCAGTTCCTGCCGTCCCCCGGTGGGGGCCACAGCCTACAAGCAACCGGGAGAATACCTGTTCGGTCGGCACAATTGCGTTGACGGACCGGCGTTCGTCGATTCGATGGCTCAACGCGGCTCTCGACGCTTCGCCGGTGACCCCTCCTGATCGGACCGAAGCGGTCCGTGATCATGGTTATGTGATGGTGAGTCAGATGTGATCAGGGGTGAATTCGCGCTCGGCCCGGATCGATTGTGAGGACTTTGTGCGACAGGGGTCTCGCGGGGTGAGGGTGCGCGTACGACCATCGTGCGGCTGCCGGGTCGTGCACGTGCGGTCCTTGCGGGGCCGCGCCTGCGGCGGCGCTCCGGGGGTTCGGGGCGCGGTTCGGAAGATAACGGATTGATAACGCGGCGGGACGAAACCTCCTGCGGCCCATCTCTAAACGTGTCCGGCCCGGTCGGGTCGGGGGATTCGAGAGAGAGGGGTGTCGCCATGCGGGAAGCATGCTCCGGCAGCAGGTCGCCGGTGCCGACTCCGTACGAACTCTTCGTGCTGGGGCGGGGTGCGGGCGGAACGGCCGCCACCGGGTCGCGGTGCGTCGGGTCGCGTCCCGCCCGGCCCGTCCGGGTCGGCGCGCTCCCGAGGGGTTCCGGTGACGGGAACTGTCTCGACGTCGCGGGAAGGGGGTCGCGATGAGCGACCTCGCCCTCCCGGGGGCCGTCGGTCGCCGGGAACCCGTACAGCGCCGCCTCGCCGGCCACGCCGGCACGGCGAGTCACGGCGGCGCGGTGGGCCAGAGCGGCACGGTGAGCCGTGGTGGCACGGTCGGTCGCGGTGGCACGGTGAGCCGCGGCAGCGCGGTGAGCCACAGTGGCACGGCGGGTCGCAGTGGCACGGTGAGTCAGAGCGGCACGGTGAGCCACGGTGGTGCGGCTGCCGGCCGGGCCGGAACGGCAGGCCGAAGTGGCGTGACGGGCCACAGCGGCACGGCGGGCGGGCACGGCATGGCGCGCCACAGCGGCACGGCGGGGCGGACCGGCACCGGTCACGGTCCCCGCGGTGGCCGGGGGCGCACCCAGCCGACCACGGTCCAGGCGGTGGCGCTGTACTCGTCGCCCGGGACGCCGCCGTCGGGACTCTCCGCTACGGAGGTCGTCGCCGGCACCAAGGGGACGCTCCCCTACCTGCTGATCCCGGACCCGCTGCCGGGCATGCCACGGGTGCTCGCCCTCTGGTTGGAGGGGCGGACCGCCGTGGTGGGGCCGGCCGTACCGGTCGAGGACGCGGTGGTCTCGCTCGGCTGGGCCCGCAAACTGCTGACGATGGTGCCGCAGGGCGCCTCCGCCGGGATCCACTTCGTCGAGGACCACCTGGCGACCCTGATGCTCTTCCAGGACCCGCTGCTGGCGAGCCACCTCTCCGCCAAGTGGCTGGGCCGTCTGGCCGACATGACACCGCAGCAGCGGCAGTGGACGGAGGAGACGCTGCTCGCCTGGCTGGAGGGCGGCGGCACGCTCCCGGCCGCCCGGCTGCTCCGCATCCACCCGCAGGCGGTCCGGAACCGGCTGCGCAACCTGGAGAAGGTCTTCGGCAGCGGTCTGCGCGACCCTCGGGCCAGGTTCGAACTCCTGCTGGCGCTGAAGATCCAGATCATGGCGTCCGAGTACGCCCGCCTGCGCCGCAGAGCGGGGATGGTGTCCCTGCTCCAGACCGCCGGACCCAACCGGAACCTCCGGACGAACGGGCGCTGAGGCCCGTCCGCCGGCGCCGGCCGGTCCCGTGCCGGCGACGCACGGCACCCGGCGAGTCCGGCCCCGGGGCCGTTCCCGCCCTCTCCCGGCCGGACCGCGCAGGTCCGTGACCGTGGCACCACCGCGGTGATGCGGCTCGTGCAGCCGCCCGCGACCAAGCCCGTCACGCCGTCCGTGACGCCGAACGTGACGCCGTCCCCGATCAAGCCCGTCGCGCCGTCCGTGGCGCTGTCCGTCGTGCCGTCCGCCGTGCCGCCGGTGATCCCGTCCGGGGTGGTGCCGGGCGTTCGGGTCCGGGCCGTCCCCTCGTGGCAGTCGACCGTCACTGCCGTGTCATCCCCTCGTCGGCCGCGCCGTCCGTGGAGCGTCGCGCGTGGATCATCCCCGCGCGGACCACCGGAAGGCCACCCGGACCCGTTCCGGTGGCTCCCGCGCGGCCCTGATCCTCCGGGTGCGGTGGAGGAAGAATCCCCATGTCATCTTTGCGGAAGAAGCGTGGACCGGGCGGGGCCGCCTACGGCCTGCCCCTGGTGAGCCGCGTCCCGAGGTCGTCGGCCACCGTTCTGATCATCGTCGCGATGATCCTGACCGCGGCGGCCCTGGTGTACCCCGTGGCGAAGTCGGCCGGTGCCTATCGCAGCGCCCCGGTGAGCGACGACCAGGATGTGGTGCAGACGCCGTCCGGGCCGCTCACCGCCCTCGACCGCGACTTCGTCAAGCGGGTGCGGCTGGCCGGGCTGTGGGAGATCCCCGCAGGCCGGATGGCCGTCGCGAAGGGCACCAGCCCCGAGGTCAAGGTGGCCGGCCAGCACCTGATCGACGGTCACACCGACCTCGACCGGGCCGTGTTGACCGCCGCCCAGACCCTGAACCAGAACGTGCCCACCGAGCCCTCGGCCCAGCAGCAGGGCTGGCTGCGGCAGTTGGAGGCCGCGCAGGGCCCCGAGTTCGACGAACTCTTCGCGAACCTCCTGCGCAGCGCCCACGGGCAGGTGTTCGCGGTGCTGGCCCAGGTGCGGGCCGGCACCCAGAACGCCACCGTCCGGGACCTGGCGAACACGGCCAACGGCACGGTGCTCGACCACATGAACGTCCTGGAGGACACCCGACTCGTCAAGTTCGACAAGCTCAGCCCGCCGCCGTCCGGTTCGGCCGCTCCGTCCGCGAGCCGCCCGCCGGCGCCCGCCGGATCGACCCGCTAGACGACGACCCGGCCGATGGCCGTCCGTGGCCTGCCCGCCGGGCCCCCGATCCCGTCCGAGGAGTGCGAAGAACATGAAGTCCCGTAAACGTGACACGTCGAAGAGAAGGGCCGGTGCCCTGCTGCTGGCCGTGGTCCTGGGCACCGGTGCGGTGGGAACCGTCGTCTCGGTCGCCTTCGCCGGCCAGCGCCCGTCGAGTTCGAAGTCGGCGTCCCCACAGGTCGGCACCGTCGCCTGTGCCGACGCCGGGGTGGCCCTGAACGAGGTGCCGGAAGCCTCCCAGGAGGCGGTGGACAAGAACCTCGCCGACCTCGACGTCCAGGTGGCGGACGCGTTCAACCGCCTGGCCGCGCCCGCTCCGGGCGACAACGAGAAGCGCGTCATGGACGATCTCGCCAACAAGCGCGCCGACACCCTGAAGAAGCTGTCGGACAGCGCCGGCCCGGACTCCGGTCTGCCGAAGGACCTCTCGGGCATAGCGAAGTGCTCGGTCCGGAACGACCTGGTGGTCCAGGACGCGGCCAAGGGGTTCAGCGCCGACGGGATGGGCGGCGGCGTCGCCGAGACCAAGGCCGCCGCGCAGGTGAAGTCCCTCTCCAAGAACAAGAACGGGTTCGTCGACATCAAGAACGTCCAACCCGTGACCGCGCCCGCCAAGAAGGGGTCGGCCACCGGCTCCTTCACCTCCCGGTGCGGGCGCAACGAGAACCGCCACCTCAACCCCGACAACGTGATCGTCGCCCCCGGTGTGAGCAACGGCGCGCACCACATGCACGACTACGTCGGGAACGTGGCCACGGACGCGTTCTCCTCCAACGCCAAGCTCGCCGCTTCGGGCACCACCTGCTCCAACGGCGACGGTTCGGCGTACTACTGGCCCGTCCTGCGCGTCTTCGACGGCACCAACGAGAAGGACGCGAAGGCGCCCGGTGGCGGCAAGGACAAGAACGTGGGACGGATCCTGCAGCCGGCCGAGGCGGACATCACGTACACCTCCACCGTCGGGAACCAGGTCCAGCCGATGAAGCAGTTCCTGCGCATCCTCACCGGTGACGCCAAGGCCTTCACCAACGGCCCGGCGAACGCCCACGCGTCGTGGAGCTGCACGGGCTTCGAGAACCGCCAGGTCGTCGACAAGTACCCGATCTGCCCGAAGGGGAGCCGGGTCGTCCGGACGCTGAAGTTCCCGGACTGCTGGGACGGCAAGAACATCGACAGCGCCAACCACCGGACGCACACCGCCTTCTCCAACGGTTCGGGCGCGTGCCCGAAGAACTTCAAGGTGATCCCCCAGCTGGTCGAGCGCGTCGCCTACGACGTGCCGGCCGGGGTCCGGTTCGCGGTCGACAGCTTCCCCGAGCAACTGCACAACCCGATCACCGACCACGGTGACTTCATCAACAACATGAGCAAGAACCTGCAGGACCAGATGGTCAGTTGCATCAACCAGGGGCGTCGCTGCGGGTGACCCGCCCCACCCGGGGCCGGCCCGCGCCGGCCGGCCCCGGGACCAGATACGACACAGCAGGTTCAGGACGAGGCCGGAGGGCTCAGCAATGGTGAGAGGGCAGAGGCGGCGGTCACGGCGGTTCGGCCCGGTGCCGCGGAACGTCGAGCGGCCCGGTCGGGCGCGCACGGCGGCCGAGGGCGAACAGCCCGCGGAGGGTGGTCGCAAGCGGCCGGGTCCGTGGTCGTTCCTGCCGCTGTTGACGGCGGGGCTGGGGGTGACGGCCATCGTCGTGAACCAGAGACTGCAGGCGTTCCTGACGTTCGCCGTCGGTGTGCTGGCACTCGTGTCGTTCACCTCCGCCGTCCTGTGGGGCCTGGCGGCGACCGACCGGCTGGTCCTGAGCCCGTCGCACCGGCTCGTCGCGCAGGCCGTCCACCGCGCGATGGGCGTCGCCGGCGTCGTCTTCCTGGTCCTGCACGTCTGGATGAAGCTGATCGTGGGACAGATCGGCGCGCTGGCGGCCTTCGTGCCGTTCGCCGACCCGGTCAAGCCGGTGGTCTTCGGCCTGGGGACCGTCGCGGGGTACCTGTTCCCCGCGGTGGCGCTGGCCGGGGCGGCCCGGGGCCGGATCGCCCGCTCGGGTGACGCGCGCCGGTGGAGGGTCATCCACCTGTTCTCGTACCCGGCGTGGGGAGCGGGCCTGGTCCACGGCCTGCAGTCGGGCCGGGTCGCGGCCCCCTGGGTGGTCGTGCTGTACGGCGTGGCCGTCGTGGGCGTGGCAGGCGCGCTCACCGTCCGGCTGCTCCTCCAGGACCGTTCCGGCCCGCGCCAGGCCCCCGTACGGCCGCTCCCACAGGACTCCGGAGGTGCCCCCGAGGCCACCACCCAGCGCCTGCCGGTGGTCGGGGGGCAGGCCACGGCCGCCGGGCCGGGCCTGGCCGTGGGCCGGGGCTTGGCCGCCGGGCCGGGCCTGGCCGGAGCCGGGCTCGGAGTGGGCGTAGGAGTGGGAGTCGGAGCCGGCGTCGGTGCCGGTGCCGGATCCGGACGTCGGCGGCGGGGCGCGTGAACGACTACCCCCCACCCGTCCTCTGGTTCGGACGGCCGGTCCTGTTCGCCGGCCTGGAGAGCCTGTACCGGGTCGACTACCGCTCGCACCTCCAGGTCCACGGCCAGCTGCCGGTGATGGGCGCGGAGGAGCTGGCCGAGCTGGCCGAGAACGTGGACCTGCGCGGCCGGGGAGGTGCCGGATTCCCCTTCGCCCGGAAGATCAGGGCGGTCGTCAAGTCGGCGGCCCGGCGCCGCATCACACCGGTCGTGGTCGTCAACGGAACGGAAGGAGAACCGAGTTGTCTGAAGGACACCACGCTGATCCTGCGCGCCCCGCACCTCGTGGTGGACGGTGCGCTGATCGCGGCCACCGCGATCGGCGCGGAACGGGTGGCGATCGGCGTCACCCGGGCCGACACCGAGGAGTCCCTGCGCCAGGCACTGGCCGAACGGAGGTCGGTGAAGCCGCCGGTGGAGGTGGTGCGACTGCCGGAGCGGTTCGTGACGGGGGAGGGGAGCTCCCTCGCCCGTGGCATCACCAACGGGATCGCCCTGCCCAGGGGAGGCGGCGTGCGCACCAGCGACAGCGGTGTCGGGGGAGCCCCCACGCTGCTGTCCAACGCCGAGACGTACGCCCAGCTCGCCGTGGCGGCCCGTTGGGGTGCACTGCCCTACCGGGAGATCGGCCTCCCCGACGAACCCGGCACGGTACTGCTCACCATCGCCGGCTCGACCGTGGTGGAGACCCCCACCGGGGTGCCGCTGGAGACCGTCCTGGCGGCGTGCGAGCTGGACATCGGGCAGGGCGTGCTGGTGGGCGGGTACCACGGGAAGTGGCTGACGCCCGACGCGGCCCGTTCGGCCGTGATCTCCCGCCAGTCCTTCCAGCGCCTCGGAGGGGCGCTGGGTGCCGGGGCGATCCTGCCGCTGCCGGAGACGACCTGCCCGCTGTGGGAGGTCGTCCGGATCTCCCGCTGGATGGCGGACGAGACGGCCGGCCAGTGCGGGCCCTGCTACATCGGGCTGCCCGACCTGACCTCGGCCCTGGAGGACCTGGTCCGCGGCGGTGGGCAGCGCGCATTCGACCGGGTGCAGGCAGGCATGCAGGCGGTCACCGGACGGGGGGCGTGCAGCCACCCCGACGCCGCCGCCCGGTTCGTGGCCTCGTCCCTGGCCGTGTTCGACGACGACCTGGTCGCGCACTCGTACCAGGGCGGCTGCGGACGGCCGTCGCAGGACGTCCTGCCGCTGCCGGAGGTGGAGAGTGCCGGCTCCATCGTCGTCGACTGGACGCTCTGCGAGGCCCACGGCCTGTGCACCGGTGTCCTGCCCGACGTCATCCGGCTGGGGCCGGACGGGTTCCCCGCCGCCGCCGTGATGCCGGTACCCGCGAGGCTGCTTTCCCAGGCGGCGCGCGCCGTCGACCGGTGCCCCGCGCTCGCGCTGCGGATGCAGTGAGGCCGGCGCGGCCCCGGCCGTGCTGCTCGTCGCAGCGGCGGGCCGATCGAGAGGTTCCGGAGGGCTATCGACCCTGACATCCACGTCCCGGGTCCGGGGACCGGCGCTCGGCGCCGGACCGGATCACCGGGGACGAAGAGATCCACGGAAGGCCAGATTCCACCGATGGAAAGGCAAGGAACATGTTGACGAAGCGATACGGATTGGCCGGGCTCTGCCTCCTGCTGGTCGGGCTCGTGGTGATGGCCCTGTGGGGCAGCATGAGCAGCAGCGCCAAGACGCCGTCCGGGTCCGGCCAGTTGGTCGGTGCGCAGGACGCCGCGCCGGCCGGGGGCGGATCCTACGGCTCGTACGGCTCCTACGGGGGTTCCGGCGGCTCGCCGTCCGCCGGTGCGTCGGCGGGCGCGTCGGCCAGTGCCTCGGCGGGTGCGTCGGCCGGTGCCTCGGCGGGTGAGGGCAAGGCCGGGGGAGCGCTGACCATGCGCAACGACGCCAAGCTCGGCATGGTGGTCACCGACAGTGAGGGCTTCACCCTCTACCGGTTCGACAAGGACATGGCCAAGCCCCCGATGTCCAACTGCAACGACGGCTGCGCCAAGACCTGGCCGCCGGTCGCCAAGGAGGGCTCGACCGCGGGGACCGGGATCGACGCCGCCATGCTCGGCGAGGTCACGCGGGCCGACGGTTCGAAGCAGCTGACGCTGGGCGGCTGGCCGGTCTACCGCTACGCGCAGGACTCCGCGGCCGGTGACACCAAGGGCCAGGGCGTCGGCGGTGTCTGGTTCGCCCTGGCGCCCGACGGCAAGAAGGCGGCCGCCGCGGCCGCCGGTACTTCGGCCTACCCGTCGGAGACGAGCAGCGCGGCGCCGAAGCCCCAGCCGGCCCAGCCGGCCACCGGCGGGGCCCAGGTCTCCGTGACCGCGAACGCGCAGCTGGGCCAGATCGTCGTGGACGCGCAGGGCATGACGCTGTACCAGTACGCCAAGGACCCGTCCTGGCCGATGCGTTCCATGTGCGAGGGCCAGTGCGCGATGACCTGGAAGCCGGCGCCCGCCGTCGACCCGAGCCAGGTCAAGGGCGTGGACCCGAAGCTGATCGGCAAGATGCAGCGCACCGACGGCAGCTGGCAGCTGTCCATCAACTGCAAGCCCGTCTACACCTTCGCGGGCGACAAGGCCCCCGGTGACGCGAACGGGAACGGCAAGGACAACCTGTGGTCGGCCGTCAACCCCGCCGGGAAGCCGGTGACCGGTAAGTGATGCCCTGGGACTCCACCGTGGCGCCCGTCCGGCCGCAGCTGAAGGCACGCCGCCGGCTCCAGTGGCTCGGGATGACCGTCCTGCTCGCCCTGGGTGTCATCGAACTGATGGGTGGGACCGGAGGGTTGTTCGCCCTTCCGGGAACACCGGCCGGCGCCGCCGGCGCCTCGGTGGAGGACCTGGCCCGGCGGATCGGCTGCACGGCCGACATCACCGCCGACACGACGGACCTCCGCCAGGGGCTCTGCAACCTCGGGGAGGACGAGGTGTGGATCGCCACCTTCCCGACCACCGGGGCCCAGACGGTCTGGACGTCGGGAGCCGAGGAGTACGGCGGGTCGTACCTGGTGGGTGACCGGTGGGTGGTCGTCCTGTCGGACACCACCGCGGACTTCCTGCACCAGAAGCTGGGCGGGGTGGTCACGAACGGCACCGACCACACCGGGCACGCCGACCAGGGCGACCAGGGCGACCAGGGAGACCGGGCCGGTCACGGTGACCACGCCGAAGAGGGCGGTCACGGCGACCACGGCACCGGTGAAGGCACTGGTGAAGGTGCCGGGGCCGGACAGGGTGCCGGTGCGGACCGCGGCTCCGGTGCCGATCAGGACGGCAGCGATCCGTCCGGGGCCGGCTGACCCGGGCGATCGACCGATCGGGCGGTGGCGATGCCACGGAGACTCCCCGGGCCCGGCCCGGGGAGTCGCCGCGGCATCGCCACCGCCGTCGTGGTTCCCGGGAGGCCCGGGGCGGGCCGGGCTGCCGGAGAGGAGGTGAACGGTGATGGGTTCCGCGAGGAGCAGGGCCGGGTCGAGTCGGGAGGGCGGGGCGTTGTCGGGCGGCGGCCGCGGGCCCGGGCGGCCACGGCCGAGGCCGACCGGAGCGCCCGCACCGCCGGGCGGACCGTCGGGCCCGGGGTGGCGGCGTGGGGGGCGTCGGTGGCGGGGCCGCGGCCGGGGCGGGGGAGTGCGCCGACGAGCGGGCATGGGGGCCCGGGTCTGCCCGCGTCGCCGGGGCGACGCCGGGGAGAGCGTGACGTACCGCTGACCGCCCGGGGCCCCGGGCGGTCAGGATGCCCTCGTCCGGACCGTGTCGGGCCCCGTGGCGCGCCCGTGGGGGCGCCTACGCCGGACGCTTCCGGGGCCTTCGCCCCGCCGTGGGGGCCCGGGAAGGCTCCCGGGCCCTGGGACAGGCCCTGGACGAGCCCTCGGCAGGCCCTGGACGGCGGACGGCCGGTTCCGCGCCCGCCGGCCCCGGAGAGACTGCCGGATCGTCCCGCCGGTCGTCCGCGCCGGCCGCGCCGTCCGTCGACCGGAGCGGCGCGTCACATGCGTCGCCCGCACAGTGGCGGCAACCCGCCGCCGGCGGTGCGGTCTGCATGGCCATGACGCCCCGGGAGCTCCAGTTGCGTTGGTGCGGAGGGGAGTTACCGCTCGGTTCTCAATGCCGGTGTCCCCCTTCGCCGACTACTCCACCGTGCGCACAGCGCGCATGCCTGCGCACGGTGTGTCGACGGCCGATGGCCGAACACGGCTTCCTGGAACGGCTTCTGGCGATGCGACACCTCCTGGTGACGTGTACCCGCTCGCCCGTCACGGTGCCATCGGTTGCGTCACGCTACGGATTCGGAACATGCCAAACCCGAATTGGCATTTCTGTTACGCACCGGATTTCCCCCGCGCGCCGGGGCTGGTGGGACCGGTGGGGTCTGCGCAGACACCGGCCGCCGGGCGGCCGGGCACCCGCGAACACCGCCCGGCGGGCGTCGCTCGCTATTCGGTTTGGGAATGGGCGGGCAGGTGGCGGGCAAGGAGACGATTGCCGGAACGCCGTCCGGCTGGTGTGCTGTGGACCACCCTCCACCGCCTCCCCGACGGCGCGGCAGCCGTCCGTCACCGGTGTCGCCGCCCGGGCAGGCCGAGGGCATCGACATCGTCACGTCCCCCGCGACCGGGCGCCCCCGCGCCAGCCCGCCCAAGAGCCGCCAGGTGCAGCGCCGCGCCTGACCCGCTCGCCGACAACCGAGCCCCCGATCTCCCCGGCCCCGTGCGGCCGCCGCACCCCCCGGTGCGCGCGACCTTCCCACCACGGGGCGACCAGACCTGAGGAGAACACTTTGACCGTGCGTTCCGACGACTACGGACTGGGTCTGAGCACCTTGAGCGACGTCGAGCTCTCCGCGGTCCTTCCCGCCGCGACCGCCAGCGACACCTCCCGTGTCGGAGCCGTGATGGCCGAGGTCTTCACCCGCCACCACGGCGCGGTGCTGGCCTACGCCCGCGGCTACTGCCGCGACCCGCAGACCGCCCAGGACCTCGCCGCCGAGGCCTACGCCCGCACCTACGTCTCGGTCTCCCGCGGCCACGGACCGCGCCACGCCTGGCGTCCGTACCTGATGGCCTGCGTCCGCCGCACGGCGATGGAGTGGAGCAGGCACTTCACCCGGCGGGTGCTGCTCCCCGAGGACTTCGAGACCTGGGTCGAACACCTCGCCGGCGACGCGGAGACCGAGGCCGCACTGCTCGCGACCGAGGAGACCGCCCTGGTGGCCAAGGCCTACCGCTCCCTGCCCGAGCGGTGGCAGGTGCTCCTCTGGCTCACCGTGGTGGAGGGCGAGCCGGCGGCCGCCGTCGCGCAGCGGATGGGGATGACGCCGAGCGGCGTGCGCTCCCTCGCCGCGCGGGCCCGGGAAGGGCTGCGCGAGGCCTACCTGCGCGAGGACGTGGACGAGGGCGCCGAGCCGGAGTGCCGCTACTTCACCGCCCGGCTGGCCGAGGCCATCCGGCGCCCCGGCAGGCGGCGCGGCCCCGAGCTGGCCCGGCACCTGGAGAACTGCGAGGGCTGCGCCCGGGTGGCCGGGGAGGTCGAGCGTGCCAACCACCGTGCCGTGGTGGCGGCTTCGACGGCCCCGGGCCCCGAGGCCGCGCGCCGTCGCCGTCTCCCCGCCCGCCGTCGGTGAGGAGGCGTCCCCGGCACGTGCGCGGCTCCGTGCGGCTGGACGTCGCCGTCCACCGCACGCGGCGTCCTCCCGGCCCGCCGTTCCGCGGCGTTCCGGGAGGGCGGCCTCCGGGCGGCGGGGGACGGCGGATCCGTCAGCGGCGCAGCTCGGCGCGCAGCCTCCGCATGCCCTCCTCGAAGTCGATCCGCGGGCGGTACCCGAATTCGGAGCGGAGCCGTTCGGTGGAGAACCCCTGCTCGGTGGTCAGGATGTCCACCGCGAGCCTGGTCAACGGCGGGCTCGACTTCAGGCGAAGCCCGCGGTAGGCGGCCTCGATCGCCCATGCCGCCGTGTACGCGGCACGCCGGGGGACCGGGACGAACCGGGGCTGCGGGAGGCCCGCGATCTCGGCCAGGCGCTCGAAGTAGGTCTGCCAGCTGACCGGCGAGTCGTCGGTGATGTTGAACGCCCGGCCGACGCTGCGCTTGTCCGAAGCGAGGAGCAGGATCGCGTCCACGGCGTTCGACACCTCGGTGAGTCCCGCCGAACGGTTCGCCGGGATCATCGGGGTGCCCTCGCGCAGCAGCTTCAGGGCGTCGTCGACGAAGGTCTTCGACCGGGGCCCGTACAGGCTGGCCGGGCGGACCACAACGGTGGGCAGGTCGTGCCGGTCGAGGAACTGCCACAGCAGTTCCTCGGCCTCGATCTTGGTGTCGCCGTAGAGGAAGCCGCGCCGGCGCAGCGGTGCGGTCTCGTCGACGACGCGGTCCGGGTGGCCGTACACGTCCGTCGAGCTGACGTGGACGAAGAGCCCCACCCCGGCGGCGGCGGACGCCTCCAGCAGGTTCTGCACGCCGGTGACGTTGGCCGCGCGGAACTCGTCCCAGGTGCCCCAGTCCTTGACCATTGCGGCACAGTGGAAGACCCGGTCGAAGCCCGCGACGCGTCGCGCGAGCGAGCCGCGGTCCAGCAGGTCGGCCTCCACGACGCCGACCCCGAGCCGGTCGAGGTGGCTGCGGTCGCTGGACCTGCGGACCAGGGCGGTCACGTCCTCGCCGGCGGCGAGGAGGCCCTCGACGAGGTGGCTGCCCAGGAACCCGCTGGCCCCGGTCACCAGGTTGCGCATGTCTTGTCCTTCGTTCGGAAGCACGGGTGGACCCGGCGGCCGCCCGGGACCGCGGAGTGCACCTGCTCATGGGTGTGCGCCGCGCCGCCGACGCGTCGGCGGCGCGGCGGTGGGGATCGCCCGACCGGCCCGGCAACGGTGCCCCGGCCGCGGAGTCGTCACGTCCGGCGGTCGTCACGTCCGGGGGTCGTCAGGCGTACTTCGACCAGTTGCTGCCGATCCCGCGGATCAGGGCGGGGACCACCAGGGTGCGGCGGAAGGGCGTGATCCCGGCCATGTAGGCCTTGCCGAACAGCCCGTTGGGCTTGACCAGCGCGGCCATCTCGCCGCGGTACCGGCCGGACCCGTCCGGGACCCAGCCGATGTGCATCAGCACGTGGCAGGTCTTGTTGGCCATCTCGGCCACGTACTCGGTGTCCGTCTGGTAGACGGACCGGAGCGGCACCAGCTCGAAGTCCGGTCCGTCGGGCAGCTCCAGGAGGTCGGCCGGCAGCCGGTCGCGCAGGGACGTCACCCGCTTGCCGACGCCGTCCTCGGCCTTGTCCAGCTTGAGAAGCGCGCCGATCTTCCAGCGGATCGCGAACAGGACGCGAAGCACGGCCGCGGACATCTCGGAGTCGTCGTTCGAGGTGAACTGCTTCACCAGGCGCGGCAGATCGTCCGGTCCGCCCGGCGTCGGCAGCGCCCAGACGTCCTCCAGGGTGAAGTCCCCGGTGAACTCGTGGATCCGCCAGGGCCGGGCGGTGTACAGCTCGTTCGGCACCCTCATACAGTGACAGCCTTCCTCTTGCGTGCTCGGAGCGCCATGCGGGCACCGTGCTCGGGCTTGATGAGGATTCCGCGGTGGTGTACCCGCTCGGGCGTCTTGTCGGGGCGGTCCAGATCGAAGTGGGAGAGCACCACGCGCAGCACGCTCTTCATTTCGTCTATCGCGATCTTGTCGCCGGGGCAACGGGTGATGTTGCCTCCGAACGGAGCCCAGGCGGAGGTGTCCAGCTTGACGTTGAGGTACCGCTCGGGGCGGAACGCCTTGGGCTCGTCGAAGTTGTTCGGATCGGTGCTCAGCAGGTGGGAACTCGCCCACACGATGTCGCCGGGTTCGTAGTACACGCCGCCGATCTGGATCGGCTTCATCACCTCACGGGGCATCAGCAGAGGCAGCGGCGGACGGAGGCGGAGCACCTCGTAGCAGACTGCCTCAAGGTAGTCGTCAGTATCACCCGCGTCGATCTCGTCCCGCAAGCGAGCCAGCTCGACGGGGAACCGGCTCAGGTACTCCAGCGCCCAGGCGACGGACGACACGGTGGTCTCGGTACCGGCGAGGAACAACGTCATGATCTCGTCGCGGAGTTCGACGTCGGTCAGCTTGCGGCCGTCGACCTCGATCTTGAGCATCATCGACAGCAGGTCGTCGTCGAGCAGGCCGATCTCGCGGCGCTCGTTGAAGGCCTCGAAGAGCAGCTCGTCCGCGCGGGCGCGGTGCTTCAGGAAGGAGGCCAGGCCGGTGCTGGGGATCGACTTGATCAGCCAGTTCGAGAAGCCCGACATCTGCTCCAGCGGGAAGGCCGCCGTCATGTGCTCGTTCAGCTCGACGACGCCCATGATCTCTTCGATCAGCTGGTCCCAGCACGAGGGCGTGACCTTGCCGAAGACGACCTCGCGGATCACCTCGACGGTGAACCGGTGGATGATCGGGCGAAGCGGCATCACCTTGTTCTGGGGCCAGTTGGGGATGTCGCGCTCGGCCATCTCCTCGATCGCGGCCTTGATCCGCAGGTACGCGGTGCCCTTGAAGCTGGGCAGCAGTTCCTTGCGCCGGACCTTGTGCTCGTCCCCGTCGAGGAAGGCGAGGCCGGTCCGGCCGAAGAACTTGCGGGACACGTCGTTCCCGGCACCCGTGTGCAGGACGTCGGGGGACGCCTGGAACATCTCCTTGACGTCGCCCGGGTCGGAGATCACGTACATGTCGGGACCGGGGCGGAGCTGGAGCTTGAACCGGTGACCGAGCTTGTCCCGGACCTTCTCCAGCCAGTCCGTCTGGTACTTCGTGAAGAGGTACGTCTGCACGGCTCCCGGTGCCTTCGGCGCCGGCAGATCGGCGGCCCGGATGGTGACCGGGGGGCGCCGGGCGGAGTGGTCGACCGGGCAACGGGCGGCGGCGGGAGTCGTTTCGGTAGTGCTCATGTCCGTCCCTGGAGTTATCGGATCACTGCTGATCGGACGTCGGATGGGAGGCACGCAGGGATGGTTCTACGTTCAACCATGCTCGTGCCGTCGAAGCGGAGATGGCCTGACACCATGAAGAGCCCGCACTCCCGGCCGTGGATACAACTCACCGGGGGGCAGTTCGCCCCGCCCACGGAAAGACGCTTCCTCGCGGTCGACTTCTGCATCTATAGTCGTCGCTCGTGGCGCGGCGGCAGGGGTTGGCAACTTCCTGCAGATGCGTAACCCGACGGATTCCGCAGAGAAATGAGGAACCGTCAGAGGAACTGCTGCGTCATGTTCAGCGTGACTCCTTCGGCGTACCGGGGGTAGTGCGGCTGCAGCCCCCCGGGGGAGAAGGCCGGGCGCCCTTGAGCACCGAAGCGCTGGAAGAGGGCCTTGGCGCTCTCGGTCACCCTCTCGGGGCAGGATCCGACGGCATCCGAGAGCCTGCGGAGCACCGCATCGTCCGAGGCCGGCTCCGTGTGGTCGTCGCTCGCATTCACTGATCTCTCCGCTGACTCGTCAGAGGTACGCGCAGGTGGGTGAGCCTTCGACACCGCGTTCGTCGGGGTGGCGCGGTCCGGCGTCCGCGCCGGCTCGGGACGGGGGCCGTACGGCGGCGTGGGGGGCTCCGCGGTGAGCGATCCGTACCCTTCGGGCGGCGGGCCAAACCGGTCGGGGCTCTCGCCCCGGCACGGTTCGAAGTCCTGACGGTCGAACGGATCCGGCGGCCGCATCGGCGGGACGGCGGCCCGTTCGCACTGCTGCCCCGGGCAGCGGAGCTCCACGCGGCCCGCCGGCCGAGCCGGTCGGCAACGCCCGACCTGCGGACGGGAGTTGCGGCCTTGCAACGGCCGCACGCGCTCCGCCTGCTCGCTCGGCGGCATCGTATACCGACCCCTCGGCACCCGGTCGAGGCTCCTGCGTTTCTCGATCGATGTGTATCCAGCCGTCCACCCGGCGGCTCATTGCTGGTGAGTCGTGAGGTCGAGGCGGCCCGAACGCCGCCTCGCAGCCGCCAACGGAGGGTCAAGGTTCCGAATGTCGCACGTTTCGCGTGAGTCCTCCTCGCGCCGCGAACCGAGGGGTGTCAGTTGCTGAACCGCATTGCCGACCTCGCGATCAGCAGGCCCAAGCGGGTGCTCCTGATCACGCTGATCGCGGCGCTCGCCTTCGCAGCTCTCGGTGTCGGTCTTACGTCGCGTGTCACACTCGGGGGGTACGAGAGCCCGGGGACCGAGTCCGGTCGCGCCGCCCAGGCGCTTGAGGACCGGTTCGACCAGGGACCGCCGAACCTCGTCATCCTGGTGCAGGACGAACGCGGGGTGGACGCTCCGGACGTGGCCGCGGCCGGCGCCGAACTCACCAAGAAGGTCGCCGCCGAGCAGGGCGTGAGCGACGTCGTCTCCTACTGGACGACGCAGTCGTCCGCGATGCGCGGCAAGGACCACAAGCAGGCCCTGGTCCTGGGGCGCATCGTCGGTGACTTCGACGCGGTGCAGGAGCGTTCGAAGGAACTGAAGAAGACCTACTCCGGAACGGTCGACGGCCTCGACGTCAAACTCGGCGGCAGCGGCCTCATGTGGGTGGAGAACCTCGAAACGGCGGCCGACGACTCGCTGAAGGCCGAGGCGTTCTTCATCCCCGTCGTCCTCGTCCTGCTGGTCCTGATCTTCGGCAGCCTCCGGGCCGCGCTGCTGCCCCTGGCGATCGCGATCACCACCACGTTCGTGGTGATGGGCCTGCTGTTCGCCATCACCTTCCTGCTGGAGATCGCGGACATGGTGACGATGGTCACCACGTTCCTGGGCCTGGGCCTGGCGATCGACTACAGCCTGCTCTTCATCACCCGCTACCGCGAAGAACTCGCCGCCGGCGCACCCGTACCGGACGCCATCCGCACGACGATGCGCACCGTCGGACGCACCGTGGTCTTCTCCGCGACCACCCTGGCCGTGGCGCTCGGCTCCATGCTGGTGCTGCCGTTCACCGTCTTCCGCTCGCTGGCCGTCGGCTCCGTCCTCACCGGCCTCACCGCCGCCGCCACCACCCTGCTGATCGTGCCCGCCCTGCTGGTCTGGATGGGACCGGAGCGCATCGCCGGGCGCCGGGCCCGCAAGAACGCCGCCGCCCGCCCCGACAGCGAGGGCTTCTGGCACCGGCTCGCCATGTTCGTGATGCGCCGCCCGGTGCCCCTGCTGCTGGCGGTCCTGGCCTTCATGATGTTCCTCGCCGCGCCGGCGATGGACATGAAGGCGCGGCTGCCCGACGAGCAGATCCTGCCGCCCACCGCCCAGTCGGCACAGGTCGCCACCGCCGTCCGCGACAAGTTCGACAACCGCGAGCAGGACACCCTCACGGTGGTGGCCACGGACATCGGACACCCCACCTCCCGCACCGCGGACATCGACCGGTACGCCAAGCAGCTCTCCCAGAACAGCGCGGTCGCCAGGGTCGACGCCCTCACCGGCGGCTACAGCAAGGGCCAGAAGGTCCTGGAGCCCGACCCCGCCTCCGCGCGGTTCGCCACCGAGGCCGACACCTACCTGTCCCTCGTGCTCAACGTCGACCCCTACGGCGACGACGGCGCCCAGCTCGTCCGCACCGTACGGGACACCGCAGCGCCCTTCGCCGTCCTCGTCGGCGGCGCTCCGGCCGACTCCGTCGACACCTTCGACGTCCTGGGCGACCGGCTGCCGATCGCCATCGCCATCCTCGCCCTCGGCAGCTTCGTCCTGCTGTTCCTGCTGACCGGCAGCGTCCTGCTGCCCCTGAAGGCGATCCTGCTGAGTGCCCTGAGCCTGTCCGCAACCTTCGGCGCACTGGTGTACATCCTCCAGGACGGGCACCTGAAGTGGCTCGTCGGCGACTTCGTCGTCACCGGGGCACTCACCTGGCTCGTGCCCATCGTCGTCGTCGCGATCGCCTTCGCGCTGTCGCTGGACTACGCGGTCTTCATCCTGTCCCGCATCACGGAGGAGTACCGCAAGACCGGCCGCAACGACGAAGCGGTCGCCTTCGGCCTCGAACGCACCGGCCGCGTCGTCACGTACGCAGCCCTGCTGCTCGCCATGGCATTCGCCGGCCTCACCTTCTCCAGCGTCAGCTACGTCAAGGGACTCGGCATCGGCCTTCCGCTGGCCGTCCTGCTCGACGCGACGCTGGTCCGCGGCGTGCTCGTCCCCGCCTTCATGCGGCTGCTGGGCAACGCGAACTGGTGGGCACCCGGACCGCTGAAGCGGTTCCACGACCGGTTCGGCATCAGCGAATCGGACCCCGACGAGGAGAAGACGCCGGCCACGGCCGGCGCACACAGCTGAGGCGTTCCGCCCGCCCCGCCCCGGGGTGACGTTCATTTCGCCCCCCGGGGCGCTGACTTGGAGGTGCCCAGAACCATGCCCATTGATGAGAACGAACTCGTCGAGGCGCTCCGGAAATCGCTCAAGGAGAACGACCGGCTGCGCCAGGACAAGAACCGCATCCTGGACCAGCTGAGCGAGCCGCTGGCGATCGTGGGAATGAGCTGCCGCTACCCCGGCGGAGTGACCTCCCCCGAGGAGCTGTGGGAGCTCGTGGCCTCCGGTCGCGACGCCGTCTCCGGGCTGCCGACCGACCGCGGCTGGGACCTGGACGGGCTCTACGACCCGGACCCGGACGAGCCCGGGAAGTTCTACAACCGGGGCGGCGGCTTCCTCGACGCGGTGGGCGACTTCGACGCCGACTTCTTCGGCGTCAGCCCCCGCGAGGCGATGGCGATGGACCCGCAGCAGCGACTGCTGCTCCCGGTGGCCTGGGAGGCGCTGGAGAACGCGGGCATCGACCCGACCTCGCTCACCGGTGGCGACATCGGGGTCTTCTGCGGTGTGACCGGCTCCGACTACGGCAACGGGCCCGCCCCGGAGCTGGAGGGCTACCGCCTCACCGGCAAGTCGTCGAGTGTGGCGTCCGGCCGGATCTCCTACGCCCTCGGCCTCGAAGGCCCGGCGGTGTCGGTGGACACGGCGTGCTCGTCGTCGGCGGTGGCGCTGCACATGGCGGCGCAGTCCCTGCGCTCGGGCGAGTGCTCGATGGCCCTGGTCGGCGGCGCCACCGTGCTGTCCGGAACCTTCCTGTTCGTGGAGTTCAGCCGCCAGCGCGGGCTCGCGGTGGACGGGCGCTGCAAGTCCTACGCGTCCGCCGCCGACGGCACCGGCTTCTCCGAGGGCGTCGGCCTCGTCGTCCTGGAGCGGCTGTCGGACGCCCGCCGCAAGGGCCACAACGTGCTCGCCGTGATCCGCGGTACCGCCGTGAACCAGGACGGTGCGAGCAACGGCCTGACCGCCCCGAACGGCCCCTCGCAGGAGCGCGTCATCCGGGCGGCCCTGGCCAACGCGGGCCTGACCGCGGCGGACGTGGACGCGGTCGAGGGCCACGGCACCGGCACCACCCTGGGCGACCCGATCGAGGCGCGGGCGCTGCTGGCGACCTACGGCCAGGACCGGTCGGGCGACCCGCTGTGGCTGGGCTCGATCAAGTCGAACATCGGACACACCTCCGCCGCCGCCGGCGTGGCCGGTGTGATCAAGATGGTGATGGCGATGCGGCACGGGGTTCTGCCGCGCACGCTGCATGTGGACGAGCCGTCGCCGCACGTGGACTGGGCCTCGGGCGCGGTCGAGCTGCTGACCGAGGCGCGTGACTGGCCCGCGTCGGCGGAGCGTCCGCGGCGTGCCGCCGTCTCCTCGTTCGGGATCAGCGGGACGAACGCGCACGTGATCCTGGAGGAGGCCCCGTCCGCGGAGCCGGCCGAGGCGCCGGAGTCGGCCGAGGTGCCCCAGGTGCCGGTCGTCGTGTCGGCCAAGTCCGAGGCGGCGCTGCGTGAGCAGGCGGACCGGCTGCGGGCGCATCTCCTGGCGGAGCCGGATGTCTCCCTGACGGACGTCGGCTTCTCGTCGGTGGTGTCGCGGGCGCAGCTGGATTCCCGCGGCGTGGTGGTGGCGGCCGATCGTGATGAACTCCTTGCCGGTCTGGCCGCGTTGGCTTCTGGTGAGTCGGTGGCTCGGGTGGTCGAGGGCCGTGTGGTTCCGGGTCGCACCGCGGTGCTGTTCACCGGCCAGGGTTCGCAGCGGGCTCGGATGGGTGTGGAGTTGGCGGGGGCGTTCCCTGGGTTCGACGCTGCTCTGGAGCTGGTGTGTGCGGAGCTGGATCCGCTGCTGGGGCGTTCGTTGTGGGCGCTGTTGAGTGCGGAGGAGGGTTCGGCGGAGGCGGCTCTGCTGGATGCGACGGAGTTCACGCAGGCGGCGCTGTTCGCCGTTGAGGTGGCGCTGTTCCGGCTGGTGGAGTCTCTCGGGGTCCGGACGGACTACGTGATGGGGCACTCGGTCGGTGAGATCGTGGCCGCGCACGTGGCGGGTGTGTTGTCGCTGGCGGATGCGTGTGCGCTGGTGGTGGCGCGCGGTCGGTTGATGGGCGCGCTGCCGGCAGGCGGCGCGATGGTCGCGGTCCAGGCCGACGAGGACGAGGTGGCTGCCTCACTCGCCGGGTTCGAGGGCCGGCTGGAGATCGCGGCCGTCAACGGCCCGCGGGCGGTGGTGGTGTCCGGTGACGCTGATGCCGTGGAGGAGTGGCTGCCGGCCTGGGAGGGTCGCAAGACCTCCCGCCTGCGCGTCAGCCATGCCTTCCACTCGCCCCGCATGGAGCCGATGCTGGCGGAGTTCGAGCAGGTTGCCCGCGGTCTGTCCTACGCCGCCCCGCGGATCGCGGTGGTGTCGAACGTGACGGGTGGTCTGGTCTCGGAGGAGCTGGCCGATCCCGCCTACTGGGTGCGGCATGTGCGTCGGGCGGTGCGGTTCGCCGACGGTGTGCGGACGCTCCACGAGGCGGGCGTGCGCCGGTTCCTGGAACTCGGCCCGGACGGTGTGCTGACGGCGATGGCCCGCCAGACCCTGGACGAGCTGGGTGTGCAGGACACGGTGCTGGTGCCCGCGCTGCGGGCCAAGCGCCCCGAGGCGCGGACCTTCGTCGGGTTCCTGGGACAGGCCCACGTGGCGGGCGTGGAGGTGGACTGGTCCACGTACTACGGCAACACGGGTGCGGCCCGGGTCAAGCTCCCGACGTATGCGTTCCAGAACGAGCGGTACTGGCAGGCCCCCGGCGCCGAGGCGGGTGACGCCGTCGCGTTCGGACTGAACCCGCTGGAGCACCCGATCCTGCTCGGCGCGGTCCAGGTCGGCACCCGGGACGAGTGGGTGTTCACCGGTCGCCTGTCCACCGACCTCCAGCCGTGGACCCGCGACCACGTCGTGCTCGGGGTGACCATCGTCCCCGGCACCGGACTGGTCGACCTGGCGCTGACCGTCGGCGGGCAGGTCGGCAGCCCCGTGCTCGCGGAACTCACCCTCCAGGCGCCGCTGGTCCTCGACGAGGGGGCGGCACGCCGGATCCAGGTCACGGTGGGAGCGGCCGACGCCGACGGGCGCCGCGAGATCGCCGTCCTGTCCGCGGCGGAGTCCGCCGACGAGGACGCGTCCGTGCTGGTCTGCCACGCGCGCGGCTTCCTCGCCGCGGCGTCGGAGGCGGAGCCGGCGCCCGCTCCGACCTGGCCGCCCACCGGGGCCGAGCCGGTCGCCGTGGACGGGCTGTACCCGATGCTGACCGAGTACGGGCTCCACTACGGGCCGCTCTTCCAGAACGTGCGCGCCGTGTGGCGGACCGGCGACGACGTGTACGCCGAGGTGGCGCTGCCCGACGACGTCCCGGCCACCGGATTCGCCGTCCACCCCGCGCTGTTCGACGCCACCCTGCACACCGGGATGCTCGACACCCGGCCCGGGGACCCGGTGGTGCTGCCGTTCGCCTGGTCGGGCATCCGGCTCGGCCGCGCCGGTGCGACCGCTGTCCGCGTCCGGGTCAGCCCGGCCGGCGAGTCCGCCGTGCGGATCGTCATGGTCGACGACGCCGGTGAGCTCGTGGTGAGCGTCGACGAGCTCGCCGTGCGCACGGTGGAGCCGGGCCAGCTCGGGCGGGCGCGCAAGAGCTCCGAGCAGTCGCTGTACCAGGTCGACTGGGCCACGGTCGCGACCCCCGAACCCCGCGACGTCCGCCTCGCGGTCCTCGGCGACCTCCAGGCCCCGGGAGACCGGTTCGTCAACCTGTACGCCCTGGAGGACGAGGTCGCCGTGGGCATGCCCGCGCCCGACCTGGTCCTGGTCTCGGTCGAGACCCCGGCGGGCGACCCGGCCACCGCCGCCCGCAAGGCCACGGAGGACGCCCTGACGCTGGTGCAGCAGTGGCTCGTCAGCGAGTGGCTCGTGGACACGCGGCTGGTCTTCGTGACCCGCGGCGCCGTCGCGGTCGGGTCCGAGCGGCCGGACATCGCCCAGGCCGCCGTCTGGGGCCTGGTGCACAGTGCCCAGTCCGAGCGCCCCGGCCGGTTCGTGCTCGTCGACCTCGACGGCAGCGCCGCACCCGAGTGGGGAGCCCTGGCCGCCGTCCTCGACGAGGAACCGCAGCTGGCGGTGCGCGAGAACCGGTTCGTGGTGCCGCGCCTGGCCAAGGCCGCGGTGCTGCCGGACGGCGCGTGGCGGCTGACGGCCGCCACCAAGGGGTCGCTCGACGGCCTGGCCGTCCTTCCGTCCGACGGGGACCGGCCGCTCGGCGCAGGCGACGTCCGGATCGGGGTCCGGGCCGCCGGCCTGAACTTCCGCGACGTGCTCATCGCGCTCGGGATGTACCCGGGCGAGGCCGACATGGGCACCGAGGCGGCCGGTGTGGTCCTGGAGGTCGGTGCGGACGTCACCGACCTGGCCCCGGGGGACCGGGTGTTCGGGCTCGTCGCCGACTCCTTCGGCCCCGTTGCCGTGTCCGACCGGCGGATGCTCGCCCCGATGCCGGCGCAGTGGTCGTTCGCCGAGGCGGCATCGGTTCCCATCGTCTACCTCACCGCCTACCGCGGCCTGTTCGACCTGGCCGGCCTGCAGGCCGGCGAGCGGGTGCTGGTGCACGCCGCGGCCGGCGGCGTGGGCTCGGCGGCGGTCCAGCTGGCCCGCCACGTGGGCGCCGAGGTGTTCACGACCGCGAGCCGGCCGAAGTGGAACGCCCTGCTGGACCGGGGCATCCCGGCCGACCGGATCGCGTCCTCGCGTGACCTGGAGTTCCGGGACACCTTCCGGGAGGCCACCGGCGGCGAGGGCGTCGACGTGGTGCTGAACTCGCTCGCCGGGGAGTACGTCGACGCGTCCCTGGGCCTGCTGCCGCGCGGCGGCCGGTTCCTGGAGATCGGCAAGACCGACATCCGCGACACGGACACGGTGGAGCGGGAGCACCCGGGCGTCCGCTACCGCGCCTTCGACCTGATGGAGGCGGGGGCGGACCGCATCCAGGAGATGCTGCGCGAGCTGCTCACGCTCTTCGCGCAGGGCGCGATCGACCTCGGACCGTGCCGGTCCTGGGACGTGCGCAGTGCCCAGGAGGCGTTCCGGTACCTCCGCGAGGGCCGCAACATCGGCAAGGTGGTGCTGACCGTCCCGACGGCACCGGACCTGGACGGCACCGTCGTCATCACCGGTGGCACCGGCGGTCTGGGTGCGCTGCTGGCCCGGCACCTCGTCGAACGGCACGGCGCCCGGAACCTGGTGCTGGTCAGCCGGCGCGGTCCCGACGCCGAAGGTGCCGCCGAACTGGTGTCCGAGCTGGAGGCCGCGGGTGCCGACGTCCGGATCGAGGCGTGCGACGTCGCCGACCGCGACCAGGTGGCCCGGGTGCTCGACTCCGTGGAGGGACCGCTGGGCGCGGTCGTCCACGCGGCCGGCCTGCTGGACGACGGCGTGGTCGAGTCGATGACCCCGGCCCAGGTGAACCGGGTCATGGCCCCCAAGGCCGACGGCGCGTGGCACCTGCACGAGCTCACCAAGGACCGCGGAGCGGCGGCGTTCGTCCTCTTCTCGTCCGTGGCCGCCCTCATCGGGAGCCCCGGCCAGGCGAACTACGCGGCCGCCAACGCCGCACTCGACGCACTCGCCGCCCGGCGGCGCGCCGACGGACTCCCCGCCACGTCCCTCGCCTGGGGCCTGTGGGCGAACGACGCGGGCATGGCCGCGCAGCTGGAGGCCTCGGACATCGCCCGGCTGGAGCGGATGGGCGTCCGCTCGCTCCCCGCGGCCCTCGGGCTGGAGCTGTTCGACCAGGCCCTCGGCCTGGACACCGCCCTGCTGGCCCCCGTACGGCTCGACCACGCCGCCCTGCGCCGCCAGGCGTCCGGCGGCATGCTGCCGGGGCTGCTGCGCGGGCTGGTGCGGGCACCGGCCGGCGGCCCGGACAGCGGCCGGTCGCTGGACCAGCGGCTCGCCGGCGTCGCGGAGGCCGACCGCGAGAAGGTCGTCCTCGACCTCGTACGCGCCCAGGTCGCCGCGGTGCTCGGCCACGACGCGGCGGACACGGTCGACCCGGAGCGTGAGCTCCAGTCGCTCGGATTCGACTCGCTCAGCGCCGTCGAACTCGGCAACCGGCTCACCCGCCTCACGTCGCTGCAACTGCCGGCCACCCTCGTGTTCGACCACCCGACGTCGCTGGCGATCGCGCAGTTCCTGCTCACCCTGGTGAAGCCGGCGAGCGAGACCGCCGCCGAGCCGACCGAGGAGGACGCGGTCCGCGCCCTGCTGGCCTCGATCCCCGTCAGCGACCTGCAGGCGTCGGGCCTCCTCGACCGGCTGCGCGAACTGGCGGACGGCCGCTCCGGCGCCGGGGCACCGGCTCACGAGGCTGCCGCACAGGGCTGACCCGACGGGACGGCCCGCGGACGAGCACCCCTACCGCGCCCGGCCCGACGACGCGCCGGCCCAGGTATCCACACGCTGACGAAGGAAAACGAGGTCTGCTCACGATGACGACTCTTCCCGGCTGGAACTTCGACAAGTTCGCCGAGGGCATCCGGGCCGCCGGTATCACCGGCCCGCCGGTGTCCAGCCTCATCCCCGGCGCCGTCCACGGCACCGACACCCTGGTGTCCAACTTCGCGTCGGTGAACATGCTGAACCTGCAGCGCCGCGAAGACGTGATGAACCGCCTGCTCGACGCCACCAGGAAGTACGGCCTGGCCAGCGGCGGATCCCGTACCGTTCAGGGTGTCTCTCCCGCTCACATCGAGATGGAGACCACGATTGCCGCGTACCTGAAGAAGGAAGCGGCGATCAGCTTCGGGACCGGCACGCTGGCCAACATCGGCTTCATCAACGCGATGTCCGGTACCCATTCGTTCATGCCCGGTGTCGCCATGGTCAACCGCGACGTGGTCTTCGTGTTCGACCGCGATGCGCACTGGTCGCTGTGGAAGTCCGTCGAGGGCCTGAAGTTCGGCGAACGGATCTTCTCGTTCAAGCACAACTCCGTGGAGAGCCTCGAAGAGGTGCTCAAGGGACTGGCCGGCAAGCGGGTCGTCGTCGTGCTGGAGTCGGTGTTCTCCATCGACGGCACGGTGGCCCCGATGCACGAACTCGTCGACGTGTGCGAGCGCTACGGCGCGGTGTCGTACGTCGACGACGCCAACGGCTTCCTGCTCTACGGCCCTCCGCACCGCAAGTTCGCCGAAGAGTACGAGGGCATGCAGCGCGCCGACTTCATCATGGTGTCCATGAAGAAGGCCGTCGGGCTCGAAGGCGGCCTCATCGCCGGTCCCAAGGACGCCATCCTGGGATTCGAGCTGCTGTCCGGCACCGGATCGTTCACCGCGGGCATGTCCGCACCGGCCGCGGCCGGCACGGACTACATCACCAAGCTGCTCGCGTACGACGAGCCGGAGATCGTCGACGGCTACCTGGCGAAGGTCGCCGACTTCCGCAAGATGCTCCTCGACGCCGAACTCCCCGTCACCGACACCGAGACCTGCTTCTCCTCGCTCGTGATCGGCGACGAACGCAAGTGCGTGGAGCTCTTCCACGCCTACCTCGAAGAGGGCATCCGGGTGCCGCCGTACCTGTACCCGGCGGCCCGCCGCGGCCAGGCGGTGCTCCGCATCATCATCAACGCCGCGCACACCGACGAGCAGCTGAGCAACTTCATCGACGTCTCGACGAAGCTCCGGGACAAGGGCCTGCTCTGACCCCCAGCCGTACCACCGACGGCCCGGAATCGGTCCGGGCCGTCGGTGGGCGGTGCCGGTCGACAGGCGGCATGGCCCTCCGAATCCGGATTCGGGCGGTCAGGAGGAAGAAGAACGTGTCATTCGTGCTGCCCGGAACGCGGTTCCCCGCCCCGTGCCCTGACGTGAAGGAGTAGGAATGTCCACCGACAAGAATGACATCGTCGGCGCTCTCCGGAAGTCGATCAAGGAGACCGAGCGCCTGCGGCGACAGAACAAGCAGCTCATGGACCAGGCCAGCGAGCCGTTGGCGATCGTGGGAATGAGCTGCCGCTACCCCGGCGGAGTGACCTCCCCCGAGGAGCTGTGGGAGCTGGTGGCATCGGGCCGGGACGCGGTGTCCCCGTTCCCGGAGGGCCGCGGCTGGGAACTCGGACGGCTCTACGACCCGGACCCGGACAACCCCGGTACCGCGTACACCCGTGAGGGCGGCTTCATCGAAGGCGCGGACGAGTTCGACGCCGAGTTCTTCGGCCTGAGCCCCCGTGAGGCCGTGGTCATGGACCCGCAGCAGCGGCTGCTGCTGGAGGGCGCGTGGGAGGCCTTCGAGGACGCCGGCATCGACCCGACGACGCTGCGCGGCAGCGACACCGGTGTCTTCTGCGGCCTCATGTACTCGGACTACCAGTACGTCGCCGGCACCAGCGACCGGGCCTCCGAGGTCGAGGGCTACCTGACGATCGCCTCCGCGGCCAGCGTCGCCTCCGGCCGGATCTCCTACACGTTCGGCTTCGAGGGCCCGGCCGTCACGGTCGACACCGCCTGCTCGTCCTCGCTCGTCTCGATCGCCCTGGCAGCAAAGGCGCTGCGCTCCGGCGAGTGCTCGATGGCCCTCGCGGGCGGCGTCACGGTCCTGTCCCGGCCGAGCATCTTCGTGGAGTTCAGCCGCCAGCGGGCCATCTCGGCGGACGGGCGCTGCAAGGCGTACGCGGCCGCCGCCGACGGCACGGGCTGGGCCGAGGGCTCGGGCCTGCTCCTGCTGGAGCGGCTGTCGGACGCGCGTCGCAAGGGTCACAAGGTGCTGGCGGTGATCCGCGGGAGTGCGGTGAACCAGGACGGCGCGAGCAACGGCCTGACGGCGCCGAACGGACCCTCGCAGGAGCGGGTGATCCGGCTTGCGCTCGCCAACGCGGGCCTTCGGCCGTCCGACGTCGATGCGGTCGAGGGGCACGGCACCGGCACGACCCTGGGTGATCCGATCGAGGCCGAGGCGCTGCTGGCGACCTACGGCCGGGACCGGTCGGGCGATCCGCTGTGGCTGGGCTCGCTGAAGTCGAACGTTGGGCACACGCAGGCTGCGGCGGGTGTCGGCGGTGTGATCAAGATGGTGATGGCGATGCGGCACGGGGTTCTGCCGCGGACGCTGCACGTGGACGAGCCGTCGCCGCACGTGGACTGGGCCTC
>NZ_JBIVDY010000041.1:0-34116 GCF_044747365.1 Kitasatospora sp. NPDC090091
GCGGCCAACCCCACACCACCCCCGGCCAACTCACCACCGAACTCCACACCACCCTCAACCTCATCCTCGAAGGCATCCTCACCACACAACACACAAACCAGGGCGAAGAGGAAAGAGGAGAAGGAGAGAGGGCGGATCGGGGGACACCCCCGAACGAAGACACCATGGCAAGCAGGCGCAGCACAGCACAGCAGTAGAAGCACAAGAACGCGACGCTCCCCGGCGCCCGCAACCCGTAGAAACGTACGCAGCCCCCGACGACACCCCCCAGGCCGTCGCCCAACTTCGATCACAGAATTGTCATGCCCTGCACAAGACCTTCACTCCCGCGCCACATCACCCGCGCCCACCGCCCACCCACTCCAACACCAAGACCGTAGAAGCCTGCCGCGCCCCGGTGGCCGCCCGACGGCGGTTTACGTCCGGGGCCCGGTGTGCCAGGCTGAAAGTGTGCGTGGGTTCCCCGCGCCCGACAGCGGGAACCCGGCCTCTGATGCTCCGGCCCCTGTCACCGTCTGTCACACAGACCGGTGCGGACCAGCGGTGACGCTGTGTGTCCGGGCTCCGATCGGCCGGGTCCGGAAGCGGCGCCGGACGCGGCGGGCTGGAACGGTCCCGCGCTCACGCACCGCAGCCACCGAGCGGGGCCGCCGGCAAGGTGGTGAGAGCCGTGAGCCTGGTTCAGATCGAAGGCTCCGAGGAGGTCCTGCGTGCCGTGCAGGGCCTGCCGGAGCTCCACCTGGTGCGTTCGAGCCTGGAAACCCGTCCCTACGACCAGTACAAGGTCGCGGCGTACGCGTCCGA
Organism: Kitasatospora sp. NPDC090091; assembly: GCF_044747365.1. Classification (NCBI taxonomy): domain Bacteria; kingdom Bacillati; phylum Actinomycetota; class Actinomycetes; order Kitasatosporales; family Streptomycetaceae; genus Kitasatospora; species Kitasatospora sp. NPDC090091. The sequence goes on from NZ_JBIVDY010000041.1 coordinate 805, forward strand.
TCAGGCCGTCGAGGCAGCGGTTGCGCAGGGTGCTCGGGTGACGGTGCTGCTCTCCTCGGAGAGCGCCGCCGACCAGCGCGCCCGGACGTCGGCCGTGATCGGCCGAGGCTACGCCGAGCGCGGGGAGGTGTGAGCGATGCCCCCGCCCTACGCCACGCCGACCGTCCCGCAGACGCCGGCCCAGATCGAGGCGGCACTCGCCGACCTCGCGGCGACCTTCCCCGCCCTGTGCACGCTCGGTGAGTTCCCGAACCGCAGTGTCGAGAACCGCGAGATCCACTTCGTCCGCATCGCGAACGCACCGCAGAACGGCCGTCCGGCCGTGGTGCTGACCGGCGGTGTCCACGCACGCGAGTCCGCGCCACCGGATGCACTGGTCCACTTCGCGCAGAACATCCTGGTGAGCCGCACCACCGGCGCCGACATCGTCTTCCCCGCGATGTCCTGCCGGCCGCTCCCGGCCGGACCGGCGGTCAACTACCCTCCGTTCACCATCCCGGCCACCGACGTGGCCCGGATCCTGGACGGTGTCGACCTCTACATCGCGCCGCTGATCAACCCCGACGGGCGGCTGTTCGACCAGCTGCACCCGCCGTCCGACCCGGTCAGCGCCGGCTGGCGCAAGAACCGGCGGCCCCATCCCAACCCGGCCAAGGTCGGCGTGGACATCAACCGCAACCACGACATCGCCTGGAAGTTCGAGGACTACTACAACATGGGGGTCTACCTGTCCTTCTATCGGGACGGCCCCGCCTCCACGGACAGCAGGGACGAAACCTACCGGGGACCGTCCGCGGCCTCCGAACCGGAGACCTCCAACGTGCAGTGGCTCATCGACGACACCAAGGCCACGTACTTCGTCGACGTCCACCAGTTCGGCCGCAAGGTCCTGCTCTGCTGGGGCATCGAGGACAACGGCAGTGACCCGACCATGAGCTTCTCCTCGCCCGCCTGGACGGCCAAGCGTGACGGCCTCCGTCCGGGCAGCCCGGGCCTGCCGGCCGACCGCCCCAACTACAGCGAGTTCGTCACCGACGACCCACCGCACTTCGTGCGCAAGACCCTCGGCACCATCGCCGGTGAGATGCGCGACGCCATCCTGCGCAGCGCAGGGGTGGACCCGACCGTCAGCACCGCGAGCCCCCGGCGCATCCACTCCACCTACGACGTCGGCCAGAGCGCCTCGCTGTACCACCCACTGGGCGGCCCGGTCACCGGCACCACCGACGACTACGCCTTCCGCCGCCAGTTCGACGACCCGACCAGGGCGCCGGTCTTCGCCTTCACCATCGAGACCGGGCACGAGGAGGAGTCCGGATTCCACCCCGAGTACGGCAACCCGCCCGGCCACTACGCCAAGATCGAACGGGAGGTCCACGCCGCACTGACGGCCCTCTGCGCCTTCGCGGCCTGACGCGCGGGTGCTCCGCGCGCACTACCCGGCCGCCGCGAGCAGGGGCGAGCACCGCCTTCGGCTCGCGGGCGGCCACGGATCAGGCGAGGTGGTCTTCGGACAGCCCGTCACTCAAGTCAGGGGACTGCAGGGCCGCAGTGGCAGTTCGCCCGAACGGCAGGGGTTTGCGCGACAGTTGCCTTGAGAATCAGATGCCAGCGTTGTCCACGAACCCCACAATGTCGAAGTATTCGATTTTGGGCGGGACGCCATAGATCCCCGTCACCTTTTCGACGAGCTCCTCCGTGAAGAAGGCACGGGCTTTGTCCTCGTCATCCCACACATAGAAGTTCTTTGCCTGACCGCCGTCTTCGTCGAGCATGAAGCTCTTGAAGCGAAGGCCGGCCATGCCTTCGAACGGCCCTCGGAGTTCGCCGGCAATCTTTGCGAGAGTTGAACGATCGTACTTGTCGGTCTGCGCGAAAGTCACGAGCACGCCGATCATCGGGCCTCCTGTCGATTGGGTGAGCAACGGTCGACCGAGTGATGCTAGAGGCGGATCCTAGTACACGCACCCGGAAATGCTGACTGTTGGGCCGCGAGTCGGACATGCGGTTCGCAGTCGGCGGTGCGGACCAGGAGCAAGTCGAACTCTGCGCGCCCGAACCAATCGAACGGGTGGACGCCGCCTCCAATAGCCTCCGGCAAATTGCGTGACGGCGGCGTATTCGAGGCCCTGCTGGAGGGCCTGATCGCGGATACGACAAACCCCGCACAGCTACGGCGCCGGTCTCCCACCTGCACGCCTCAATGGCTCAAAGATCTCGCCCGGACCGGATGATGATCGCGACTCGATATACGCGCCCTAGAACTCCCCGACCACGCCCAGGTCCTGCCGCATCGCATGGCGCATGGTCTTGATCAACGCCCACAGCTCGTCCTGCGCCTCGGCGGCGGACTGCACGGTCTCGCCGGGACGCGCATCGCCTTGCTCCAGGCGTTTGACCATCCCGTACACACGCGTGAGCGCCTGGTTCGCAGTGGAGCCCGGGGCGATCACGGAATCGGGTGCGACCATCAGGGTCTCGGACCAGTGGTTGCGGTGCGCATCCTTGGCCTCGTCCAGCGCCCGGACGTCGGCCTCCCCCGGCGTCCGGTCACGCAGCACGTGCAGGTGCCGGTTGAGCGCGGTCGCGAACTGCCGTGCGTCGCGGTACAGCCGGGTGTAACAGCCGCGCCGCAGGGCGAGGTTCTCGCGGGTCTCCTGAAAGGCCTGGCCGAGCTCCAGCTCGCGCCGCTTGGCCCGTTCGGCACCCCGCTGGGTGAGCAGCGCGGCCCCGAGGGTCCCCGCCACACCGGTCACTGCAATCACCACTGCTGCTATGTCCACCCGGCAACCCTAGACGTGCCGACCGGCCGGCGGGTCGTGTCCGGACGGAGCCGGCCCTCCATGAAGAGTCGCTCACCCGCACCCCGCACGACCGGGTAGATGAGGCGGTTCCCCGGCCGCCGCCGGGACATCCGTCCGACCGGGCCGGCTGTCACCGCTGCCTGCTAGCGTCCTTCGACATGACCGATCACCGCGCCCTCCGGCTCTTGCGCGAGAACCCGGAGCTCGCCCAGCTCGCGGCCTACCCGTTCAACCTGGACCTCGACCGGACCGATCACGTCGAGCCCGTCCGACTGGCGTCAGGGGGCCGCTCACGGCGATCGCCGGCGACGACACCGGCGGCACCTACTTCCGGTGCCCCGACGGCGCGATCCTCTACGCCGGGTCCGAGGGCGAGGCAGGCCTGATCGCCGACAGCCTGGACGAGGCGCTGGAGACGCTGATCGGCCTCCCCTGCTGGCACGACCACGTCCTCCTCGATCCCGACGCCGCCGACACCGAACTGGCCGCCGAGGTCGCCGATTAGGAGGAGGAGCTCGCCGAGTACTACGGTCCCGACCTCGATGCCGACCGCGACGCCCTGCTCACCGCCCTCGGCCTGCGCCGCATCCCGCCCGCCGAACTGGTCCGCCGGCTGCACCGCGCCCTGCGGCGCACCGAACCCGAACACCTCCTGCTCAACGCCGAAGGACTCAACGCCTACGCCCTCCTCACCGAGCGCTCGCAACTCCCCCTTCGCGAGACTGTCCTCGCCCCCGGGCACGCCGACCTCGCCCTGCTCCGTGCCCGTCCGCTCGACCACGCCGCCAGCTCCGAGACGACCGCGGACCCTGCCCGCCGCGCCACCGTCCTGCGCGCCGCCCAGTACGACCGCCGGCCCACGGACCTGCCGGTGCTGCGCCAACTGCTGCTCGCCGAGGCACGGTTCGGCCCGACCGAGGAACTTCGCCTCGCCGCCGTCCTGGTCGGCCGGTACGGCGATCCCGCCGATCACCGCCTGTTGACCTCCCTGCGCGAGCAGAACCCCGACATTCGGGCCCTGCTCGGCGGCCTCCCCGATCACCCCGGGCAACTCCGCACCTGGGCCACCGATTTCGACGACTCCAACCACGGCCAGGACCCTCACGACGAACCCGCTCTCGCCTGGGCCCACCTTGCCCGCCGCCAGGGTCGCACCGAGCTCGCCCGCTGCGCCCTGATCCGCCTCCTCGACGACATCGGCCCCCGAGACGAGGGCCTGCTCCCCCTCCTCGCCCACGAATTCACCCTCCTCGGTGACCTCCCCCAGGCCGCCCGCGCCCGGCAACTTCAGGCCGCGGCCCGTACGTAGCCACGAGCTCGGGGCCGATCGTACGAAGAGCCGACGGGAAGCCCCGCCGGGCGTCCCCTCAGTGGAGCCCCCGCCCGCGGAACGGCGACGCCCTCGCACGGAGTGCGAGGGCGTCGGGACCGTGGGCTCCGGCCCCTCGGGGCCGGTCGGGTCAGTGCGAGTTGGTGTAGAGGTAGCCGCCCGTGTCCCAGTTGTAGATGGCGAGCTTGATCGTCTTACCGGCGTCGGAGCGCCCCGTGTCGACCGCTCCCCAGTAGCCGTTGCCCTCGTTGATGGTGGCGGGGACCCCGGCCCAGTCCCAGCCGCTGCCGTTCCAGGTCAGGATCCACAGGTTCTGGCCCTGGTGGGAGGTGTTGAGGAACGCGTCGACGTACTCGTGGCCGTCGCTCCCCCAGTAGACGTTCATCTGCGCGTATTCGCCAGTGGCGCTGACCGCGTCACACCAGTGGTAGTAGTCGGTCGCGCAGGCGACCCGGGAGTCGACCTGCCGCGTGGCGGCCGAGGCCGGCGCAGCGGCGGTGAGGGTCGCGCCGACGAGTGCCGCGCCCGCCGCGAGGACGGTCACCGCCTTGCGGGTCTTGAGGATGGACATGGCTGCTTCTCCTGTCAGGCAGGGTGCAATGGCCTCTTGGTGGTGGTGCTGGAGGACAAGGAGAGCAGCCGCCGCCGGCCGGTGGGGCTGTCAAGGGGGCGCCGGTAGCGGGTTTGTCCGGCTGGCGGCGGGTCGGGGACCGGACACGGTGTCTTGACGGCCGGCAGGCCCGGCCCGAGTGCCCCACAGCCTCTGGCAGCCGGTACCGGATGGCGGTACCGTCATGGCCATGCCAGCCTTGAATGTCTCCTTCACGGAGGCCGAGCTGACCCGGATCCGTCGAGCGGCGGCCAGTGCCGGCCTCCCGGTCAAGCGCTTCGTCCACACCGCCGCCCTCGACCGGGCGCTGGCCGTCACCTTGGAGGCCGGTTACCGGCACATGAGCCACTCACTCGGGCGCGCGGAGGAGACGGCACTCGCGGACCGTGCCACCTACTTCGCCGTCAGCGCCATGGAGGGAAGCCTGTGACCTCGCTGCGGCGCGGCGACGTGATCGTCGTCGGGCGCGACGGCATGGGCGGGATGTGGGTGGTGATCTCCAACGACACCCGCAACGCCGTTCTCGACACCGTCGTCGTCGCCCAGATCGGAACCGGCTCGGACAAGTGGCCGACTGCCGTGCCGATCGGCGACCACCAGCCCTGCGCGGTGGCCGACGTCGCAGGCCACGTCCTGACCGACTTCGTGACCACCATCCGGCCCGGCCTCTACGACGTCGAGGTCCAGGAGAACCGACTCGACGAACGGACGATGGACGCCGTCAGTGAGACCCTGCGACTCGCCCTGCCCTGAGCCTCCGGCGTCGGCGACGCGCGATCGGATGACGGCCTCTGTTCCTGACCCTCAGCCAGGGCCCTGAGCCGCCCTGCAGCTTGTTGGGCGCGCGCGCCAGCAGCAGACCTCCGTACCCGCAGGGCCGGGGTGTCCGCACGTTGATCCGGTCAGCATCCGAGGTGGAGGCCGTCCGCCGGGCGGTGCGGCCAGGGGCCACACGCCGAACCCCTCCTCGGCGCCTTAGCGCACGCCCGTGAGGATGATCCGACACTCAGGCGATCTGCCAGATCTGGAGCAGGCTGCCGCCCGAGGCTTGCAGGGTGACGGGGGATCCGTCGGCGGTGGAGGCCGTGGTCAGGAGGAGGCCGGCGGCCTTGTTGGCGACGGTGTACCCGCCGCCGCGCGGGGTGAGCAGCCAGCGCTGGCTGTCGCCGCCGCTGCAGGCGGCCTGGACGACGGCGGTGCCGGCTCCGGTGGAGCCGTCGGCGAGGCCGGCGCAGAGCCGGGACGCGCCGTTGGCCATGGTGTAGCTGCCGTCCGCGTTGAGGGAGAGCTGCCACTGCTGGTTGGGGCCGCCGTGCGTGGTCCAGGTGATCAGCCGGGTGCCCGGAACGGTGGTGGAGGCGGGGTCGTCGAGGGCCTTGCCGCCGGTGGAGAGGATGTGGGTACCGGCCGGCCCGCCGGGGGCGTACGCCTCCAGCTCGTACAGGGAGTAGCCCCAGGAGGTGCCGCGCTGGGTGCCGTGGAGGCGCAGGTAGCGGCCGGAGCCGTTGAGACCGGTGAGGTCCTGGACACCGCCGGTGCCGGTGGTGGTGGAGTAGACGGTGCGCCAGGTGGCGCCGTCGTCGGAGAGCTGGATCTGGAAGGCCTTCCCGTAGGCCGTCTCCCAGCGCAGGACGACCCGCCCGATCGACTGGGTGGAGCCGAGGTCGACCTGCAGCCACTGCGGGTCGCTGAAGGCGCTGGACCAGCGGGTGCCGGGGTCGCCGTCGGTGGCGGCGGCCCCGGGGAAGTCGGCGGTCTCGGTGCTGGACGCCGCGGTGGGCCGGTTCTGCGCCAGGTTGCCCGGCCATCCGGTGGCCGGCCAGGAGGGGTTGTGGCCGATCGCGGCGGTGATCGGGGTGAAGTCGGCGTACGTGCCGACCGGCTTGGGTGATCCCCAGGTCTGCTGGGCGAGCGCCCGGAGCGGTTGGAACAGGCCGGTGGCGATCTGGTTCTCGGTCTCGGCGGTCGGGTTGTCGCACCAGACGTGGATCAGCGAGCCGGGGTTCCTGCTGCCGTCGGTGATCGTGTTCCCGCCCTGGTAGAGGTCCGGGGTCCAGGACTCGTACATCCACCGGGTGTCCGGCTTCGCGCCGCCGAGCACGTAGTAGGTCGGGGTCCAGGACTCGTTGGCGACGACGTGCCCGGCGTTCACCAGCTGCTGCGGGGTGAGCCCGTAGTCGTACCAGAACTCGACCAGGATGTCGGCGTTGGGCGTGATCGTGCCGTCGCCGGGCTTGATTCCGTCGTTCCACATCCGGGTGGTCTTGCCTCGTGAACGGATCAGGGAGTCGGCCCAGTTGACGTACCCGTAGTAGGCGTCCTTGGCGGTGGCGCCGGCGCCGTAGGTGGCGCGGGCGTAGCTGAGCAGCTGCGGGTACTGGTTGTAGTCGGAGACGTACTCGTCGGCGCCGATGTGCCAGTAGGGCGCGGGGAAGAGCGGCAGGTACTCCTCGATCAGGTCCTTGACCAGGGTGTACGTGCCGGGCAGCGAGAGGTCGATGAAGTCGGCGCTGGCGCTACCCGCGCTGTTCCTGAGCTTCAGTTCGGGGTGGGCGGCGAGGATCGGGTTCATGTGCCCGGGCGTGTCGATCTCCGGGACGATGGTGACGTGGTACTTCTGCCCGAGCGCCACCAGGTCGGCGATCTCCTGCTTGCTGTAGTGGTCGGCGGAGACGATCTCCGGGTGGCTCGCGGACTCCAGCCGGAAGCCGAAGGTGTCGGAGAGGTGGAAGTGGAAGTAGTTGAGCTTGAGGTAGGCCAGCTCCTTGATGTGCTGTTTCACCCAGTCGACCGTGAAGAACTTCCGCCCCTGGTCGATCATCAGGCCGCGCTCCGGCTTGGACGGCCAGTCCACCGCCGTGCCGGCCGCCACCGTCGTTGACTGGTGGAGGAGTTGGAGCACCGTCCGGGTGCCGTTGAACGCGCCGGTGTCGGTGGCCGCGGCGACGGTGAGGGACTGGCCGGCGGCCATCCGGTAGCCCTCGGCGGGCACGGAGGAGTCGCCGAGGGTCAGCGCGATGTCCCCGGCTCCCGCGTAGCCCGTGGCGACGGTGACGCTGCGCCCGGTCAGCGCCCCGAGGTCCTCGGCGAAGGTGGCCGCCTCGTCGGAGAGTTGGGCGGTGTGCGCGGGGTTGACGACGATCCGGCTCGCGGTGGTGAAGGTGTAGGTGCCGGTTCCGGCGGACCACTGGCGCAGCGCCGGGACGACGTTGGGGGCGCCGGAAGCGGAGACCGCCTGGGCGCCGGTCGAGGCGGTCACGGGTGTGAGGAGCAGAGTTGCCATCAGGTAGACGACGACAGTGACGAGCCGGAGTGCGCGCATGTGATCACCACTCGTGCGAGGTGTGGGAGAGCGAGGACTGGCCTGACCCATTGGCCATTTCTGCGTGCTTCGCCAGCGTATCGAGCATGATTGAGCAGAACTGCTCGACGCGCAAGACCCCCGGATCCGCCACCACGGCGGAACCGGCCACTGCTGTCGGCCGGGCGACGCCCCGCCGGCTCCGCGTCCTACGACCACAGCCCGACGGCGACGGGACAACCGCAGGACGACGGCCCAACGGCGGCGCCCCGACGGGGACTCGACGCCTCCGACCGCGGTCGTCGTCTCCGGGCCCCGGCCGCCTGCGGTACAGTCCGCGCCATGAGCGAGCACCTGCACCCTCCGTTCGGGAATTTCACGACCGTCCGCGCGGCGCTCGACGTCTGTGCCGACCTCGCCACCCCCGTTGCCGATGCCCTGAAGACCTGGGATGCGCGGGACGCGGCCGAGTCCGTGCTGTACGTGGACACCGATCCCGACAAGGCCGATACCGCCGTCTTCGCCGAGGCCTACGACGTGCCGCTGGAGCTCTCCGCGAACTGCGTGGTGGTGGCCGCGAAGCGCGGCGGGGAGGTCACTCTCGCCGCCTGCCTGGTGCGTGCCGACACCCGCCTGGACGTCAACACGGCTGTCCGCAAGCACCTGGGCGCGCGCAAGGCCTCGTTCGCGCCGATGGACGTCGCCGTGGCGGAGACCGGGATGGAGTACGGCGGCATCACCGCCGTCGGCCTGCCGAGCAGCTGGGCGCTGCTGGTCGACGAGGCGGTGGTGGCCGCCCCGCACGTCCTCATCGGCAGCGGGCAGCGCCGGGGCAAGCTGATCCTCCCCGGCTCGGCGGTGGCGCAGCTCCCCCGCGCGGAGGTCCTCCCCGGCCTCGGCGTCTAATCGCAGCCCACAGCCGCCACGCCCCCACACCACCACGGCATCACGTGCCGCACGAGTGTCGTGCGGCACGGCCGGCGACCGGTGCCGGGATCATGAACGGATGCGTGAACCGCTGCCGTCGCCGATTCGTTCCGAGGTCCTGGACGTGCGCGACCTGGTCCTGGTCGAGGCTCCCCCGCTCCGGCTGTCGGCTGAGGAGCGCGCGGCCAGGGACCGCGCCTGGGACCAGGCCGTCCGCAGGAACCCGGCGCTCTTCGACGGGCCCGTCGTGGCGTGCACAGGGGTGACGTGGGGGGAGGACGCACCGGGCCGGCTGGTGGTCTCCTGGACCCGTACGACCTACCGCCACTACGCGCTGCGGAACGTGCCGGGCACGACGGTCCCCACCGCGTCGCTGTCCGTCAGCGTCCTCCAGCCCACCCCGGACCGGCGGCTGCTGGTCGGCCGGATGTCCCCGGCCACGGCCACGCCCGGCCGGTGGCAGCCGCCCGGCGGCTCCGTCGAACCGCGCCCGGACGGCCGGCCGTTGGACACCGCCGACCTGCACCGGGAGGCGGCCCGCGAACTGGTCGAGGAGACCGGGGTCCGCGCGGCGCCCGAGGAGCTGACGCTCTGGGCGGTCACCCGCGGCCCGTACGGGAGCATCGGTGTGCTCTTCCTCGCGCCCGCGCTGCCGCGGGCACTGCTGTGCGAGCGGTTCGCGGCGCTGCCGCCGGAGCGGGAGCTCGTCGAGATCGCGTTCGTCGGTTCACCCGCCGAGCTGGACCGGTTGGCCGGCCCCCACGCGGAGTACCTGGACGCGGCCCTGCACCGCTACGCGTCGCGGTAGGAGACGCACCGACACAGCGCCGGCCCACTCGCTCGTACCTCAGGACTGTCCGTCCCCCCGTCCCGCGACCAGGCGCGGGCCTCGGTGTGGGCGCGGTCGAGCGGTGCGAGCAGGGGGCCGCCGGTGAGGGTGATGGCGTCGGCGCCGAGGTGGTCGGCGAGGCCGGTGCGGCTCCTCGGGCCGAGACGGCCGGTCGGGCTCCTCGGGACGGTCGGGCTCGTCGGGCCGGTCCGGGCGCATCCGGGCGCTGCCCGCGCTCAGGCGAGGCCGGAGACGGCGTCGCCGATGTACTTGGTGCCGAGGAGTGCCAGCACGGTGGTCATGATCGCGGAGTTGTGGGTGGCCATCCACGCCTTCCACTCCTCCAGCACCCTGGTCGCGCGGTCGCCACCGAGCAGGTAGACGCCGAGCGGAACCAGGGTGCAGAGCGAGCCGATGACCACCATCAGCGCACCGGCCACCGTCTTGCCCGCGCCGCTCGCACCGCTGGTGGCGATCGACACCGCGCCGCCGACCGCCAGGACGAGGTTCTTCGGGTTGGCGGCGACCAGCGCGGCCGCGAGACCGGCGGACTTGGCGGGCGTGAACCGGTCGACCGCGCGCATCCACGTCGGCGGCGCGGCCACGCGGCCGGCACGGGGCCGGTCGTGCCACTGCCGCGCGGCGAGCACGACGAACAGGACGCCCAGTGCGAGTTTCAGCCAGTGGGCCCAGGTGGGCTTCGCCTCGTCGGTGTTCAGTCCGCTGCCGCCCGCGACGACCGCGGCCACCACGGCGGCGAGGGTGAGCACCCAGCCGGCGGTGAAGGCGGTGCCGTTCGTCCGGCCGCGCGGTGTCGCCAGCATGAGGATCACCGCGATCAGCGGCAACGGGCTGATCGCGATGCCGACGGCCGACGTCAGCATCGAGCCGATCGCCTCACCCATCGGCCCCACCCCTTTCCCGAATCCCTGCCGCATCAGCTCAACACCCTAGGAACACCTCAGGGTCTCGCACCTTGTGGGCCGGCGCGTCCGCCATTCAGCACCCCCCGAATGGCCCCGCTCGCCCCGGGGCCGAAGCAGCGATCGGGTGCCGGCACCGACCGGTCACCGGCACCGCCGGGCGAAATGCGCCATGTGTTCCACGGGCCTAGGGTCGGACCGTATTCGGCTGCGCCGAGAGGAACCCCCGTGCCCGAGATCGACCCCGTGCCCGCCTCCCTCGTCACCCCCGACACCGTGAAGACGACGGCCGGCACCTTCGTCTTCGCCGACGGCATGCCGACGCCCGAGACCGCGGCGGCGGTCTACGGCCGGCTGGACCGCCTGCACGCCGTCGAGGCCTACCGGGCCGGCCTGCCCGCCGTCTCGCTCTGGGCGATGCGCAGGGCGATGCTCGCCGCCGGGGTCGCCGACGGCGAGGTGCTGGTCTTCTCGGAGCTGATGGACTGCCGGTCGCTGTTCCTGACCGCCAACGCCGACACCGTCCACTTCCTGACCTTCCTCGACCTCGGCGGCGGCCCGGTGGTGGTGGACGTCCCGCCCGACTGCCTGGCCGTCGCCGACGACATGTGGTTCCGCTGGGTGACGGACCTGGGCACGACCGGGCCGGACCGGGGCGAGGGCGGCCGCTACCTCTTCGCCGGGCCCGGGTACCGGGGCCCGCTGCCCGAGGGCGGGATGTTCGTGCACCGGGTGCGGACGAGCCGGGTGTGGCTCCTCGGGCGCTGCTTCCTGGAGAACGACGACCCGGCGCCCGCGGCCCGCCGGATCCGGGAGCAGCTGAAGATCACCCCGTACACGCCCGGCGGCTACGGGACGTCGGTCGGCTCCGCCCTGCTCGGCCGCAGCGCCCTCACCCCGCCCGCCGAGCCGCGCACGCCGCGCTTCGTGGAGGGCAGCGGGCTGGCGATCAACACCGTCGCACCGGTGGACGCCTCCTTCTTCACCCTCCTCGACGAGGCGGTGCAGGCCGAACCGGCCTCCGCACCGGACCTCGGGGCCGCCGCGCCGCTCGCCGCCGTCGGGATCGCCAAGGACCGCCCGTTCGCCCCCGACGGGTACTGGCAGGACGTGCTGGAGGACGCCGCGGCGACCGCCAACGCGTACGTGCGGGCGGTGGCGATGCGGCCGCGCGCCGCCGAGGGCCTCGACTTCTACCCCGGCACCGGCTCCCACTGGATGTCGCCGCTGTTCGGCGGCGGGTCCGGCTTCCGCGCGGCGCAGCCGCCGGCCACCCCCGACGGCCTCCCGCCCTCCCCCGCCCACGGGGCCGGGCACCTCAACGCCCGTGCCTCGTTCTTCTACCTCGCCACCGGCGTCACCCCGGCGATGTCCGTGGATCTGCCCGGGTTCGGCTCCCAGGACCTCGGCGCGACCGTGGACTCCACCGGGCTTCCCCTGGAGGGCGATCGGACGTACCGGCTGATCCTGCCGCCGGGGGTGCCGGCCGGGCGCCTCTGGTCGATCACCCTCTACGACAGCCAGACGCGTTCGATGCTCGCCACCGACCAGCGCTTCCCCCGGGCCGGCTCCCAGGCCTGTCCGACCCCGGCCGCCGTCCCGGACGAGGACGGGTCGGTCAGCCTCTGGTTCGACCCCGTGCTCCCCGACGGGGTGCCCGAGGGCAACTGGGTGCAGACCGTGCCCGGCCGCAACTGGTTCGCCGTCCTGCGCTTCTACGGCCCGCTCCCCGCCTTCTTCGACAGGTCCTGGCGCCCCGGCGAGATCGAGCTGCAGGCCCCCGCCACCGCCTGAGCCCTCGGCGCGAGGGCCACGGCAGCGGGCGCAGCGGCGCCGGGGGCGGGTCAGGGGCCGCTGACGATGCGCCAGGCGACCCGCTTGCGGGCGGCGCCGCCGAGGGCGTGGTGGAGCGCGTCCTCGACCAGCGCGACCTGCTCGCGCATCCCCTTGGCCCAGGTCTGCTCCCGGACGTAGGCCTCGATGATCTCGACCGAGTCGGCACGCCGCAGCCTTCCGGCCAGGGCCGTGCGCAGGGCCTTCAACCCGGCCTGCATGGCCAGGACCTCCGCGTCCAGGTGGAGGCGGAGCATGCACGCCAGCTCGACGGGGTTGCGGTGGAAGACCTCCTCGTGCCGCCAGCGCGCCGGGGCGAGGTCGAACAGCCAGTTCTTGGCGGAGGCCTCGAACTCCGCGGAGCCGGGGCGGCTGACCGCGCCGGGCCATCTGCCGCGCAGGCCCCCGGCGGAACGCCGCCGGGGAACGTTGCCGGACTCCGCCGGAAGTGCCATCGCGCACAACCCCTCTTGTTTCCATGGGTCGGGGCGTGACCGGACTCGCCCGGCAGCGGCCCGCCCGAAGCCACCGCGAAAGCCGCTCCGGTCTCCCGGCCCTCCGACGCCCGGGGTTCGGTGTCCCCGGGGTTCGGTGTCCCGGGGGGCGGCGCCGGGCCCGGAAGACGCACGGCCGAGCCGACGGGCGGCGCCCGCACCTCCGCCGTACCTCGGCCGCGCCCGGTCCGCCGCTCTCCCGCGACGGCGCCGGCCGATCCCCTCGACCGGTTCGCGTGCGATGAGTTTCACGGCGGCCCCCGCCCCTGTCAAGGCTCCGCCCGGCCCCGACCCGGGCCCGACCCCGGCCCCGGCCCGCACCCGGCCGAGGAGGACGCTCCCGCTGTGCTTGTAGCGTGTGCTACCACTGGCTACGCTAGCGGGCATGAAGCAACTGAACGTGCGCCTGGACGACAGCATCCATCAGGCTCTCGAACAGCGGGCCGAGGCGGCGGGGATGAGCCTGCCGGACTACGCCCGCAAGGTGCTGGCCGAGGAGGCGGACGAGCGGCGCGAACGGTTCCTGACCGCCGCGGCGCACTTCGCCCAGGCGTGGGCGCCGGCCTTCGAGGCCGAGTTCGGCCCCTACCCGAAGGAAGCCGCCCGGCCCGGAACGGCGGACGCCGCGTGACCCTGCGGATCGACCGGGCCTGGCTGCTCGACGTCGCCCACCAGTTCCTGCCCTCCGACCCGGACGTCACCGACTACGGCACCCTCGCCGCCGCGGTCGCCCGCCACGTCGACGAGGTCATGGAGGTGCCCGTGTACGGCGCACTGCACCAGCGCGCGGCCGCGCTGATGCACCAGCTCATCCGGGTGCCGGCGCTGGACTCCGCCAACGAGCACTTCGCCGCCGTGGTCGCCGCCTCCTACCTCAGCGCCTCCGGCGTGATCGTCACCGCGGAGCCCAAGCAGGCCGTCGAGCTGGCCGCCCGGATCCGCGACGGGCGGGCGGACGTCCGGGAGAGCGCCGTCAGCATCCGCGGCTGGTACCGCTGACGCACCCGGCCCGGCGGCCCAGGACGGGGCCCGGACCGGAGCCGACACGCTCCCGGCCCGGCCGGTGTCGCGGCGGCCGGCTCTCCCCGATCGCGAGGGGGCCGGCGCGACCGCGGACACCCGGCCGGGCCCCGCATCAGGCGGCGGCCAGTGCGGGGGCGACCGTCGCGGCAACCGCCTCACGGGCCGCCGCCAGCAGGGCCGTCCGGTCCGTCTCGGTGCTCAGCCAGTCGAGATGGCCGTCGGGACGCACCAGTGCGGCGGTGACGCCCGACCAGTGGGGACGGTCCTCGACGGGCGGCGCGCCGTGGACGTCGAGGCCGGGCCGGACGTCGTGGGCGAGCGGCGCGAGCGACGGTGAGCCGGAGCCCGGTGCCGGTTCGAGCAGGACGTACCGGCCCGTCCGGAGCAGCGGGAAGAGGGTGCCCGGCCCGTCGACGGCCAGGTCCGGAGCACGGGACCCGGTCAGCGGGTGGGCCGTGGCCGGGTCCGCGGGCGGATACACGGCGGCGAGTCCGGCGGCCCGGACGGCCAGTGCGGCGGAGAACTCCCCCACCTCGGCGATGAGTTCACCGAGGAGCTCGCGCAGGGCCAGCGCCTCGGGGGTGTAGGTCGTCATCAGGCCGGTCTGCGCCCGGGTGCTGCGCAGCACTGCGGCGCCGACGGGGTGGCGCTCGGTGTGGTAGCTGTCCAACAGGCCCGCGGGGGCGGTGCCGGCCAGCGTCTGGGCGAGCTTCCAGCCGAGGTTCGAGGCGTCGTGGAGGCCGACGTTGAGCCCGGGACCGCCGGACGGGAAGTGCATGTGCGCGGCGTCGCCGGCGAGCAGGACCCGGCCCCGGCGGTACTGCTCGGCCTGGCGGGTGGTGTTGCCGAACACCGAGATCCAGTTCGCCTCGCGCATCCCGAAGTCGGTGCCGGTGATCCGCACCACCCGGGCGCGCAGCTCCTCGAAGGTGGGGCGTGTCGACGAGGTGCGGACGCTGTCCGCGTCGTTGCCGACGACGCGGTGGCCTCCGCCGGGCAGCGGGAAGACCATGACGGCACCGTGCCGGTTGGTGGTGGTGTGGCTGCTCGGCGGCTCGTCGAGCACGACGTCTGCCGTCCAGGCCCAGACGGTGGCGTCCGTTCCCGGGAAGTCGATGCCGGCAGCCGTGCGCACGGTGCTGCGCGTGCCGTCGCAGCCGACCAGGTAGGCCGTCCGCAACGTGCGCGGGCCGTTCGGCGACTCGACGTCGACGGTCACCCCCTCGTCGTCCTGGGCCAGGCCGACCACCCGGTGCTCGCGCAGCAGGCGGACGCCGACGGAGCGGGCGTGATCGGCCAGCAGCGCCTCGGTGCGGGCCTGCGGGAGGACGAGGGTGAACGGGAACGGGCTGTCCAGGCCGGAGAAGTCCATGCGGCTGGTAAGGGCGGCGAAGTGCCCGTTCGGTACGCGCAGCCCCTCGGCGAGGAACGGCCCCTCCACTCCGCGGCAGGCCAGCAGTTCCAGGCTCCGCGGGTGGACCGTCAGGGCCCGGGAGTGCGGGTCGGGTTCGGGCCGGGTCTCGACCACGGTCACCTCGACCCCGTACAGCCGCAGCTCCGCGGCGAGCCAGAGCCCGACCGGTCCGGCTCCGGCGATGACGACATCCTGCATGGACACACCTCGTCTCGAAAACACCCTGCGTCTCGGCCGCATGCTTCTTTGCGGCCACGCTTCTTGGTCACCGACCAAGTACGATGTCTCCAGTAGACTAGGTCAGTGACCAAGAATCAACCCCGGACCTCCACCCGCACCGGGCTGGACCCGGACACCGTGGTGCGGGCCGCCCTCGAACTCCTCGACGAGAAGGGCGCCGACGGCGTCTCGCTGCGCGGCATCGCCGAACGGCTCGGCGTACGGATGAACACCGTCCTGTGGCACGCCAAGACCAAGGCCCGCCTGCTGGAGCTGATGGCCGACGCGATCCTCGCCGGGATCCCGCTGACCGACCTGCCGGAGCCCTGGGACGAGCGGGTGGCCGAACTCGCCCGTCGCTACCGGCGCTGCCTGCTGGACCACCGCGACGGCGCCGTCGTCGTCGCCGGGACGTACGCGGCGGAGCCGGCCACCCTCGCCTTCGCCGAGGTCGCCGTCACCGCCCTCCTCGACGGCGGCCTCGACGAGCGGCAGGCCGCCTGGGCCTTCTGGACCGTCCAGTACCTCGTACTGGGCCTGACCCAGGAGGAGCAGGCACTCGCCGCCTCCGCCGACGAGCACACGCTCGCCCGGGCGCTCGCCCCGGGCGGCCACCCCGCCCTCAGCCGGGTCGCCCCCCACCTGGAGGACGCCTCGTTCGACGAGCGCTTCGAGTTCGGCCTCTCGCTCGTCCTGCAGTCGCTCAGGACCGCACCGCCCGGCCGCACTTGAGCCGGCGGGCGGCCGACGTTCGTCAGGGTCAGGGTCGGGGTCGCGCGTCGGGGCGGCCGGGGCCAAACCCGGTCGACCCCCGACGGCACCCGTGAGAGCATCGGCCGGTGCGGAGACTGACGGTTCTGGGGACGTGCGGCGCCTGGCCCGAGGCCGGGCGGAGCGCCAGCGGCTTCCTGCTGGAGTACGACGGGTTCCGGCTGGCCCTCGATCTCGGCTACGGGACGTTCCCGCGGCTCGCGGAGCACTGCGCCGCCGGGCAGGTGGACGCGGTGGTGATCACCCATGAGCACCCCGACCACTGCGCCGACCTCAGCGCCCTGTGCCGCGCACGCTACTTCGCGCCGGAGCGCGGCGCCCGTCTGCCGCTCTACTGCACTCCCGGAGTGGTCGGACGGGTCCAGGCGATGGAACCGACGGAGGACCTGCTCGACGTCTTCGACGTCCACCCGCTGCCGTCCGACCACCAGGTGGGGCCGTTCCGGCTCGACACCGCGCCGCTGCCGCACCACGTCCCGCACGCGGGCGTGCGGCTGACGGCACCCGGCCTGACCGTCGCCTACAGCGGCGACGCCGGCCCGGACCCGGCCCTCGCCCGGCTCGCCGCCGGCGCGGACCTGTTCATCGCCGGAGCCACTCTCCAGGGCGCGGCCGGCGACCCCCATCTGATGAGTGCCGCGGACGCCGGCTCGTGGGCGGCCCGCGCCGGGGCCGAGCGCCTGCTGCTCACCCACTTCTGGCCCGGCAGCGACCGCACGCGCTCGACCGCCGAGGCCCGGGCCACCTTCCCGGGCGAGGTGATCGCCGCCGAGGAGGGCATGACGTTCACCTTCTGACGCCGCGTCGCCCCGATCACGGGACTGGCCCGGCCGCGGGCCAGGGCGCCGGTCACTGGCGGAGCGGGTGGTGATGCTGTGTCAACCGCGCCAAGCCCTGACTCTGACGGGGGTACTCCCCCGGCTCCGGCCGTGCATTCGTCCGGACGGATGATGCCCGACGAGGCCCGGCACGCTGCGGTGTCGGTCGCGGGGTCGGCCGCGGCCACGGGTTAGGTTCGTGCCCGTGACCGGCAACGATGTGGTCCTGGCGTTGGTGGTTGCCACCGCGCTGGGCTTCGACTTCACCAACGGATTCCACGACACCGGCAACGCCATGGCCACCTCGATCGTCACGGGTGCTCTCCCCCCGCGCGTCGCGGTGGCCGTGTCGGCGCTGCTGAACCTGGCCGGTGCGTTCCTGTCGACCGCGGTCGCGGCGACCATCGCCAGCGGCCTGGTCGACACCGCCGACGTGACCCTCAACGTGGTCATGGCAGGCCTGACCGGCAGCATCCTGTGGAATCTGACCACCTGGTACGTCGGCATCCCCTCCAGTTCGTCACACGCCCTGATCGGCGGCGTGATCGGGGCGACGATGGCGGCGGCGGGCAGCTCGGCCGTCAAGTGGCAGGGGCTGGTCTCCAAGGTGATCGTGCCCGCCGCGCTGTCGCCGGTGATCGCCGGCACGATCGCGGCGGCCGGCACCTACCTCGTCTACCGCCTCACCCGGCACGTGGCCGAGCGCCCCCGCGCGCACGGCTTCCGGATCGGCCAGGTCGGCTCGGCCTGCATGGTCTCGCTCGCCCACGGGACCAACGACGCGCAGAAGACCATGGGCGTCATCACGCTGGCGCTGATCGCCAACGGCACTCTACAGTCCGGGGCCAACGCCCCGACCTGGGTGATCACCTCGTGCGCGGTGGCGATCGCCCTGGGCACCTACTTCGGCGGCTGGCGGGTCATCCGGGCCCTCGGCAAGGGGCTGGTGGAGATCGAGGCACCGCAGGGGATGGCCAGTGAGTCGGCCTCGGCCGCGGTGATCCTCTCCTCCACCGACTTCGGCTACTCGCTCTCCACCACCCATGTGGCGACCGGGTCGATCCTGGGCGCGGGGGTGGGCAAGAAGGGCGCGGTGGTGCGCTGGCACCTCGCCCACCGGATGGTGGTGGCCTGGGTGCTCACCCTGCCGGCCGCCGGGCTGGTCGGCGCCCTGACCTACTGGGTCGCGGACGCGATCGGCGGGACCGCGGGCGTGGTGGTGATCTTCATCCTGCTGGTACTGGCCTCGATCGCCTTCTTCGCGGCCTCCCGCCACCCGGCCGTGACGCCGGAGAACGTCAATGCCGCGTGGACGGGTTCGCTCCACCCGGCGCCCTCCGCGGACGAGGTGGCCTCGTGAATTCCTGGATCAACCTCGACGCGCTGTGGCGGATCGCCGTCGTGGGGCTGCTCACCGGTGCCGGCCTGCCGGCGCTGTTCGCGATCGGTGTGCGCGCCCTCAATCCCCCGGCGGGGGGCGGCGAGGCGGGCGAGGCCGCGACCGGCCGCGCCGCGGTCGGTCCGCTCGGCTACACCGTCGCCGGCCTGTGCTTCGCCGTGGTGCTGGCGGCGATCGGCTGGGGCATCTACGTCATCGTCAACCACAGCTGACCGGCGCGCGGGACCGCTGTCGCCCGCGCGGGTCAGGCGCTGAGCCGCGGTCAGACCGAGGCGCGCGCCGCGAACGCGGTCCCGAGTTCCGCCATCGACGCTCGGAGGATCCCCGGCAGGTCCGCCCGGTCCGGCTCGCCGATCCAGCGCGCGAAGGCGACCTTGAACACGGCGATCCCGGCCTCGGCGGCCAGGCTGGCGGCCGGCTCCGGCGTACCGCGGCCGCGCAGCGCGTCGGCCAGCGCCTCGGCGAGCCCCGCGAGCTTGCCCAGCTCGCGCTCCCGCAGTTCGGCATGGGCCGAGACCACCGCGTCGCGCAGTCGGACGCGTTCGGGGTTCTCCTCGAACACCGCGGCCACGGCTTCGAGGGCCGAGCCGACCGCGTCCATCGGCGTCGCCGCGGCGGGCGCCTCCGCGACGACGCGCACCAGCAGGTCCTTCGCCATCTCCGTGCCGTAGAACAGCACTTCGCGCTTGTCGGCGAAGTGGCGGAAGAACGTGCGCTCGGTCAGCCCGGCGCGAGCGGTGATCTCCGCGACCGTGGTGCGGTCGAACCCCTGCTCGGCGTAGAGCTCCAGCGCCGCCTGTGCCAGACGACCACGCGCGTTCGGCTCCCATCGACCCATGCCGTGATCATACGTGATGACAGGCGCTGTCATCGCAGGTAGTCTGACGACAGTCACTGACATCACTCTTCAGGAGGTCCCGCCATGCGGGTATTCGTCACGGGCGCGTCCGGCTGGATCGGCTCCGCCGTCGTCCCCGAGCTCATCGGCGCCGGCCACCACGTCCTCGGGCTCGCCAGGTCGGACGCGTCGGCCGCCACCGTCACCGCCGCCGGAGCCGAGGTCCTCCGCGGCGACCTGGCCGACCAGGACGCCCTGCGCGCCGGGGCCGCCGGCGCCGACGCGGTCGTCCACCTCGCCTTCGTCCACGACTTCAGCCGCTTCGAGGCGTCGATCCGGACCGACGCGCAGGCCATCGAGACGCTGGGCGCAGCCCTGGAGGGGTCCGGCAAGCCCCTGGTCATCGCCTCCGGTACGCCTGCCGTGCCCGGGGGCACGGCGACCGAGCGCGACGGGGCCGCGCCGGGCTCACCTGCGGCGGGCCGGGAGGCGAACGCCCGGGCGGCCCTCGCCATGGCCGCGCACGGCGTCCGCTCGTCCGTCGTACGGCTGCCCCGGACGGTGCACGGGGAGGGCGACGGCGGCTTCGTGGCCCGCCTGGTGGCCATCGCCCGGGACCGGGGCGTCGCCGGCTACGTCGGCGACGGGGCCGGACGCTGGCCCGCCGTGCACGTCGGGGACGCCGCGCACCTGTTCCGGCTCGCCGTGGAGCGGGCCCCGGCGGGATCGGTTCTGCATGCCGTGGCCGACGAGGGCGTACCGGTCCGCGAGATCGCCGGGGTGATCGGCCGCCACTTGCACCTGCCGACGGCCTCCGTCCCGGCCGAGGAGTTCGGCTTCCTCGGCGGGATCCTTGCGGTGGACCAGCCGGCGTCCAGCACGCTCACCCGCGAGTCGTTCGGGTGGGAGCCGCACCGGCCGGGACTCCTCGACGACCTGGAACAGGGCCACTACTTCGCCTGAGTCCACGGGACGTCGGGGGCACGCAACCGGGGGCACATCGGGGTACATCCGGGCACCCCCGGCGCGTCCGCCGCCCGGTGCGGGGCGGCGGATGCGCTGCCGGGCGGGTCGGGCCCCGCCCGGCGCCCGGCCCGGGCGGGTCGGGCCCCGGTCGGGCCCGGGCCGGCCCCGGATGTCCGCCCGCCGGCGCCATCTCTCCCCCTGGACGGGTGAGCCCAAGGTGTCGCTGACACGTTCGCGCCGATGCCGCCCCGCATGGTGTGGAGCGACATCCCGGCCGGCCGGCGTCCGCCGGTGCGGTCCGGCACCGCGAGAGGAGCGCGCATGCCCGCCCTGGAAGACCGGCTCGAACCACGACACCGCCCACCCCTGAGGGTCCCGCTCCTCGCCGCGGTCACGCTGGCGGCCGCGCTGCTGGTCCCGGCGTGGCACGGCACCACGGCACAGGCCCGGGAGGCCAGGGACGTCCGGCCGGGCGTGCCGGGCACCGCGCTCGCCTGGGGCGACAACGCGTACGGCCAGCTCGGCGACGGCACCACCGCCGGCCAGAGCCCCACCCCCGCACGGGTGTGCGGCTCAGCGACCTGCACGAATCCGCTCCAGGACGTCCTCGCCGTCGCCGCGAGCGACACCCACAGCGTGGCACTGCGCTCCGACGGCACGGTCGTCACCTGGGGCTCCGACTACGTCGGCAAGCTCGGCGACGGCACCTCCACCAACAGCACCACCCCGGTCCAGGTCTGCGCCCCGGTCAGCTGCAACGGCCCGCTGACCGACGTGGTCGCCGTCTCCGCCGGCTACCTGCACACCGCGGCCCTGCGCGCCAACGGCACCGTCGTGACCTGGGGCAGCAACCTCAACCAGCAGCTCGGTGACGGCACCGCCAACGACCAGGCCGTGCCCGTGTACGTCTGCGCGCCGGGCGACTGCAGTGCACCGCTGACCGACGTGGTCGCCGTCTCGGCGGGCTACACGCACAACCTGGCGCTGCGCTCCGACGGCAGCGTCGTCGCGTGGGGCAACGGCTTCAGCGGTGAGCTCGGGAACGGCAGCAACACCTCGTCGAACACTCCCGTCCAGGTCTGCGCCGCTGGGTGCAGCAGCTACCTGGGCGGCATCACCGCCGTCGCCGCCGGCGTCAGCCACAGTCTCGCGCTGCGCAGCGACGGCACCGTGCTCGCCTGGGGGGACAACGCGCGCGGCCAGCTCGGCGACGGCACCACCACCGCGTCGAACACTCCGGTGCAGGTCTGCGCCCTGGGTGCGACCGCGCCCTGCGGGAGCCTGCTGGGCGGCATCACCGGCATCGCCGCCGGCTGGGACCACAGCATCGCGCTGACCGGCGGCGGCTTCGTCCGGACGTGGGGCAGCAACCTCGGCGGTGAGCTCGGGGACGGCACCAACACGGACCGGTCCGTTCCGGTGCGGGTCTGCGCGCCGGGCGTGGCCTCGCCCTGCACGACCTACCTGTCCGGCATCTCCGCCGTCGCCGCCGGCTCGACCGCCTTCCACACCCTGGCGGTGCGCACCGACTCCACCGCGCTCGCCTGGGGCTTCAACTTCAAGGGCCAGCTGGGCGACGGCACCACCACCGACCGGAACAAGCCCGTCCGGGTCTGCGCCACCGGGCAGACCGCCCCCTGCGGGCGGCTCCTCGACGGGGTCACCGCCCTCTCCGGCAGCAGCGGTCACACCGTGGCCGTGGCCAGGCCGCTCGCCGACCTCTCCCTGTCGATCAGCGCCGTGCCCGAGCCGGTGCCCAACGGCACCTCCCTCAGCTACACCGTCACCGTGCACAACGCCGGCCCGGCCACCGCGGACAACGTGACCTTCACCGACACCCTGCCCGCCAACGCCCGGTTCATCAGCGCCACCCCGTCCACCGGCACGTGCACCGTCCCGCCCGCGGGCTCCACCAACACGGTCACCTGCGCCCTCGGTGCCCGCGCGGCCGGCACCGACACCACCACCACGATCGTCGTCAAGGCGGTCGCCACCAGCGGTGCGGTCGTCACCAACACCGCCAAGGTCACCAGCTCCACCCCCGACCCCGACCCCGGCAACAACGCCGCGACCATCAGCACGCCCGTCAGCTGAGCCGCCTCTTCGGGGCCGGCTCCCCCTGCCGCTCAGCGGCGGGGGAGCCTGCCCCCGCACCCGGTGTGGCCGACGGGTGCAGGGGCGTGTCTGACGATTCGCGCACCCGGCGGGAATCGTCAGACACGCTCAGGGGCGGTGCGGAGTCAGCGGCTCGTGAGGACGACGAGGCGCTGGGTGGCGCGGGTCATCGCGACGTAGCGGCCGACCGCCCCCTCGATGCCCTCGCCGAACCGCTCCGGGTCGACCAGGACGACCAGGTCGAACTCAAGCCCCTTCGCCAGCTCCGGGGTCAGCGACCGGACGCGGGGCGTCGCACGGAACGACGGATCGCCGATGACGCAGGCGATCCCCTCGGCGTGCTCGGCGAGCCAGCCGTCGAGGACGGCGTCCAGCTCCGCCACGGAGCCGTGGACGACCGGCACCCCGCTGCTGCGGACCGAGGTGGGCACGTTGGCGTCCGGGAGCACGGCCCGGATCACCGGCTCGGCCTCCGCCATGACCTCCTGCGGCGTACGGTAGTTGATGCTCAGCGAGGCGAGGCCGACCCGGTCCAGCCCGACCCGCTCCAGCCGCTCCTGCCACGACTCGGTGAACCCGTGCCTGGCCTGGGCACGGTCGCCGACGATGGTGAAGCTCCGGGACGGGCAGCGCTGGATGAGCATCTGCCACTCCGCGTCGGTCAGCTCCTGGGCCTCGTCCACGACGATGTGCGCGAACGGGCCGGCGAGCCGGTCCTGGTCGGCGCCGGGCAGGGCGCCCTCGTCGACCAGGCTGTCCTGGAGGTCCCGCCCGCGCAGCATCGTCACGGCGCCCTCGCCGTCGTCGTCGGCGGCGAGCAGGTCGTCGATGACGCGGGCCATCCGCGCGCGTTCGGCGGCGGCGGCCGCGGTCTGCCGGCGCTTGCGCCGGGCGGCCTCCGGGTCGCCGAGGCGCCGGCGTGCCGCGTCCAGGAGCGGCAGGTCGGAGACCGTCCAGGCCTGGGCGTCGGTGCGCTGGAGGGCGCGGACCTCGTCGCGGCCGAGCCAGGGCGCGCAGAGCCGCAGGTAGGCGGGGACCGTCCAGAGGTCTCCCACGAGCTCGGCCGGGTCGAGCACCGGCCAGGCGCGGTGGACGGTGGTGACCAGCTCCTCGTTCTGCAGCAGCGACCTGCGGAACAGCTCCGGCGAGACCGTCTCGTCGTCGTTCTTCTCCATCAGGATCGCGACCAGCTCGTCCCAGATCTGCTCGCGCGCCTCGTTGTGCGGGGTGCCCGGCTCCGGCGCCTCGAACGCCTGCGCCCAGTCCGCGGCGCTCAGCCAGAGGTCGGACCAGTGGGTCTCCACGGCCATCCCCTCGGTCGGCGGCTCCTCGTAGATGCCGACGGCCTTCTCGATCGCCTGCACCAGGCCCGCGGAGGACTTCAGCCGGGCCACCTCCGGGTCCGCCTCGGCCGCCGCGCCGGCGCCCTCGGCGACGAGGTCGCGCACGGTGCAGGTCTGCACGCCCTCCTCGCCGAGGCTGGGGAGCACGTCGGCGACGTAGGCCAGGTAGGGCTGGTGCGGGCCGACGAACAGCACGCCGCCGCGGCGGTGGCCCAGGCGCGGGTCGGAGTAGAGGAGGTGGGCGGTGCGGTGCAGGGCGACGACGGTCTTCCCGGTGCCGGGGCCGCCGTCGACGACCAGGGCGCCGCGGGACCCGGCGCGGATGACGGCGTCCTGGTCGGCCTGGATGGTGCCGAGGACGTCCCGCATCCGGGACGACCGGTTGGCGCCGAGGCTGGCGATGAAGGCGGACTGGTCGTCGAGCGCGGCGTGCCCCTCCAGGCCGTCCGCGGTGAACACCTCGTCCCAGTAGTCGCCGATCCGGCCGCGGGTCCAGCGGTAGCGGCGGCGGCTGGCCAGGCCCATCGGGTCGGCGTGGGTCGCGGCGAAGAACGGCTCGGCCGCGGGTGAGCGCCAGTCCACCAGCAGCCGGCGGCCGTCGCCGTCGGTGAGGCCGAGCCGGCCGATGTAGAGGGGCTCGGCGCCGTCCGCGCCGACGATGCGTCCGAGGCACAGGTCGAGGCCGAAGCGGCGCAGGGTGCGCAGCCGGCCGGTCAGCCGGTGGATCTCCGCGTCCCGGTCCATCGCCTCCCGGCCCACGCCGCCGGGCGCCTTGCGTACGGCGTCGAGGCGGTCGGACAGCTCGGCGATCGTCTGCTCCACGCTCGCCGAGACTGCGGCGAAGTGCTGCTCGTCGCCGGCGATCAGGGCCTCGTCGGCCTTGGCGGCGAGGTGGTCGGGGAGGTCGAACGCACTGGTCGTCAGTGGGGTCGGGGTCATCACGGCAGCTCCGTTCCGCGGTCGATCCGGCGAGGGTCGGGCGTGCCTCGCCGATCTTCCAGTTGCGCTGGTCCAGGTCTAGGCCAGCGATTCTGCGCCAGCACGGGGGCCTTGCCGCAAGCCCCCCACTGCGCTATAAGTTGAGAGTGGCAAGGAGTGCGAACTCCTTGCCTCTGTTGTTCGTTGGGGCGAACGGAGCCGCGACGACCCTCGCGGGTGGGCCGCTATCGTGCCGGTGTGACCGGCTTTGTGCAGCGTCCGCTGCTCTTCCTCGATGTCGACGGCCCGCTCATCCCTTTCGGCGCGGAGCCCGGGGAGTATCCGACCTTCGATCATCCGGCCGTCGCGGCCGGTCCCGGCCCACTCACGGCCGCCGCGAATCCGCTGCTGGGCAGAGTGGATCCAGAGCACGGGCGCCGATTGGCCGCGCTTGGTTGCGAGGTCGTCTGGGCCACGACCTGGATGTCCGACGCGAACGACTGCCTCGCCCCGCTCCTCGGCCTGCCACAGCTCGCCGTGGTGGTCTGGCCGGAGCCGTCCGACGCCGACGACGAGGACGACGCGAGGCACGGCCTGCACTGGAAGACGCGGACGCTGGTGGCGTGGGCCGCCGGACGCTCGTTCGTCTGGGTGGACGACGAGGTGCGTGAAGCCGACCGGGACTGGGTCGCTGCCCACCACCCCGGGCCTGCGTTGCTGCATCGGGTCGATGCGCGCCGTGGTCTCGTGGCCGCCGACTTTGCGGCGGTCGATTCCTGGCTGCGGCAGTTGCCCTGACGCCGCGCCGGGCGCGGCGGGCGGCGGTCCCCGGGCCGGGCCGGAGCTGTCGGGCCGGCCCGGGGCGAGCGCCGGTCAGCCGAGCGTGACGCCGCGCTCCCGGGCCAGCTCCTCCAGGCCGTACCGGCTCACGTGCTCGGCGTTGCCGAGGTCGATCGTCCGGATGCCCGCGGCGGCCAGTCGCTCGTTGATCTCGTCCAGGTGCTGCCGGACGACCTGCTTCTCGGCGTCGGTGGTGCGCCCCTTGTGCGGCTTGCCGGCGTGCTCCGGGCTGGCGTAGTTGGGCCGCTCCTTGGCGGCGGCCGGTGCCGCGCCCTGGGCGGGGAGCGTCCGGGTCACCCGCTTGGCCCCACGCAGCACCTCGGCCATCGGAACGGCCGAGGCCAGCCGGTCGAACACCTCGGCCTCCAGGACGACCGTCTCCGGCTCCTCGGCGTCCGGGTGGTGCAGCTCGATCGTCACCAGGTCGAGCGCGTGCTCCTCCACCGCCGTGAGCTCGTCGGCCAGCGCCTCGATCTCGACCGGGCCGTCCGCCAGGTCGGGGTGGTCGCGGACCACGATGCGTACCAGGTCAGCCTCGTTCTCCGCGTGCTTCCCCGTCAGATCCGAGAACCGGATGATCTTCTGACCCATGTCTTCTCCCTCGTCGATGGTGTGATCAGCCGAGAGCCTACTTCCGTCGCGGCGGTGGCCTCACGGCCGTCCCGACCGGCCCCTGCGGTGCCCCGGGTGGCGCCGGATTCCGGCCAATCCGGGCACCTCGGGGCGCGAACAGGTGAAGGACGTCACGGCTTCGCCCCGTCCCCCTGTCGGGCCCCGGCATGTAGGTTCCTGCGTCCAAGAGGGAAGGACTCTCCTCCCCCGTGTTCGCAGAACCGCCGTCAACGGCTCCTCCGACGAGAGAGGCACGAGTGATGTCTGCACAGGACGCCACCCACCACCCCCCGCGGCGCATCGGCGTGGTCGCCGAGTCGGCCGCCGGGGAGACCCGGGTCGCCGCGACACCGTCCACGGTGCGCGGGCTGCTCGCGCTCGGCTACGAGGTCGCGGTCGAGTCCGGGGCCGGCGCGGCCTCCGGGTTCACCGACGACGCCTACACCGCGGTGGGCGCGCACATCGCGGACGCGTGGAGCGCCGACATCGTGCTCAAGGTCAACGCGCCGTCCACCGCGGAGATCGAGCGTCTGCGGGACGGCGCGACCGTGGTCGGCCTGCTCGCCCCGGCGCAGCGGCCCGAGCTGCTGAAGGCGCTGTCCTCGCGTCCGGTCACCGCGCTCGCGCTGGACGCGGTGCCCCGCATCTCGCGGGCGCAGTCGATGGACGTGCTCAGCTCCATGGCGAACATCGCCGGCTACCGGGCCGTGATCGAGGCGGCCCACGTGTTCGGGCGATTCTTCACCGGCCAGGTGACGGCCGCGGGCAAGGTCCCCCCGGCGAAGGTCCTGGTGGCCGGCGCCGGTGTGGCCGGGCTCGCCGCCATCGGCGCCGCCTCCAGCCTGGGGGCGATCGTCCGGGCGACCGACCCGCGGCCCGAGGTCGCCGACCAGGTGAAGTCGCTGGGCGGCGAGTACCTCGCCGTGAACGTCGTCCAGGAGGCGAGCACCGACGGCTACGCCAAGGCGACCTCCGCCGACTACGACCGCGCCGCGGCCGAGCTCTACCACGAGCAGGCCAAGGACGTGGACATCGTCATCACCACCGCGCTGATCCCCGGCCGGCCCGCGCCGCGGCTGCTCACCGCCGAGGACGTGGCAGCGATGAAGCCCGGGAGCGTGGTCGTCGACATGGCGGCCGCCCAGGGCGGCAACGTCGAGGGCACCGTCGCGGGCCGCACGGTGGTCACCGGCAACGGCGTCACCATCATCGGCTACACCGATCTCGCCGCCCGGCTGCCCGCCCAGGCCTCGCAGCTGTTCGGCACCAACCTGGTCAACCTGCTCACCCTGCTGACGCCCGGCAAGGACGGGCAGCTGGTGATCGACTTCGAGGACGTGGTCCAGCGCGCCGTGACCGTGGTCCGCGCCGGGGAGATCACCTGGCCGCCGCCGCCCGTGGCGGTCTCGGCCGCGCCCGCCGCTGCCGCCGCGCAGCCCGCGGCCGCCCCGGCGGCCGCGGAACCGAAGAATCCCCGGCTCACCCCGGCGGCCCGGTTCGGCCTGATCGGCGCCGGCATGCTGACGATGTTCCTGCTGGTCGCCTACGCCCCGGCCCAGCTCGCGGAGAACTTCACGGTGTTCGCGCTGGCCGTGGTCATCGGCTACTACGTCATCGGGAAGGTCCACCACGCCCTGCACACGCCGCTGATGTCGGTGACCAATGCGATCTCCGGGATCGTGGTGGTCGGCGCCCTGCTGCAGATCGGGCACATGGGCGCGCTGGTCACCGTGCTGTCCTTCGTGGCGATCCTGCTGACGAGCGTGAACATCTTCGGCGGCTTCGCCGTCACCCGCCGCATGCTGTCCATGTTCTCGAAAGGCTGAGCCCCGATGACTTCCACGACGGCCGCCCATGCCGCGGACCTCGTCGCCGCACTGCTGTTCATCCTGAGTCTGGCCGGGCTGTCCCAGCACCGCACGTCCCGCGCCGGTGTCGGCTACGGCATCGCCGGCATGGCGCTCGCCCTGGTCGCCACCGTGATCGTGGCCTCGCGCAGCATCACCGCCGGCGCGGTCACCCTGATCGTCGTCGCGATGGCGCTGGGCGGCGCGATCGGCCTGTGGCGGGCCCGGCAGGTCGAGATGACCCAGATGCCGGAGCTGATCGCGGTGCTCCACAGCTTCGTCGGCCTCGCCGCGGTGCTGGTCGGCTGGAACAGCTACCTGGAGGTGGAGTCGCACGGCTCCGGCCAGACCGCCGTCGCCGGCGACCTGCTGGGCATCCACCACGCCGAGGTGTTCATCGGCATCTTCATCGGCGCGGTCACCTTCACCGGCTCCGTCGTCGCCTTCCTCAAGCTGTCCGCCCGGATCGCCTCGCGTCCGCTGGTGCTGCCCGGCAAGAACGTGCTGAACCTCGGCGCGCTCGCCGCGTTCGTCGCGCTGACGGTCTGGTTCACCGTCAGCCCGGGTCTCGGCCTGATGATCGCGGTGACGGTGCTGGCGCTGGCGCTCGGCTGGCACCTGGTCGCCTCCATCGGCGGCGGCGACATGCCCGTCGTCGTCTCCATGCTCAACAGCTACTCCGGCTGGGCCGCGGCGGCGGCCGGGTTCCTGCTGGACAACAACCTGCTCATCGTCACCGGCGCGCTGGTCGGCTCGTCCGGTGCCTACCTGTCGTACATCATGTGCAAGGCGATGAACCGCTCCTTCCTCTCCGTGATCGCCGGCGGTTTCGGCATCGAGGCCCCCTCGGGCGGGGGCGAGGAGCAGGGCGAGCACCGCGAGATCCGCGCCGAGGAGGCGGCCCGGCAGCTCGCGCAGGCCCGGTCCGTCGTGATCACCCCCGGCTACGGCATGGCGGTGGCGCAGGCGCAGCACCCGGTGGCGGAGCTCACCCGCCGGCTGCGCGAGCGCGGTGTGGAGGTCCGCTTCGGCGTCCACCCGGTCGCGGGCCGGCTGCCCGGTCATATGAACGTGCTGCTCGCCGAGGCGAAGGTGCCGTACGACATCGTCCTGGAGATGGACGAGATCAACGACGACTTCGTCGAAACCTCGGTCGTCCTGGTCATCGGTGCCAACGACACGGTCAACCCGGCCGCCACCGACGACCCCTCCAGCCCGATCGCCGGCATGCCGGTGCTGCGGGTGTGGGAGGCGGAGCAGGTGATCGTGTTCAAGCGGTCCATGGCGTCCGGCTACGCCGGGGTGCAGAACCCGCTGTTCTTCCGGGAGAACAGCGGCATGCTCTTCGGCGACGCCAAGCAGAGCGTCGAGGACATCCTCCGTGCCCTCGACGCGGTGGCCGGGGACGGTGGAGGCGGCAGCGCCGCACCGGCCACCCGCCAGACCACCGCGGCCGGCCGGGCCACGGTGTAGGGGGCGCGTGCCGGGGGCGCACCGCCTCCGATGTTCCGCTGTCCCCGGTTGCCTCTGGTGCCCCGGCCTCGCTCCCGGCCGGGGCACCAGGGCCGTCCAGAGCGCCTTCGCCCCGGAGCCGGACCGGGGGCCCGAGGCCGGGCTCGGTGCGGCCCGGCTATTGCCGTCAGCCTCCGCCGGTCAGGCAGAAGGGGTGTCCGGCCGGATCGAGGAGTACCCGCCATCTGTCGCCGCCCGGCTGGAACGCCGGCTTGACGGCGCCCAGCTCCAGCAGCAGGGCCTCGGCCTCGTCGAGATCGGCGACCGCGAAGTCGAGGTGCACCTGTTGCGGCGCGGTCCGGTCGGGCCACCGCGGAGCCCGGTAGTCGTCGACCCGTTGGAAGCCGATGAAGAGCCCGTCCGCACGGGTGAGGCCGGCGAAGTCGCCGTCGGACTTCGGGTGAGGCTCGAACCCGGTGGCCTCCCGGTAGAACGCGGCCAGCTCCTCGGGATCTGCGCAGTCGAGTGTTATCGCCGTGAGCTTCATCTGCAGGGGCATGGCACCTCCGTGACGGCTGTCGCGCAGCGGGCTCGATCCCGTGTGGCGTCACACCGTAGTGATCAGCTCCACGCTTGGCGACCGGGTTTTCGTCCGGCCGGGTCCGGCACGGAGCGCGTGATCACCCACGGGAGACCCTCAGCCTGCGGCGAGCAGGCTCCGGGCCGAGGCGCGGAGCTCCTCGTCCGGGTGGTCCTGTCCGGAGTAGGGCGAGTCGACGAGCACACGGAGCGGGGAGAAGGAGAACGCACGAAGGGTGGGACGGAGCTCCTCAGGGGCGTGGCCGATGGCAGCGAGGGCCTTGAGGGCCCGCAGGCCGACCGGCGTGGGCGCGACAAGCTCGGCGAGGAGAGGCACGGCGCGGTCCGGGGAACCCGTGATCGAGTGGTGGGCCTCGGCGGCAGTCGTCCGCGTCCACTCGTGCCCGGACTCCAGCAGTTCCTCGACGAGCGGAAGCAGCGGAGCAGCGGCGCTGCCCAGCGGTTCCAGGCTGCTCAGATACCAATGGTTCCGGCCACTGTCCGAAAGCAGCTCCTCGAAGACGCGCAGCGCCGGATCGGCGTCCTTCGTCAGCCGGTAGTGGGCCACGGCCGCAGCGCAGCTCAGCGAGGCGTCGGTGCTCCGGACGGCTTCGGCCAGTAGCTCGGTGACCTCCGGTGTCCGTAGGCCGTTGAGCCCGAGTTGGCGGGCGGCGACGATGGCCGCGCGGCGAGTACGAAGGCACTCGACCAGCTCGGGCTGGGCCTGGCGTGCGCTGGAGCCGAATGCTACGAGCGCCTGGACCAAGGCGATGCCGTCGTTCCCGGTGGCACCCGCGGCCAGCTCGCGGCGGATCGCGGGTATCAGCCGGTCGGCCGCCTCCGGGAAGCTCTGCGCGGCCGCCGCGAGCGGCCGTGCACCGGGCCGGCCCAGCACCAGCTCCACGGCGCGGGGATCGCGGGAGCGCGCCAGGGCGATGAGCGCGGGCTCGGCAGTCTCGTCATCGGCACACGCGTATTGGTGCAGCGCGTCCCGTAGGTCACCGCCGGGCTCGGGCAGGAGCTCGATCCAGTGGCCGGCCTCCCGGAGGCGGCCGGCGAGAGCGGCATTGTCCCGCTGATGGGGCAGGGCCGCCATCAGCAGGCCGAGGACCTCGGGCTCATGATCGCGCCAGGTCTCGGCGACCCGCTCGGCCAGCCAGGAGCCGCGCGAGCCGAGGTCCCCGGCCGCGATCCATCGGGAGGCAACGGCGAGGCAGGCGTCCGGATCCCGGGTGAGCAGACGGATCAGCTGCTCGCCCTGGGTGGTGGTGCTGGACCAGGGGAAGTCGTCGTCGCCCGGGTCGGGTTCGGCACCGTCCTCGGCGATGACCGCGACCAGCTCCGCCGAGTACGGCGGCCCGGACTGCTCGGCCGCGATCACGGCGCCGGCCAACCTGACCTCGGCCAAGGGGCTGGCCAGTGGCTCCAGCTCGCGGCCGAACCTGAACAGCACGACCATCGCATCCGCCCGCACCGCCGGGACGGGATCAGTGTCGTACAGCTCGTCGAGCTGCGCCACGACCTCGTCGCGCAGCTCGGCCGGGAGCTGACCGGCCACGACGGCGACCACCCGCAGCGCGGCCCGGCGCACCCCGCGTTCCGGATCCCCGAGGCAGGGCAGCAGGTCCGGGAGGACCCGGCAGAGCTCGGCGCAGATCGCGGCGCGCGGGCCCGTGCGCCAGTGGGGCGAGTCGACGATGGCCGGGTCGTGGTCGGCGAGGACGGCGAGCAGCATCAGCAACTCGTCGCGCTTGGCCGGGACGTGCCGGACGGCGTGGGCGAGAAAGGGGACGGCGGGTGCCGACGCCTCGTAGACGGTGCCCTGGTGATGGATGTTGCCGTAGAGCTCGTAGATCGCCTCGTCGACCGTCTCCCCGTCCTCCCGGTAGAGGTCCCTGATCAGCTCGGGCACGTCCTCTGCGGAGCCGTACGCGTGGGTCAGGGCGTGCCACTGGACGTGGTCCAGCTCGTCGGGGGATCTCATGGTCTGTGCTCCTCGGTGATCAGGTGCGCAGACGATATCGATCACCGCCGACAGTGCCGCAGCTGAACCTACGCTCCGGTTCCTGCGGGCCCCCGGGCGACGGTGATCCGGCCGGGTCCGGCACGGCCCAGGTCAGGTGCGCTGGAAGCCGTGGGAGTGGCCGATGGGGGTGAAACCGCGGCGCTCGTACCAGTGGCGCGGCCAGTCGTCGGCGTCGGCGGTCAGGAAGCGGGTGCCGCAGCCGGCGGCGGCCGCTCGGCGGAGGGCGGTGGTGAGGACGGCGTCGGCGTGGCCGCGCCGCAGGTGGGCTTCGGCGGTCATCAGGTCCTCCACCTGGGCGATGCCGAGGGTCGGTTCGAGGTAGAGGTCGCCCCAGGCGGCCACCTCGCCGTTCTCCGCCCGTGAACCCAGGAGCTGCACGCGGGTGGCCCCCCGCCAGCGCGTTCGGCGGCGGTCGACCAGCATGCTGATCACGTCGTCGCCGGCCTCGGGCAGGAGGGTGCGCCACCGTGCGGAGAGCGGCGCGCGGATCGCCTCCAGGTCGACGTCCTCGGCCGTGCGCCCGCCCTCAACGGGGACCGGGCCGGTGTGCAGCATCACCAGGTAGGTGTGGTGCCGGTAGCCGGCCCGTTCGAAGGGAGCCACGCACGCCTCCCCGAAGGCGCCGTCGAGCACGGAGACGAGGCGGAACGACCGCTCCCCCATCACCTCGTCCACCAGACCCGGCAGCGCGTCCGGGTCCGCGCCGGCACGGTCGACGAACACCTGGTTGTGCGACCACGACTCGGCGAAGCGGTCGTCGAACACGGCGAACCCGCCGGGGATGTCGGCCGTGTACTCGGCCTGCCGGCGGGCGAATCCGGCGAGGAAGGCGTTGATGCGCTGCAGCTCGTAGCCAGACATGGCAGCCACCCTAGGCGCCCGACCGGTCGCGCACCCGCCGATTCCGGTCGAATGTCACGAAGAGTCGGCCGGATGCGTGCGGTGGGTGAGGGCTGTGGTGCGGGCCACCCCGGGACGGGTCACCTGCCACCCGTTCGTGCACACGCCGACGCGGGGGCGTGACGCGGCGTCGACGATGTGCCCGGCCTCACAGCCACACCCGTGTGGCGCGGACCACTCC
>NZ_JBIVDY010000042.1:0-28168 GCF_044747365.1 Kitasatospora sp. NPDC090091
GGGGGGGGGGGGGGGGGGGGGCCGGGCGGGGGGGGGGGGGGGGGGGGGGGGGGGGGGGGGGGGGGGGCCGCGCCCCCCCCCCGGCCGGCCCCCCCCCCACGCCCGCGTGTCACTACGCCGACAGTCGGGGAGTGCGCGGCGGCTCCGTCCGGCGGCTGCCCGTCGCCTCGAAGGCTGCGGCGAGGGCCAGCAGGGCGTTGTCGTCGTAGGCGCGGCCGGCGAAGGTCAGCCCGACGGGCATGCCGGTGTCCGTCATCGTGCCCATGGGCACGGTCACGGTCGGGATGCCGAGGTGGCGGGGCGCCAGGTTGCCGTTGGCGACCCAGACGCCGTTGCGCCAGCCGAGGTCGGCGGACGCCTCACAGACGTCCATGTCCGCGGGGCCCACATCGGCGGCGGTGGGGAACACCACCGCGTCGAGGTGAAGGTCGTCCATCCACAGTTCGAGGTCGATCCGGCGCGTCTCCTCCAGCCCGCGCAGTCCCTGTTCGAGGTGCGGCATGTCGGTGAAGGACGCGTACGGGCGCTCGCTCACGAAGCGGGGGTAGTCGTTGATCGTGTCGTCGAAGCCGGCGTAGCGGTCCGGGAGTTCGTCCGGCTGCTTGGGCGGCCAGATGCGGGCGCCGTCGACCTCGGCCAGGGTGGCCAACGCCGGGTCGCCGTTGGCGCGCAGGAAGTCGTCCCACGCCCAGGCGGACAGGTCCTCGATCTCGACAGTGAGGAAGTCACGGCTGACCAGGCCGCGGGTGAACAGCGAGGGCGCGCCGGGGCGGTCCGACTCGTAGTTCGACACGACGGGGAAGTCGACCTCGACCACCTCGGCGCCGGCCGCCTCCAGGTCACGGCGCGCGGCCTCCCACAGGGCGATCACCGAGGGGCGGGTGTCGATCGGCCGGCCGGTCTGGCCGCCGATGCCGCCGTCGGGGTTCGTTCCGGCCTCGGGGTCGGCGTTGATGTACATCCGGGGGACGCCCACGCGCTTGCCGGCGAGCGCGGCGCGTGCGGTCTGCGCGTCGGCGGGTGCGAGCGCCGGGTACGAGGTCGGGCGCACCTGTGACGCCATGGGCAGCGGCACCCACGGCTGCGCGCGCCACAGGTCGCCGCGGGTGTCCGGGTCGTCGGCGACGATGACGTCGAGCAGTTCGAACAGGTCGGCCATGGTGCGGGTGTGCGGGACGACGACGTCCATGGTGGGCACGAGCGGCCAGTTGCCGCGCACCGAGATGACGCCGCGGCTGGGCGTGTAGGCGCACAGTGCGTTGTTGGACGCGGGCGCCCGGCCCGAGGACCAGGTCTCCTCCCCGAGGCCGAAGGCGCCGAACGACGCCGCTGTGGCGGTGCCCGAGCCGTTGGACGAGCCGGAGCCGTAGGCGCTGGTGAGCCAGTCGGCGTTGTACGGGCTCTCCGCCCGGCCGTACACGCCGCGCTGCATTCCGCCGTTGGCCATCGGCGGCATGTTGGTCAGACCGATGAGGACGGCCCCGCCCGCACGCAGTCGCTCGATGGCGAAGGCGTCGCGCTGGGCGACGAGGTGCTCGAACGCCGGCGAGCCGGCGGCCGCCGTCAGGCCCTTCGCGAGGTAGCTGTCCTTCGCGGTGTAGGGGATGCCGTCCAGCGGGCCGAGGGTCTCGCCGCGGGCGCGGCGCGTGTCGGAGGCCTCGGCCTCGGCGCGGGCGTCCGGGTTCATCACGACCATCGCGTTGAGGGCGGTGGCGGTGCCGGGCCGGTCGTACGCCTCGATCCGCGCGAGGTAGGCGTCGAGCAGCCCGACCGCGGTGGTCTCGCCCTTCTCCAGCGCCGCGCGCAGGTCGGCGATACAGGTCTCTACAACATCGAATCCCCGCGTCATGCGGATGTCTCCAGGATCGTCGGGTCGGAGAGTACGAACCGTCGGGCGTCGGCCGATCGCGCCCGGCCGCGCCTCCGGTCGCACTGATCACGTCAGAGGTCGGACGCTCGCTGGAACGTTCCAGCGGGTGCACTCTAAGCATTGCTGGAACGTTCCAGCAAGGGAGGGGAGCGCCGGACCAGGGGATCGGCGCAGGGCTGCGTCTAGACTTCCGGGCTGTGACCAGCCGCTCCGTGACCCTGATCGACGTGGCCCGGGCGGCCGGCGTGTCGAAGAGCACCGCCTCCAATGCGCTCGGGGGTTCCGGCCGGGTGTCCGGGACCACGCGCGAGCGCGTCCTGGATGTGGCCCGGGAGCTCGGCTACCGGCCGAACACCGCGGCGCGCAGCCTGCGCCGGTCCAGCACCGGAGCGATCGGCCTCTACCTGCCGCGCACCGGGACCCGCCTGGACTACTACATGAACCTGGCGTTCGGCGCGGTCGAGCGGGCCAGGGAAGACGGCTTGGACCTCGTCCTCCTGGCCCCCGGCACGGCGTCCGGCGGGGCGCTCTCCTCCCGTGTGGACGGCCTGTTGGTGATCGACCCCGAGGTCGACGACCCGTCCGTCCCGGACTTGCTGGACGCGGGCGTGCCGGTCGTCACCGGCGAGCGCTACCTCGGCGGTGGAGCCGCGCCCAGCGGCGCCGTGGTGTGCGACAACGCCGCCTCGCTCGCTGCCCTGCTGGACCACCTCGCCGAGCGCGGCGCCCGCCGCCCCGCCCTGCTCGTGCCCGGCCCGGGCTCCGACTGGGCCGCCGCGCTGCGGGCGGCCGCCGACGCCTGGAGCCTCCGCGAGGGCGTCGAGGTGGTCGTGCGGACGGTGCCGTTCGCGGCCACCCCGGCCGAGGCCGAGGCCGCCACCGCGGACCTGATCGCCGGTGTTCCGGGCCTGGACGCGGTGGTGTGCGCCCCCGACGGCGCGGTGCCCGGGGTGCTCGCGGCCGCGGCACACGCGAGCCTGGTGGCGGGGACCGACCTGCTGGTGGCCGCGTGCGTGGACGGCGCGGCGGCGCGGGGTTCGAGCCCGCAGGTGACGGCGGTCGACCTGCGGGCCGCGGAGTACGGGCGCGCCTGCGCGGCCCTGCTCGGTGACCTGCTGACGGGGACGGCCGAGCCCGGCGTCGTCCGGCGTCACGACTGGGCGCTGAACGTCCGGGCGTCCACTGCCGGTCGGTGCTGAACCCGGACCGGCGGGTCCGCAGGCCCGGGGTAACGCGCGAAGTGGACCGATGCCGGGCGGTCGACACGTGACCGGCGGACGAGGATGCGAAGCCTGTCGGTGAGGACGGACGGATACCCATGCGTCAGTGATCGCAGGGACATCACGGAACGGCTCCGACCGTTGCTGCCCGGCGGACGGCCGCGTCGGCGCGCGGGTGTCCGCGTCCGGCAGGCTCGTGTCATGGAGGGCGGCGCCGAAGGCCTGTGCGTACACCGAGTGGATGTCCGCCTCCAGGCCGAGCAGCTCGGCACGGTCGAGGCGCCGTGCCGCTGTGGTCGTCATGCGGCGCGCATGCCGGCGAGCGGGGTGAGCGAGGCGTACTCCAGCGGGGCGGAGGGATCGATGGAGAGGTCCATCGGCGCGGGCTCGACGCCGGCGCGTACGAGCAGGTCGCCGACGGCGGCGATCATCGCGCCGTTGTCGGTGCACAGGCGCAGCGACGGCACGCGCAGGGCGATCCCCGCGGCGCTGCAGCGCTGTTCGGTGAGAGCGCGGATGCGGGAGTTGGCGGCGACGCCGCCGACCACGACGAGGGTGTCGATGCCGTGGTCGGTGCAGGCGCGGACGGCCTTGCGGGTGAGGGTGTCGGCGATCGCCTCCTGGAGGGCGGCGGCCGCGTCGGGCACGTGGGGTTCGGTGCCGGCGGCGCGCTGCGCCTCGACCCAGCGGGCGGCGGCGGTCTTGAGGCCGGAGAAGGAGAAGGCGTACGGGGGGTCGTTCGGGCCGCTGAGCGGGCGGGGCAGGCGCACCGAGCGGGGGTCGCCGTCGCGGGCGGCGCGGTCGACGGCGGGCCCTCCCGGGTAGGGCAGGTGGAGGATGCGGGCGACCTTGTCGAAGCACTCGCCGGCCGCGTCGTCCAGGGTGTCGCCGAGGTGGACGATCGGATCGCGGGCGAGGTCGCGCACGAGCAGCAGCGAGGTGTGGCCGCCGGAGACGATGAGCACGATGCAGGGGTCGGGCAGCGGCCCGCCGTCGAGCGTCGCGGCGGCGACGTGCCCGGCCAGGTGGTGCACCCCGTACAGCGGGACGCCGAGGGAGAAGGCGTAGCCCTTGGCCGCCGCCACCCCGACCTGCAGGGCGCCGGAGAGTCCCGGGCCGGTGGTGACTGCGACGGCGCCGACGTCGGCCAGGGTGAGCCCGGCGCGATCCAGCGCCTCGCCGACCACCGGGGCCATCGCGTGGACGTGTGCGCGGGCGGCGATCTCCGGCACCACGCCGCCGTAGCGGGCGTGCTCGTCCATGCTGGACGCCACCGCCTGCCCGAGCAGCCGGCCGCCCCGGACGAGCCCGGCGCCGGTCTCGTCGCAGGAGGACTCGATTCCCAGCACCACCGGTGATCCAACCATCTGTCCGCACCCCTTATTGCCAATCATGTGCAACTGCATTTTATGCGTAATAAGGGTCTGTGGTCTCTCCGGTCACCCGTACGCTCGCTTCCGGCTCCTGATTCGGCTTCGGGCCGGCGGGCGAGATCCCGCCGCGGTGCCGGCCTCCGTCCGGAAGGAATCATGCGAGTGTTCGGAACTTCTCGGGGTTCCGGTCCGACTCGTGTGCCGGGTGCCGTCGCCGACGGTGTCCGGTTCCAGGAGGAAGGACCCAGTGTGCGGTTCGACGGACGTGCTTCGCAGCGGTTCAGACCCGGCGTCACGGGAATCGCCCGGTGAGCGCGCCGACGGCGCACGAGGTGCTGCAGACGGAGGACGACCGTTGGAGCCTGGTCGCGGTGGCCGGGATGCTGTCGTTCGTGGCGATGCTCGACATGAACATCGTCAACATCGCACTCGCCGACATCGCCGACGGCTTCGACATCTCCGCCCCGATCGCCCAGTGGGCCGTCCTGGGCTACCAGCTCCCCCTGGTGGCCCTGCTCCTGCCCGCCGGCCGCTGGCTGGACGCCGTCGGCACCCGGCCCGCCGTGCTGACCGCCGTCGCCGGGTTCGCCTTGGGTAGCGTCGCCGCCGCCGCGGCGCCCTGGGCCGGAGCGCTGATCGTGGCACGGGTGGTCCAGGGGACCTTCGGTGCCCTGCTGTTCGTCCTGATGCCGGTGCTGGCGATGCGCTCGGTGCGGCCACAGCTCCGGGCCCGGGCGATGAGCGTGCCCGCGACACTGGGGCCGCTCGGGGCTGTCACCGGTCCCGCCCTGGGAGGGCTGCTGCTCGACCACCTCGGCTGGCGAGCGATCTTCCTCGTCAAGCTCCCGGTCTGCCTGGCCGCCTGGCTGGTCGCCCGCCGGCACCTCCCCGCCGGGGGCGCCCTGCGTGCACCCGGCCGGACCGAACTCGCCGACGCGAGCCTGATCGCGGGCTCCGTCGCCGCGCTGCTGCTGGGGCTCACCCTGGCGGTCGACGCGGCCGGCGGGCTGTTGCTGGCGGCCCCCGCAGTGCCGTTGGTCCTGTGGTGGCTGCGCCGGGGCGGCGGCCGCCCGGTCGGAGCAGTCCTGCGGGAGAGCCGGACGGCAGGGCTCAACACGGCCGTTCTGGCCGTGGCGGTCGCCTTCGCGGTCGTCCACTACCTGCTCGCCCTGCACCTGCAGCGCGACGAGGCCCAGAGCGCCACCGCCACCGGCCTGACCATCCTCTGCTTCCCCCTCGCCATGGGCATCGGCGGGCCGCTCGGCGGGCGACTGGCCGACCGCTTCGGCGCCCGGCCGACCGCCACGGCCGGGGTCTCGCTGACCGCGCTCGGCTTCCTCCTGCTCGTCCCCCTCGCCGACAGCTGGAGCCTCCCCGACATCGCCTGGCGACTTGCCCTGGCCGGGGCCGGGATGGGCCTCTACGGCGGGCCCACCCAGACCCTCGTGATGACTGCGGCCACCCCGGCGACGACGGCCACTGCCAGCTCCACGGTCCAGCTCGCCCGCAGCCTGGGCTTCACCGTCGGCCCGGCCCTCGCCACAGCCGTCCGGAGCCTCGGGGACGGCGGTACGGCCGGTCTGCACACCGGTCTCGGCCTCGCCGCAGCCTGCGCCTGCCTCGCCGTCGCGCTCATTGCGTTGCACGGCCGCTCCGGCCCCCGCAAACCCTGAACCCGCCCCCTCTTCACCCCTTTCACCGTCAGGAGCACACGCATGTGCGGAATAGCCGGCTGGGTGTCCTTCCACCAGGACGTCCGCCGCAGCGCCCCGGTCATCGAGGCGATGACCGCCACCATGGCCCTGCGCGGCCCCGACGCCGGCGGCGTCTGGCTCGGCCGGAACGCCGCACTCGGCCACCGGCGGCTCGCCGTGATCGACATCGACGGGGGCACCCAGCCCATGGCCGACCGCCCCGACCGGCCGCAGGTGGTCCTCACCTACAGCGGCGAGGTCTACAACCACCACGAACTGCGGGACCGGCTCAGAAGCCGGGGCCACCACTTCGAGACCCGCAGCGACACCGAGGTGGTCCTGCGCGCCTACCTGGAGTGGGGCGACTCCGTGGCCGACCACCTGGAGGGCATGTACGCCTTCGGGATCTGGGACGAGCGCGAACAGCGGCTCCTGCTGGTCCGCGACCGGCTCGGCGTCAAGCCGCTGTTCTGGGCCGCCGTCGACGGCGGGCTGGTCTTCGGCTCCGAGCCCAAGGCGCTGTTCGCCCACCCCGAGATCACCCCCACCGTCGACGCCGACGGCCTGCGAGAGGCCTACAGCCTGCTCTTCAACACCGGTCCCACCGTGTGGGCCGGCGTCCACGAGGTCCACCCCGGCGGCCTGCTCGTCCTCGACCGCGACGGCATCCGCGAGCGCCGCTACTGGGAGCTGACCGCGCGGCCGCACACGGACCGGCTGGAGGCCACCCAGGACCGGGTCGCCGAGCTGGTCGGCCGCGCCGCCAGGTCACAGCTGGAGGCCGACGTCCCGCTCTGCAGCCTGCTCTCCGGCGGCCTCGACTCCACCGTCGTCACCGCCCTCGTCGCCGACGAACTCCGGCGCACCCAGGGCCCCGGAGCGAAGCTCCGCTCCTACGCCGTCGACTACAGCGACCAGGCCGAGCAGTTCACCGGCGACGTGCTGCGCACCGGCCACGACACCCCGTTCGCCACCGAGGCGGGTGCCTTCATCGGTACCGAGCACTCCACCGTCGTCCTCGACCCCCGCACGCTGCTCGACATGGAGAACCGGCGCGCCGTCGTCGTCTCCCGGGACTCCCCGATCGGTGTCGGCGACATGGACACCTCGCTCTACCTGCTGTTCGGCGAGATCCGCAGGCACTCCACGGTCGCGCTGTCCGGGGAGGCGGCGGACGAGGTGTTCGGTGGCTACCCGTGGTTCCACAACCCCGGGGCGCTCGCCGCACAGACCTTCCCCTGGCTGCTCGTCACCGGCGACGACGCCGCCATGCCCCTCGCCCCCGACCTCGCCGCCCACCTGCGCATCCGCGAGTTCCGCGACGACACCTACCGCAGCTCGCTGGCGGCCGTCCCGCACCTGGACGACGAGAGTCCGACCGAGCACCGTCAGCGCGAGATGCAGCACCTCTCGCTCACCCGCTGGCTGCGCCAGCTGCTGCACCGCAAGGACCGGCTGAGCATGGCCCAGGGCCTGGAGGTGCGTGTCCCGTACTGCGACCACCGTCTCGTCGAGTACGCCTTCAACGCGCCCTGGGCGATGAAGAACCACGACGGCAGGGAGAAGAGCCTGCTGCGCGACACCGGCAGCGGGATCGCCCCGGACTCGGTGCTGTGGCGGCCGAAGAACCACTACCCGGCCACCCACCACGCCGACTACAACACCGGCCTCCAGCAGCTCGCCCGGGAGGCCCTCGACGCCCCGCACGTACGCGACATCGCCGACGAGGCGGTCATCAAGGCCACCCTCGACACGCCCGCCGACCAGCTCCAGTGGGGCCACCGGCTCCGCCTGGAACGGGTCGTCGACCTCGCGCTCTGGCTCGACCACCACCGCCCCGCCCTCGCCCTCTGAACCCCGCGACCGCACCACCCCTCCCGGAGGAACCGGACATGACCACCCCCGACCACGCCGAGGGCCGCTGCCCCGTCACCGGCGCCACCGCCGGCGAGCCGATACCGCTGTACGGCGCCGCGTACAAGACCGACCCGTACGACCTCTACCGCCGCATGCGTGACGCCGGCCCCGTTCACCGGGTGCGGTTCCCCTCCGGGATCGCCGCCTGGCTCGTCACCGGCTACGAGGCCGCGCACTCTGCGCTCAACGATCCCCGCCTGGGCAAGAACCACCGCCTGGGCAACGAGAACTGGCGCGCGCTCGCCTCGATCATGCCCGAGCCCCAGCACTCCCAGCTCCAGGTCCACCTGCTGCACCAGGACCCGCCGGAGCACACTCGCATGCGCCGCCTCGTCCTGGACGCCTTCGCCCCGCGGCGCGTGGAGTCCCTCCGGCCGCGCTTCCAGGAGATCGCCGACGCCCTGGTCGACGAACTGCCGACCGAGGGCGGCGCCGACCTGGTCGCCGG
Source organism: Kitasatospora sp. NPDC090091 (assembly GCF_044747365.1). NCBI lineage: Bacteria > Bacillati > Actinomycetota > Actinomycetes > Kitasatosporales > Streptomycetaceae > Kitasatospora > Kitasatospora sp. NPDC090091. The sequence continues at coordinate 8,523 of NZ_JBIVDY010000042.1, forward strand.
CTTCGCCGCGCACTACCCCTTCCGGGTCCTGGCCGAGGTGATCGGCCTGCCCCCGGAGCTCGCCGCCCGCTTCGACCGCGACTGGGGCAAGGTCGTCCAGCCCGTCGGCCCCCAGGACCCGGGCCGCCCCGCCTACGAGGCCAGGCTGCTCGGCCTGCAGACGTACATCGCGGACGTCGTCGCCCACAAACGCGCGCACGGGGAGGACGACCTGCTCTCCCGCCTGGTCGTCGCCAAGGACCGCAAGGAGCTCACCCAGGAGGAACTCGACTCGATGATCTTCCAGCTCCTGGTCGCCGGCCAGGAGCCCGTCACCAACCAGATCACCACCATGCTGATCACCCTGCTCCGCCACCCCGAGCAGCTGGCGCGTCTGCGGGACGAGCCAGCCCTGACGCCCCGGGCGATCGAGGAACTCCTCCGCTACGACAGTGCGTTCGAGCTGACCACCTGGCGGTTCTTCGCGCAGGACAGCGACCTGCACGGCACGCGCATCCCGGCCGGCGACTCCGTCATCGTCTCGCTGTGCGCCGCCAATCGCGACGACGAGCAGTTCCCGGACGCCGACACGCTCGACCTGGAGCGGAGCCCCAACCCGCACCTGGCCTTCGGCCACGGCGTCCACTTCTGCCCCGGCGCCGCCCTCGCCCGCGCCGAGCTCCGGATCGCCGTCTCCACCCTGCTCACCCGGCTGCCCGGGCTGCGGCCCGCGGGTTCCCTGGACGACCTGACCTGGATCCCGGCCGTCCTCGCCCGCGGCGTCAACCAGCTGCCCGTCGCCTACGACAAGCGCGCCTGACCGACCGGCCCCACAGCGCGCCACGGTTCACCCGTCCCGGCGCCCCGGCCCGCTCCCGCCCGCATCGGGGTGGCGCAGGCGCCGGGGCGCCATCCCGCCATGCCCTCACGGAGAAGCCGCATGCCCAGCACCAGTACCACCACGCCCGTGTCCAGAGACGTCCGGCAGACCAGCGCCGCCGTCCTGGAACTGCTTCTGCCCCACCGCCGGGCCACCGACACCGCCGTCCCGGCCACCGTCGAAGACTTCCCCGAACAACTGCGCCAGATAGCCGAGTTCGCCGCCTGTGGCGACCCGATCGTGTTCACCCTGCCAGGCTTCCCCTGCAAGTCGCCCAGCCCCGACAAGGTCCTCGGCCACCTCCCCGACGAGGGCGAACGCCTCTCCCTCACCTTCCTCGACGACCTCTGCCGCGCGGTCGGCGAGGTCTACGAGCCCGGGGCGAGAATGGAGATCTGCTCCGACGGCCACATCTTCGGCGACCTGATCCGCGTGCCCGACCCGCACATCGACGCCTACTCCGACGAACTCGCCGCCGTGATCCGGCGCGAGGGGCTGACCCGGCTGTCCGTCTTCGACCTGCGCGACGTGCTCGGCGACCTCCCGCACGACGAGAAGCGCGCCCGCGTCCACGCCGCCTACGCCCCGACGGTGGAGGAACTGCGTGCCGAGGTGAAGCGCGACGAGCACACCCTCGCTCTCTACTGCGGCATCACCCGCTTCCTCACCGAGGACACCGTCGACTTCACCGGCACCAGATCCGCACTCCAGCGTGAATGCCGGCAGCGCGCCTACGGCGTCATCCAGCGCAGCCGCGCCTGGGGCGACCTCATCGCCGAGCACCACCCCCGAACCGTCCGCCTGTCCATCCACCCGCAGCCGCGGGGCGCCGCCAAGTTCGGCATCCGCCTGCTGGACGCCCCCGACGCCTGGACCACCCCGTGGCACTCGGCCGTGCTGCACCGGGCCGACGGCAGCTGGGAACTGATGCGCCGGGCGGACGCCGAGCGGCAGGGCGCCCTGGTGCTGCGCGACGGCCGGCCCAGCCACTTCGAGGCGTCCTGACCACCTTCGGAAGCGAGGGTGGCCCGGGTTCACGAGGGGAACGGGGCCACCCGCGCCGGCCTCACACGGCGACGGTCGGTTCCTCCGCTGCCGCAGCGGGCAGGGTGTTCCGGTGATCGAAGGCGATCAGCGGATCCCCGGTCAGAGGGTGCTCGACCACGGCGGCCCGCACCCCGAAGACCTCGGCGAGCAGCTCGGGGGTGAGCACCTCCCGGGGCTTCCCGGAGGCGACGAGGGCGCCGTCGTGCAGGACGTGGAGCCGGTCGCAGAGCGAGGCCGCGGCGTTCAGGTCGTGCAGCGAGATCAGGGTGGTGCGGCGCTCGTCGCGCAGGAGGGCGAGCAGCTCCACCTGGTGCTGGACGTCGAGGTGGTTGGTCGGTTCGTCCAGGACCAGGACGTCAGGCTGTTGTGCGAACGCCCGTGCGAGCAGCACCCGTTGGCGTTCGCCGCCGGACAGCTCCGCGAACCGGCGTTCCGCGTACGTCTGGAGACCGACCCGCTCCAGTGCGTCGGCCACCGTCGCGCGGTCGTGCTCGTCGTCCCCCGCGAAGGCGCGCTTGAACGGGGTCCGGCCCATCGCGACGACCTCGCGGACGGTGAACTCGAAGTCCGAGCCGCGCTCCTGGGGCAGCGCAGCGATGTGCCGGGCCGCCTCGGCCGGTGCCATGGACCGGACGTCCCGGCCGGCCAGTCGCACCAGCCCGGCGTTCGGACGCAGATGCCGGTAGACGGTGCGCAGCAGAGTGGACTTGCCGCTGCCGTTCGGTCCGACGAGACCGGCGATCTCGCCCTCGGCGGCGATCAGGCCGACGTCGGAGAGGACGTCGCGCCCGCCGAGGGTGACGGTGATGTGCTCGACGGTGATTCTCATCCGCGCTCCAGCCGGCGGTCGACGAGGTACAGCAGGACGGGGGCGCCGATGACCGCGGTGACGACGCCGATCGGCAGTTCCTGGGTGTCCAGGGCGGTGCGGGCCACGATGTCGACGGCGACCAGCAGGACGGCGCCGGTGAGGGCGGAGAGCGGCAGCAGCCGGCGGTGGTCGCCGCCGACGACGAGCCGGCACACGTGCGGGACCAGCAGGCCGACGAAGCCGATCGCGCCGGAGACCGCGACCAGGACGCCGGTGAGCAGGCTGGTGACGGCGAACAGCTCGCGGCGCAGCCGGGCGGTGTCCACGCCGAGGCCGGCGGCGGTCTCGTCGCCCATCAGCAGGGCGTTGAGGTGCCGGGCGCGGCCCTGGAGGGCCAGCCAGCCCAGGGCGACGGCGGCGGCCGGGACGGCGAGTTGGTCCCAGGTGGCGGCGCCGAGGCTGCCCATCAGCCAGAACAGCACCCCGCGGGTCTGCTGCTCGTCGCCGGCCTGGAGCACCAGGAAGCTGGTGAAGCCGGAAAGGAACTGCCCGATGGCCACTCCGGCGAGGACCAGGCGCATCGGGGCGAAGCCGCCTCCGCGCCGGGCGGTCGCCCAGACCAGGGCGAAGGAGGCCAGAGCACCGGCGAAGGCGGCGGCCGAGACACCGAAGCCGAACGCGAATCCGGTGCCGGCGCCGAGGATGATCACGGCGACGGCGCCGAGGGAGGCGCCGGAGGAGATGCCGAGCAGGTAGGGGTCGGCGAGCGGGTTGCGGACCAGGGCCTGGACGGCGGTGCCGACGAGCCCGAGCCCGGCGCCGACGACCGCGGCCAGCAGGGCACGTGGCGCGCGCAGCTGCCAGACGATCAGGTCCCGGGTGCCGGCCTCCGGTGCCGAGCCGGTGAGCCGGTGTCCGACGACCGTCCACACCTCCTGGACGGGGATGTCCACGGAGCCGAGGGACACGGCCAGGGTGAGGGCGAGGACCAGGGTGACGGAGAGCGCGGACGCGACGAGGCCGGCCCGCGCGGTGCGCGCGGGCCGGCGGCCGGTCGCCGCAGTGGCGGCGGTGGTCATCTACTGGGCGTCCTTGACCTGGTCCGGGAAGAGGGCGTGGGCGATCCGCTGGACGGTGTCGGCGTTGCGGGTGCCGGGGATGGTGGTCACCTCGGAACCGATGCGCACGAAGTGACCTTCCTGGACGGCCTTGAGCCCCTTGGTGGCGGGGAAGTCGCGCAGGAACTTCTCCGCCTCGTCGAAGGCCTTCCTGTTCTCGGCCTCGCTGCCCCGGTCGCGCACGCCGAGCTGGATCCAGTCCGGGTTCTTGGCGACGACGTCCTCCCAGGAGACGGGCTTGAAATCACCGTCGAGGTCGCCGAACACGTTGCGCGCGCCGGCCAGGGTGATCACCGCATTGGCCACCTGCCGGTTGCCCACCGCCATCGGCTGCTTGGTGCCCGCGTCGAAGTCGAAGAAGAAGTAGCCGGGGCGCTTGTCGGGCGCCACGCCCGCCAGCGCGGTCTTCACGGCGCCGACCTTCTCTTCCATGCCCGCGACGAGCGCATCGGCCCCGGCCGAGGTCCCGGTGACCTGGCCGAGGCTCCTGATGTCGCCCTCGACGCCGGTCAGGTCCTGCACCGCGGCCGGTGCCGTCGCCGCGCAGGAGGTGGAACGCAGGAAGACCCGCTTGATCCCGGCGGCCTGGTACTCCTGGGCAGTCGGGGCGGTGCCCATGCCGCCGCCCATGCCGCCCATGTCGGCGAAGGTCTCCACGTACAGGTCCGCGCCGGAGCCGAGCAGCTTCTCCTTGGGGATCACCATGTCGCCCAGGACCGGGACCTTGGCGCCGGCGTCCGCGATGTCCGCGGGCAGCGTGCCCTTGCCGGGCGGGAAGCCCGTCCCGATGACCCGGTCGCCCGCACCGAGCTTCAGCAGCATCTCCAGGCTGGAGGCGTTGCTGGTGACGATCTTCTTCGGGGCGGAGTCGAAGACCGTCTCCTTCCCGGCACAGTCCGTGGCCTTGACCGGGAAGGCCGCGGCGGAGGAGGTCCCACCGCCCGGCGCGGCGGCCGTGGCAGTGCCGGTGTCGGCGGACTTGGCACCCCCACTGCTGCCGCAGCCCGTCACGAGCAGGGCGACGGCGGCAGCCAGGCCGCACAACACACGAGAACGCATGGAACTCTCCTGGGAAGATCCGAGTGCAGGGCCCGGCCGTGTGCGGACCCGGTTCCGGTAGTCGGTTCGCGCAGCAGGAAAGTTCCGACGCATTGCCGAAATCATTCTCCCGCCCGGCAGGGCACCCGCGGTCGGGGGATCGTGTGCACGCGTCTCTTCGCGGAGGTCATGAGCCCAAGGGCGGATCGTGCATGATGGACGCCGCTCCTCCGCCCTGACCGCCGCCGGCCCTGCACGACGCGAGGTCGGCTTCTCCCACGGAGTGCCTCCCGATGACCACATCCCGCCTGCTCGGCCGGGCCGTCACCGTCACCGCGGTCGTGGCCGGCTCCCTCGCCCTGACGGTGCCCGCATTTGCCCACGTCGAGGTCGAGTCGGAAGGTGCTCAGGCGCTGGCGGCCAACGCCACGATCACCTTCACCGCCGAGGCCGAGTCGAAGAGTGCCGGCCTCGCCAAGTTCCAGGTCGTCCTTCCCGAGGGCATCGCCCCCGCGGACGTGGCGCTCGCAGAGGCGCCCCAGGGCTGGTCCCTCGCCGCCACCGGCGATGGTTACACGGTCGGAGGCCCGGCGCTCGCTCCCGGCAAGGACGCGGTCTACAAGATCACTGTCCGGCAGTTGCCCAATGCCGAGGAGCTGGTCTTCAAGACGCTGGAGACCTACAGCGACGGTGAACTGGTCCGCTGGATCGAGCTCCCACACGGCGCTGTCGAGCCCGAGCACCCCGCGCCCGTCCTCAAGCTGGCCGCCGCCGCGCCGGGAGCCGTCGCGATCACCCCGTCCGCCGCGCCCACCACCGCCTCGCCGTCCGCGGCCTCGCCGACCACCGCCTCGCCGACCGCGTCGGCCGCCGCACCCGCGCAGACCAGCCCCGCTGTGGCTCCCAGCGTGACCGCCTCGGCCGGCCCGGCCGCTGCCGCTGCCGCGAAGAGCGACGACTCCTCCTCGGCCGTGCCCATCGCCATCGGCGCCGCTGCCGTGGTCGCGCTCGCCGCCGGCGGCACCTGGTGGTGGCGCCGAAAGCAGTCCGCGGGCCGCTGACCTGGCGGTCCTCCGAGCCCCCGTACAGCGCGAGGTGTCCGGACACGGCAGGTCACGGCAGGTCAGGTCCTGGGTCGGGATGCCGGCGCCGAGGGACGAGGTCTCCCGCTCCGGGCCTCGATTTCGGCAGTTGCCGACACAGGCCCGAGGGGCCCTCGAATATCGGTCTTCGAGGGCCCACAGGTCACAGGAGACACGGCTGGTGTCCGAGCGCGGCGCAGGAGCATGAACGTCAGCGCGGCCGTCCCGCCGAGGGTGGCCCGGAGCGAGCGGGGCCATTCGCCACCGCGTGCGTCGGGCCTCCGGGGTGCCGTGTCTGCCGTTCCCCGCCCGGTGGGCTGGGAGCGCCGGGCGGGGAGGAGGCCTTCATGGGTCAGTCAGCCGCCGTGTACAGGCCGCGGCCGGTGCGCTTGACCTGCGAGTTGCCGGCGAGGCGCTCCAGCCTCGTGCGTACCGCGTCCACGGCGCCGGTCGTGTCGGTGAGCCCGAGGCGGTCCGTCACCTCTCCGGCGCGCAAGGGCTGCTCGGCCTGCCGGAGAACGGCGAGCACGCTCTCGGTGTCGGTCAGCCGCCGACGCCGCTTCGGCGGCTCCTGCGCCGCCTGGTCGGCGGCCGGTGTCGTCTTCGCCCGGGTGGACTTCTTCGCCGCGGCCGGGGTCTTGGCCTTCGTGGCCGTGGCCGCCGTCATCCCCCGCGCCGGTGCCACGCCCGTACCCGTGGTGGTCCTGGCCGCTCGCCGCGGCGCGGTCTTCTTCACGGCCGCGGCCGGCGCCTGGCCCGCGTCTTGCTCGGGTCCGCCCGCAGTGCCCGCCTCGGCGGACTTCTTGGCCGCCCGGCCCCTCCCCGGGGCCGTCTTCCGCGGGGCCGTCTTCCTCGCCGCCGCCTGCTTCGCCGCCGCCTTCTTCGCACGGGCGGCGGTGGGGGCGGGGGCCTGGCCGACTGCCTCGGCGGCGCCGGCCTCGGCCGGTTCCGGGGCTTCGTTCGTTCCGGTGGGCACCTCGTCGGCGGGCGGTACCGGAGCGGGAGCGTGCGCTTGTTCCCCTTCGCCGAGCGGCGCGTCCGACAGGACGGCCAGGCCCTCGAGCACGGACACCATCGCGTTCTCCTGCGCGATGACGGCCGCAAGCTCCTCCTCGAGCCTGGTGCGCTGCTCCCGCACGGCCGGCAGCCGCGCCTCGACGAGTGCCCGGGTCGATCCCACACCACTGTCCGCGCCGAACGTGCGTCCGTTTCCCACAAGCACTCTCCTGGCGTCAATTGTTGCCCGTGCCCTCGAATTTACGGCGCCCGGACAGGACCCGCCCGGCGAAACCGTGAATCCGACCGTTGAGCCGGCCGGTGTTCGTCGCTCCGTCCTGGGCGGAGCACTGTGTTGATGTCTCGGAAAGCCGCATTCCCGAGGACGGCAGCCCTCGTAGCTGCCGGGAGCCCGCCGGCCGGCAGGACACGGGTTCCTCCGGAAGGCGCTGCCCACGGCCCGGGCGGACGACAGGTGACGTCACCCCACCTATCGTCCGACCATCGACATATTGCGATGATCGCTCTAAGCTCCGTGCATGACCGACCGTCAGTTACAGGAGCCGACCAGGCTCGTGCTCACCGCACTGGCCGACGCCCCCCGGCACGGCTACGCGATCATCCAAGAGGTACTCGCCATCTCGGGCGGCCACAGCCGCCTGAGCACCGGCACGCTCTACACCGCGCTCGACCGGCTGCTCCAGCAGGGCCTGGTGCGGATCGAGAGCGAGGAGGTGGTCGGCGGACGACTGCGCCGCACGTTCGCCCTCACCGGCCAGGGGCAGGACACGCTGGTGCAGGAGGCCAAGCGCCTGCGGGCCGCCGCCACCGAGGCCGAACGCCGGCTGGGCGCCTTCCGTCCGCGACCCGAGGGGGCGACCTCGTGAACGACGTCACGACCGGCCACGACGCCCCGCGGGCGGCCCGCCTGCTGATCGGCCTCTACCCCGCCCGGTACCGCTCCGCGCACGGCGACGACATCCACGCCACCTTCGCCGAGGCCACCGAGGGCCGGACACGCATTGCGGTGCTCCGGGAGTACCGCGACCTCGCCACCCACGCCCTGCGGCTGCGGTTACGGATCGGCCCCACGGACCCGGCCGGTCGCGTGCTGGCCGGAGCGGCACCGGTCGCGCTCGCGCTCGCGGCCGGCTGCGCCCTGTACTTCCTGCTGCCCGGGCTGCGCGAGCTGGTCCACCGGATCCGGTACCCCTACCCCGACCTCGGCCTCGGCCACGCGGTGCTGGTCGCGGTCCTCCAGCTGGCCGGCACCGTGCCGTGGCTGCTCGCCCTCGGGATCGCCGTGACCGGCCGCTGGCGGGCCGCCCGGATCACGGGCGTGGCAGCCGCCCTCCTCAGTGCCGGCGTGCAGGCCCTCGGCGGGCTGTACCCGTATTCGGCGGGTCAGTTGGCGGGCATGGCACTGGTCGGCGCACTGGTGCTGCTCGCACCGGCCGGACTGGTAGACGTCACCCAGCGGGGCCGTTGGGAGATGGCCGCACTCGCGCTCGCCGTCGCGCTCCCCGTGATCGCGGCCGACCGGTACACGGCGCAGTACCTGCCGCTGCCGATGCTGGGCCTGCTGCCGATCTGGCTCGGCACCGTGACGGCACCGGCCCTTCTGGGCCGACTGGCCGGCCGGCGGAGGGACCCGCTCCGAGCCGTGGGCGTCGGGCTCGGGACACTGCCCTGGCTGATGCCCATGACGGCCGTGGCCGCCTTCGACCCGCCCGCACGTCTGCGCCCGCTGCTCGAATACGCCGGAGCCTGTGTGGCCCCGCTCGGCGTGGCCCTGGCGGTGGCCGGAGCGGTCCAGCTCGCCCGGCGGGTCCGGGCGACCGACCCGTCCGACCCGGCCTGACCTCGGCCCGGTGTGCGCGGGCTCCCCGGGCCCGCGCACCCCGGGCCTGCGCGCTCCGGGGCCCGCGCGGCCCGGCGGCGGGCTTGCCGCCCCCGGCTCAGGTCCGTTTGCTGCCGTACTGGTATGCCTGGGCCGGCATGCGCGTGCGCGAGACGGCGGCCGGCAGCACCCGGGTCGAGGGCTGCCGATTTGAGCCGACGGGCGCCGGGCTGAACCAGATGCGTCTGTGCGGCGTCTTCTGAGCCAGCACGCAGTCTGATCAAGGATGGCCCACCGTGAAGATCCACCCCGTTACCGCCCTGTACCCGCCGCTCGGGCCCGACGAGCTTCTTGACCTTGCCGAGGACATCGAGACCAACGGCCAGGCCGAGCCCATCGTCCTTGACGCGGACGGCATGCTCCTGGACGGTCGGGGCCGGGTCGCCGCCTGTGAACTGGCCGATGTCGAGCCCCGCTTCACCACGTACCGGGGTGACGCCCCGTTCAGCCTGATCGTCTCCGCCAACCGCCACCGCCCGAACACCACCCCGGGCCAGCGCGCCATGATCACTGCCATGGGGCGGTCGCTCTCCCAACACGCTCTTCCCACCGACACCATCCGCTGCGGTATCAACCTCACCCGCCTCTCCATCGCCACCACCGTGCTCGAACACGCCCCCGACCTCGCCGAACAAGTCCGCACCGCCACCCTCTCCCTGAACGCCGCCCACAAGGCCGCCCGCAGACGCAAGGCCGATGCCAAGGCCGTCCTGGCCCAGCACGCACAGCTGCGCGGGGACGCTCCCGACCTCGTCGAACAGGTCATCGCCGGTCGTCTCACCCTCACCGAGGCGACCGCGGCACTCGACGTCCGACGCGAGGAGGAACTGCGAAAGCATGTCGAGGGGGTCGATGCCGGCCCCGCCGACAACGGCACGAACTGGCGCCACGCCCACCGGCAGGTCGAACAGTTCTTCACCCAGCGGCACGAAGCCGCCCGCGACACCCGGCGCAGCCTGGCGGGTATCGCCGAGGTCTGGAACGCCGTTCAGAGTCTCGCCCACCACTCCCGGAACCCGCAGGCCCGGGAGATCCTCAAGGGCCTCACCGGCCCCGCCCGCGACCTCGCCAACCGCCTCATCGCCCACGAAGCCGGCCTCGCGGTAAGCGGCATCTGACGCCGTGCTCCGTCGTCCTGACGCTCCGGGTCACCCGGGTGGGGCGGCTGCTCGTTGCTCCACGGATGGGACGGCCGGGGAAAGGTCACGGCTCTCGTCCTCGAAGTCTCCTCAGCCACCTCGTCCTGCCGGCGGGCCACCTGAATCCTCGGGGTGGCCCGCCGGCTCGTCGTCACTGGGCGGTATGGGATGCGGGGCAGAGCCTGTGGCGGGTGATGCCGGCGTAGTGGAGGCCGGTCAGGTCGAGGTCTCCAGGGCGACGGCCCATTGCTGGAGTTGGCCGACGAGGTGGTCCCACAGGCCGGTGACGAGGAGGAGGCCGACGGTGACCAGGAGGCCGCCGCCGATCCGGGTCACCCAGACGTAGTGCCGCTTGACCCGGGCGAAGGCGCCGAGGGCGCGGCGGAAGGCCAGGGCGGCGAGGACGAACGGGAGTCCGAGGCCGAGGCAGTAGGCGGTCATCAGCAGGGCGCCGCGGCCGGCGCTGGCCTGGTTCCAGGCGAGGGCCTGGACGGCGCCGAGTGTGGGGCCGATGCAGGGGGTCCAGCCGAGGCCGAAGACGAAGCCGAGCAGGGGTGCGCCGGCCAGTCCGACGACGGGCCTGCGGTGGGTGCGCAGCTCGCGTTGGGTGAGGCCGGGCAGGAAGCCGAGGAAGGCCAGGCCCATGGCGACGGTGAACAGGCCGAGCACGGTGGTGATGGTCTCGCGGTACTCCTGGAGGGTGTTGCCGAAGTACCCGAACAGGGCTCCGCCGGAGACGAAGACCGCGCTGAAGCCGAGGACGAACAGCAGCGATCCGGCGAGCATCCGGCCGCGCCGGCGGGCGGTGGTGTCGGCGAGGTCGGCGGCGGAGAACCCGGTGACGTAGCTGAGGTAGCCGGGCACCAGGGGCAGGACGCAGGGCGAGAAGAAGGAGATCAGGCCGCCCGCGACGGCCACCGGGACGGCGAGCAGCAGGGTGCCGTGGGCGAGGGCGGCTCCGGGGTCCAGGGCCAGCCGGACCGGTGCGGTGGTCGGGGTCATGGGGTGGCGGCCTCCGCGGTGATCGGGTCGAGGACGGCCCGCAGTTGTCCGGGGGTCACCGGGGCGGTGACGGCGGCGGCGATCCGGCCCGCGCGGTCGATGACCAGGGTGGCGGGCAGGGCCTGGACGTTGACGGTCTGCGGCGGGAGGGTGCGGACCAGGGCACCCTTGGGGTCGTACAGGCTGGGGTAGGTGAGGCCGTGGTCGCGGACGAAGGTGCGGGCGGGGCCTGGCTGCGGGTCCCTGGTGTCGATGCCGAGGAAGCGCACGCCCTGGGCCTCGGTCTCGGCGTGGACGCGCTGGAGGCCGTCGGCCTCGGCGCGGCAGGGGCCGCACCAGGAGCCCCAGATGTTGAGCACCACGACGTGGCCGCGCAGCGCGACGAGGCTCTGCGGGGTGCCGTCCAGGTCCTCGCCGGCGAGGTCGGGGGCGGGGCGGCGTTCGGCGGCCGCGAAGGTGAGGACGGGTGCGCCGGTGGCGGGCGCCGCCGCCGAGCCCTGCTGGAGGGCGTCGGCGGCGGCGCAGCCGGTGGCGGACAGCAGCGCCGCGGCGAGCAGGGCGGCCTTGGCGAGGGCGGCCCGGGGGCGGGGAGGCACGGGGTTCACCTCGGGGTGGCGGTCGGGGCGGGGCCGGAACCGGTGGCGGTGACAGGCGCGGCGGTGGGCCCGGTGGGGGTGATGGTCAGCGGGACGGGGTGGTCGGCGACGGGCAGCAGGCAGCCGTCGGTCTCGCTGCAGGCGGCGTAGCCGATGTGGACGGCGGCCGACCCGGTGCCGGAGGCGCGGACCGGGAGGGTGGCCGTGACGGGTCCGTCGGGGTAGACGGGGACCGTTCCGGTGACACCCTCCAGGGCGAGCCGGCGGACGGGTGCGGTGACGGCGAGCGGGGCGGTGGTGCCGAGGGCGCCGTCGGTACGGGCCGTGGTGGGCCGGCCGACGCCGTCCACGCCGTCCGGGGGGAGGTCGGTGGCGTAGAGGTGGAAGCCGGCTTCCACGGGGGCGAAGGAGAGTTCGAGGGTTCCGGCGCCGTCGTGCCAGTCGTGGAGGGCGACGGTGACGGTGACACCGTTCTCCTCGAAGTGGCCGAGGAGGGCGGCGGCGGCCGTCACCCGCTCGCTGCCGGCGGTGCCGTTGGTGGTGGTGCCGTTGGCGCCGCCCGTGGGGCCGCCGGCCGCGCAGCCGGCGGCGGGGAGGGCGAGCAGGGCGGCGATCAGGGCCGCGGCGGGGCGGCGGCGGGGGCTCACGGGGCCCACTTCTTGAGGAAGGAGGTGAAGCCGCTGGTGTTCAGGGAGGGCAGGCCGGCGGTGTTGGTGTCGGTGCGGACGGTGCCGTCGGGGGTGACCACGATCAGCACGGGCATCTTGTAACTGCCCTGGGAGTCGTACTTCTTGAGGAGGTTGAAGTTGGTGGTGCTGTGCCCGCCGATGTCGACCTGGACCAGGTGGTAGGAGGCGTTGAGGACGCTCTGCACCTGGCTGTCGCCGAGGGTCTTGTCGAGGGCCTTGCAGTTGCCGCACCAGGTGGCGCCGAAGTCGAGCAGGACGTTCTTGCCGTCGGACTTGGCCTGCCGGACGGCAGCGTCCACGGCGGCGGGGGAATCTGCGGTGGCGTTGTAGCCGATGGCGATCGGGCCGCCGCCGGCGGCGGGCTTGGTCGGGGCGGCGGTGGTGGCGGTGGCCGCCTTGGCCGATGCCGTGGCCGAGGCCTTCGCGGTGGCCGACGGTCGGGCGGTGGACGCGCTCGGCGCCGGGGTCGGGCCGACGGAGGCGCTGGGCGTCGGGGTCGCGGTCTCCGGGGCCGGGGTGGTGGGGGTTCCGGTCTCCGGCGGGGCGGTGACGACGTTGACCGGCTCGGGCAGCGCGGCGGCATCGGAGGCCGTGACGGCGGCGGCCGCGGGGGCGGCGTCGGCGCCGGAGCCGGTCGGGCCGCAGGCGGTGAGAGCGGCCGCGGCGGTGGCGAGGGTGAGGGCAAGGGCTTGACGGCGCAAGGGAGTTCCTCGGGTCGGGGAGGGGGCGGGAGAGGGGGCGGGGGAGGGCCCGGGAGGTGCCCGGGAGGGCCGGGGAGGTGCCCGCGGACAATGCGGGCGGACGGTCCGGCGGTGGCCGGATCAGTCGGAGAAGTCCTGGGTGAGCCAGACCGTGCCGGCGGAGTCGCGGTACACGGAGATGCCGATGTGGGTGAAGCTCCGGCTGAGCAGGTTGCGGCGGTGGCCGTCCTCGGGGGGCTTCTCGTCGAGCATGCTCTGCGTCAGGCGGACGGCCTGGGCGGCGATGTCGGCGGTGGCGGTGGAGACCGGTCCGCCGCGGCCGATGTTCTCGCCGGCGGTGCCCCAGTGGACGCCCTGGGCGCTCTCCCGCTTGCCGACGGCGGGTTCGCCGGGGCACTGGTGGGCCAGGCCGCAGCCGCCGCTCATCACGTCGTTGTGCCCGGCGGCGGCCGCGGTGAGTCCGGCCGTCAGGGTGTACGGCGGGAGGCCCTGGGCGGCCCGGGCGTCGTTGATCAGGGCGAGGACCTGCTGGACCTCGTCCCCGCCGCCCGCCGCGCCCGCCGCGCCCGCCGCCGCGCCGTCGGTCTTGGCGGCGGGGGCCGAGGAGGCCGGGGTGGCGGGGGCCGCGGGGGTGGACGCCGCAGTGGTGGCGGCTGCGGCGGCAGGGGTCGTGGCCGCCGTGCCGGGGCCGCCGGTGCGGGTGCTGCTGGGCTTCGCCGCCGAGGGGGAGGCCGGCTGGGGGCTCGCGCCGGCGGGCTCGGTGGTGGGCGCGGCCGGACCGGTCGGGGCGGCTGTAGCGGCGCTACTGGCCTTGGTGTGTACGGGAGTCGGCGTGGTGCCGGCCGCAGCGATGTCGGCCGCGGCGGCGGCCGTGCCGGGTGCCGTGCCGCCGGCCGGGGCGGGGAGCGCCGCGACCGTGGCCACGGTCCCGCCGACGGCTAGCAGCATCGCTCCGACGACGGCCGCCCGGGGCAGCCGGGTCGCCCGCCGGGCGGCGCGGTGGGCCGGGGTGCGGCGCTTGGGCCGGGGTGCGCGGGGGTCGATGGACATGGTGGTACCTCGGGATCGGGTGAGGGGTGCCGCGTCCCGGGCCCGGCCGTGGGGCCGGGCGTCGGGAGACGGTGGGTCGGCGCGCCCCGGTCCGCGAGTCCGGTGTGCGCGTGGAGCCCTGTCGCGCCGCCGGTTCTGCGGGCCGTCAGAAGCTCTCTGCGACAGCGAGCATAGGACGCCCGAACGGCCTGTCACGCTGTTCCGGCCGATCTTCAGGAACGGCTAAGGAAGCCCGCAGCCTGTGCTTCGGGAACAGCCCGCCAAACCCTGCCCGACCTGCGTCCGGACCCGTGCGGCCGGGGTCGTCCCGGCCCCGGCCGGGAGGCCTGCCGGTCCGCTCAGAGATCCGTCTCGCGGACCGAGGACTGGGCGCGCGGCTGCACCGTGGAGGTGATCAGCGAGCGGTGGTGGGAGCTGGAGAAGGTGACCTGGAGGGTCTGCGCGGAGCCCTGGGTGGTCTGGGTGGTGAACCCGGGCGCCGGCAGCGCGGAGACCAGGCAGACGGCGGTGGCGCCGTAGCGGACCGTGACCTGCCCGCCCTCGGACTTCACGGTGTACACGCCCGGTCCGCCCGGGCAGGAGCCGGCCCGGTCGCCGCCCTGCGGCGCGGGCGCGGTCGTGCCGGAGCCGGTCGTGCCGGGAGCCGTGCTGCCGGGCGAGGTCGGCACCCGGGACTTCGCCGCCGAGGGGCCGCCGCCGGCGGTCGGCGAGCCGCCCGGTGTCGCGGCGGAGGTCGAACCGGAGAGGGCGGAGGAGGGCGCGGCGGACGGCGGGCCGCCGGCCGGGACGGGCGCCGCGGACGGGCTCTCCGCCACCGCCGAGGCCGCCGCCCCGATCCCGTTCGCCGTCGTCCGGACCGTCGGCGGGACCTCGGCCGTGGAGTCCACGACGAAGCCGACCGCGAAGAACACGGCCGTCACGGCAAAGGCCGTGCAGCAGATCCAAACCAGCAGGTAGCGAGCGAGGCGGGGCACGCGGCCCATCATCCACGATCCGCTACGGTGTCCCCCATGCCGAGCGTCCTTGTCGTCGAAGACGAACCCGAGATACGCGCTTCGCTGATCGAGGTGCTCAGCGCGCACGGGCACCTGGTGCGCAGCGCCGGCGACGGATTCGGCGCGCTGCGCGAGGTCACCCGGGCGCCGCTGGACGCCGTGGTGCTCGACCTCGGGCTGCCGGACCTGGACGGTGCGGACGCGCTGCGCATGATCCGAGGCATCTCCCAGGTGCCGGTGCTGGTCGCCACCGCCCGCGACGACGAGGCGGAGATCATCAAGCTGCTGGACGCCGGCGCCGACGACTACCTGGTCAAGCCGTTCTCCGGCGGGCAGCTGGTGGCCAGGCTCAACGCGGTGCTGCGGCGCTCCGCGGCGGCCGCCCACCACCCGCCGGCCGCCGCGCCCGGCCCGGCGGCCGGCCAGGGCGAACTCCTCGCGGTGGGCGGGCTGGTCATCGACCCGCGCGGCCGCTCGGCCCACCTGGACGGGGTCGAGCTGAAACTGACCCGCCGGGAGTTCGACCTGCTCGCCTACCTCGCCCGGCACGTCGACCAGGTGGTGCCCAAGCGCCAGCTGCTCGCCGAGGTCTGGCGCGAGCCGTACGTGGACGACCAGACCATCGACGTCCACCTCTCGGCGCTGCGGCGCAAGCTCGGCGAGCGCGGTTCGCTCCCCCGCTACCTGAGGACGGTGCGCGGGGTCGGGATCAAGATGGTGACGCCGCGGTGAGACGGTCGCTGGCCGGGGTGGCCCTGGCCGTCACCTCGATGGTGGCCCTGGCGTTCCTGATCCCGCTCGGCGTGCTGGTGGCCGACCAGGCCCGCAAGCAGAGCACCACCGCCGCCGAGCAGCGGGCCGCCGCCCTGGCGCCCGTGCTGGCCCTCACCACCGGCACGGCCGACCTCCAGCAGGCCGTCTCCGGCCTGGACCCGGGGGAGGGTCTGGGCGTTCACCTGCCCGACGGCCGGCACCTGGGGGCCGGGCACGCCCCCGCCGAACTGCTGCGCCGGGCGATGGACGAGGGCGAGTCGATCGCCCGGGACGTCCCCGGCGGCTGGCTCTACCTCCAGCCCGTGGTGCTCGGCCAGGACGGGACGGCCGTGGTCGAGGAGTTCGTCCCCGACGCCGACCTCACCCGCGGGGTGAGCGCGTCCTGGGCGGTGATGTCGCTGCTGGCCGTCGGCCTGATCGCCGGCTCGGTGCTGGTCGCCGACCGGCTCGGCGCCCAGGTGGTGCGCTCCTCCAGGACCCTCTCCCGGGCCTCGCACGCCCTCGGCGCCGGCGACCTGGAGATCCGGGTGGAGCCCGGCGGGCCCCGGGAGCTGCGGGACGCCGGGCAGGCCTTCAACGCGATGGCCGACCGCATGGTCGACCTGCTGGCGACCGAACGCGAACTGGTCGCCGACCTCTCGCACCGGCTGCGCACCCCGCTGACCGCCCTCCACCTGGCCGCGGACCGGATGGCCCCCGGCCCGGACACCCGCCGGATCAGCACGGCCGTGGCGCAGCTGGAGGAGGAACTCAACTCGATCATCGCCGCCGCCCGCACCCCGCTGGCCACCGGGCCGATGGGCCGGGCGCTCACCGCCGCCGAGGACACCCGCGCGACGGGTGGCCCGCGGCCCGGCGCGGGCCGGGCGTCGGCGGCGGGTACCGGTCCTCGCGCGGAGGCGGCGGAGGTGATCCGCCACCGGGCGGGCTTCTGGGCCACCCTGGCGGGCCACCAGGACCGCGCCTGCCGGCTGGAGATCACCACCGAGCCGACACCCGTCCAGCTCCCCGCGGACGACCTCACGGCGGTGATCGACTCGCTGGTCGGCAACGTCTTCCGGCACACCCCGGCCGGGACCTCGTTGGCCGTCCGGGTGGAGCGCACCGCGCAGAGCGTCGAACTCACCGTGGAGGACGCCGGCCCCGGCATCGACGACCCGGACGGCGCCCTGGCCCGCGGCGCCAGCACCGGCTCCACCGGCCTCGGCCTGGACATCGCCCGCCGCGCCGCCTCGGCCACCGCCGGCAGCCTGCGGATCGACCGCGGCCCGCTCGGCGGCGCCCGGATCACCCTCTCCCTCGGCCTCGCCGCCGCCGATCCCGCCACGGGCCCGGGGCGCCGCACCCGCCGCCACAGCCGTCACAGCCCTCACCGCTGACTGCGCATCTCCCGCTGACTGCGCACGCTCCGCCAGGTGGGGACGACCGGCCTGCAGACCGGACGGCACAGCGCCAGGGCTTCGGCGGCGGCGTCAGACCGGGTGGACGAGGCGGCTCTCGTAGGCGAAGATCACGGCCTGGACCCGGTCGCGGAGTTCGAGCTTCTGCAGGATCCGCCCCAGGTGGGACTTCACGGTCGCCTCGGCGAGGTACAGGGCGGCCGCGATCTCGGTGTTGGACAGGCCGCAGCCCACCTGGACGAGCACCTCGCGTTCGCGGGCGCTGAGCCGGCCCAGCCGCTCGTCGTGCGCGGTGCGGCCGCCGTCGGCGCTGCTGCGGTCGGGGAGGTGCGGGCGGCAGTTCTCCAGCAGGCGCCGGGTGATCCGGGGGGAGAGCACCGCGTCGCCGGCGGCGACGTTGCGGATCGCGGTGAGGAGCTCCTCGGGCCTGGTGTTCTTCAGCAGGAAGCCCGAGGCTCCGGCGCCGAGCCCGGCGAAGGCGTAGTCGTCCAGGTCGAAGGTGGTGAGGATCAGCACGCGGCTCTGCGGGGAGACCTCGACGACCTGCCGCGTCGCCTCGATCCCGTCGGTCCCGGGCATCCGGACGTCCATCAGGACGACGTCGGGGCGCAGCTCCCGGGCGAGGCGGACGGCCTGGCTGCCGTCCGCCGCTTCGCCGACGGGTGCCATGTCGGGCTGGGCCTCCAGGACGGTGCTGAAGGCCATGCGGAGCAGCGCCTCGTCGTCGGCGATCAGGATGCGGATCGTCATGCGGACGCCGCCCCGCTGCTGTCGAGGACGAGGCGGGTCCGGACTCCCCAGCCGCCGCCCGGGAGCGGCCCGGCCTCCAGCGTCCCGCCGTAGGCGGCCGAGCGCTCGCGCATCCCGGGGATGCCGTGGCCGGCCGGTGTGCCGGCGGCGGGACGTGGCGGGCGGGGGCCGTTGTCGGTGACGTCCACGGTGACGGTCCCGGCCGAGCAGCGGATCCGGACCGTCGCGCGGGTGCCGGTGGGTGTGTGCTTGAGGGCGTTGGTCAAGGCTTCCTGTACCAGGCGGTAGACGGTGAGTTGTGCGGTGGCGGGTACGTGGCCGTGGGCGCCGTGGACTTCGAGGCGGGTCGGCAGCCCGGCGGCGCACATCTGGTCGGCGAGGGCGTCCAGTTGTGCGATGCCGGGCAACGGGTGGAGCTCCGCGTCCGGTTCGTCGGTCCGCAGGATGCCCAGCGAGCGCCGCATGTCGGTCAGGGCCTGGCGGCCCGTCTCGGAGATCTGGAGCATCGCGGCGGTGGTTTTCGCGGGCGACCGGTGCTGTGCGTAGACGGCGGCGTCGGTGAGCGCGACCATGACGGACAGGTTGTGGGTGACGATGTCGTGCATCTCCCGGGTGATGCGGGTCCGTTCCTCGGCGACGGCCAGTCGCGCCTGCTGCTCCCGCTCGTGCTCCAGGCGTTCGGCCCGTTCCTCCAGGGCCGCGAGGTAGGCGCGGGTGGTGCGCACGTTCACACCGAGGACGGCGGCGGCGACGGCCGTCGCGGTGAGAGCGACGAAGGGGGTCGGGAACGCGCCCTCCGGCGCCCAGCGCAGGCAGGCCAGCAGGACTCCGGCCTCGACGACGGCACCGGCGAGGAGCGTGCCGCGCCGGCCCGAGTGCGCGGCCACCGTGTAGAGAGCAACCAACAGGGCGATGTCCGCCGGGAGTTGGACGTCCATCAGCCACTGGACGAGCGCTGCGGCCGTCACGGCGCCGAACACCGTGAACGGGGCCCGGCGCCGCCACAGCAGGGGCAGCGCGAGGGCGGCGGTGAGGGCCACGGCCACCGGCAGGTCCTGCGGCGCGTACGTGGTCAGGACGTTGAGGAGCAGGAGCGCCGGCAGCAGCGCGTCCCACACCACGGGCGGCAGCCGGAGGCCCCGGCGCCCGGCGGCTGTCACTGCTCGCGCCGCTCGGGCGGAGGGCAGGCCGACAGGAGTCGTCAGCCGCGAGACGGTCGTCGCCCGGCGCGCCCGCGCCCATGCCCGAGCCCGGTTGCGTACGTGGTCCCGGTTGCGTACCCGGTGGTCAGCGCCGGGTGCCGCGGCCGCCTCGGTCATCTGATACCTCCGTGGATACTCCCGGCTTCAGCCGGGAGAGGAAACGGATCGCCCGCGTAGCGGGACGGGAGACGCCAGGCCGCCGCTGAGGCGGTGTGGCGTCTCGGAAGACGATCGCCCGGCGGATGGTCGCAAAGATGGCTGCTAGCGTGTGATCCGTGACGACCGCTCACGTGAAGCGGGCATTCAAGTTCCGCTTCTACCCGTCCGACGCGCAGGCGGCCGAGCTGTCGCGCACGTTCGGGTGTGTGCGGCTCGTCTACAACAAGGCGTTGGCCGCCCGGACCGAGGCATGGACGATGCGTCAGGAACGGGTGAACTACAACGCCACGTCGGCGATGCTGACGGCGTGGAAGAAGACCGAGGAACTGGCGTTCCTC
>NZ_JBIVDY010000043.1:0-26285 GCF_044747365.1 Kitasatospora sp. NPDC090091
GCATCGTCCATGCCTCGGACCGGGCGGCCAACGCCTTGTTGTAGACGAGCCGCACACACCCGAACGTGCGAGACAGCTCGGCCGCCTGCGCGTCGGACGGGTAGAAGCGGAACTTGAATGCCCGCTTCACGTGAGTGGTCGTCACGGATCACACGCTAGCAACAATCTCTGTGACCATCCGCCGGGCGATCGTCTTCCGAGACGCCACACCGCCTCAGCGGCGGTCTGGCGTCTCCCGTCCCGCTACGCGGGCGATCCGTTTCCTCTCCCGGCTGAAGCCGGGAGTATCCACGGAGGTATCAGATGATGAACAGGACGGCCAATCCGGTGGCGCTGATCACCGGCGGGTCACGCGGGATCGGCCGCGCGACCGCCCTGCGGCTGGCCCGGGACGGCTACGACATCGCCCTCTGCTACGGCTCCGACGCCGACGCCGCCCGGGCCCTGGAGAAGGAGCTGCTCGACCTGGGCCGCACCACCTACGTCCGCCGGGCCGACGTCTCCGACGCCGCCGCGGTGGAGGCGCTGGTCGACGGCGCCGAGGACGCACTGGGCCCGGTCACCGCCCTGGTCACTTCGGCGGCCATCCTCCGGGACACCCCGCTGGTCCTGATGGAGGACCAGGAGTGGCAGGACGTCCTCCAGGTCAACCTCAGCGGCGTCTACCACGCCTGCCGCGCGGTGATCGACGGCATGGTGCTGCGCCGGCACGGCGCCATCGTCAACCTCTCCTCGGTCGCCGGCATCTGCGGCAACCCCGGCCAGACCAACTACTCCGCGACCAAGGCCGGCATCATCGGCTTCACCCGGTCGCTCTCCCAGGAGGTCGGCCGGTACGGCATCCGGGCCAACGTGGTCGCCCCCGGCTACATCGACACCGACCTGGTGGCGCAGCTCCCGGAGGAGGCCGTCGAGCGTTCGCTGGAACAGGTCTCGCTGCGGCGGCTGGGCCGCCCGGAGGAGGTGGCCGAGCTGGTCGCCTTCCTGCTGTCCGACCGGGCGGGGTACATCACCGGCGAGGTCTTCCGGATCGACGGCGGCTTCCGCTGACGGCCCGCGCCCGGCCCGGTCGGACGGCCGCCCGACCGACCGCCGAAGCGGAGATCATCACGCTATTCACGCCCCCGGGTGATTTCGGCCGATCCGTGTATCTACCGGTGGCTATGATCCACTTCTCGTGACGGAACGTCAGAACAACCGACCGGCCGACGAAACGGCCGACGTGGTCATCCTCGGTGCCGGGCCGGCCGGGCTGCTCCTCGGCAACCTCCTGCACGGCAGCGGCATCGACTGCGTCGTCCTGGAACGCGCCGACCCCGACCACGTCCGGACCAGGGCCCGCGCCGGCTTCCTCGCCGCCAACACCGTGCGGATCCTGGACCGCCACGGCCTCGCCGACGGCCTGCAGCGCGCCGGCCGGGCCCACAGCACCTGCGAGTTCCGCACCGAGGACGGCCGTTTCCGGCTGGACTACGGCCGCCTCGGCCGCGGCGAGCGGCACACCGTCTACCCCCAGCAGGAGCTGGTCACCGATCTGCTGAACCGATTCCTCGACGCCGGCGGGCGGATCCGCTTCGAGACCGAGGCCCTGGCCGTGCACGACGCCGACAGCCCGCACCCGACCGTCACGGCGCGCGAGCCGGACGGCCGCCCCACCCGGTGGCGGGCCCGGTACGTCGCCGGCTGCGACGGCCGCCACGGCGCCGCGCGGCGCTCACTGCCCCCGGGCACCCTGCGCCACCACCACGACCACGGCGCCACCTGGCTCGGCCTGCTGGTCCAGGCCCCGCCCAGCCTCGACGCCGTCGGCTACGCCGTGCACCGGCGCGGCTTCGCCGGCCACATGGCCCGCACCGCCGAGGTCACCCGCTACTACCTCCAGTGCGACCGCGGCACCCCGGCCGACGCCTGGCCCGAGGAGCGCATCTGGCACGAGCTGGACCTGCGGATGCGCGCCGCCGAGCACGGCCCGATGCACCGCGGCCCGGTCCTCCACCGCACCGTCGTCGACCTGGACTCCGACGTCGTCGAGCCGCTGCGCCACGGCGCCCTCCTCCTCGCCGGCGACGCCGCGAGCCTGCTCAGCCCCTCCGCCGCCAAGGGCGCCAACCTCGCGGTGCTGGCGGCGGAACTCCTCGCCGAGGCCCTCGTCGACGACCTCGCGCACGGCGACCCCCGGGCCCTGGACCAGTACTCGCGCCGCTGCCTGGCGCACATCTGGCGCGCCCAGGAGTTCTCGCACTGGATGGTCCGCCTGCTGCACGCCGTGCCCGGCCCGTACGGCCGATCGCCGTTCGACGACTCCCTGCGCCGCACGCGCCTGGAGTCGCTGCGCACCTCGCGCACCCACCAGGACTGGTTCGCCGAGAACTACGTCGGCGTCTGAGCGCCACCCCCGAGCACCGGAACGAGGACGCCCGCCATGACCACGACCGCCACCACTCCCCCTCCCCCCGCCCCTGCCCCGGCCGCGCCCACCCCTGCCACGATGCCCCCGGACGACGCCGCCCGGCTGCGCGCCACGGCCGACTTCGTCCGGCAGCAGGACACCGCCGCCCTGCTCCCGCTCCTGCTGCCCGGCCTCGACGGCCCCGAACTGCGGGCCCTGGCGCAGCACACCCGGTTCGCGCACGCCGCGCTGCTCGTCTTCCCGACGGGTCCGCAGGCCCTGCGCGCGGATCTGGCCGCCTGCGGCCTGGCCGCCGACACGCCGGCCCACCCCAGCGTCGTCGTCCGGCAGCGGCTCGCCCTGCGGCACCGGCGCGACCCTGGCGAACTCGACGTCGGAATCCTGCGCCCCGCCGTCCGCGGCAGCGACGGGACGCACCGCACGGTCGAGGTGTTCACCCTGACCGTGCCGCCGGGCTCCGACCTGGTCGGCCTCGCCGAGCACGAGCGGGCCCACCAGCACGAGGCGCACCTCGCCTTCGAGGTCGCCCGCCCGGACCCGCTGGTGCTGCGCGGTCTGTGCGCGCTCCTCACGCGCCACGGCGCGACCGCCGACGGCGGCGGGTACAACCCCCACGAGGACGGCACGGTCTTCTACTTCACCGCCCCCGCCGGCTCCCGGGCCGGCTACCGGCGGGTGGAGCTCTACGCCCACGGCGACCACCGCGACGTGCTCGCCGCCCACCTGGAGGAGCAGCGCGCACAGCTGCCCGCCGAGGCCCTCCTGCGCCGGCTCACCGGCGCGTGGACCACCCAGGCCCTCGCGGCCTGCGCCCAGCTCGGCGTGCCCGACGCGATGGACACCGGGGCCGCCACCGACAGCGCGGCGCTGGCCCGGCGGCTCGGCGCCCACCCGGGCAGCCTCGCCACGCTGCTGCGCTACCTCACGATGCTCGGCGTCGTGGCCCGGGAGGGCGAGGCCTTCCGGCTCACCGACGTCGGGGCCCTGCTGCGCGCCGACGCCCCGGGGTCGCTGCGCCCGCTCGCCCTGCTGTACGGCGGCCCGTTCTACCGCTCCTTCGCCGGCCTCGCACACACCGTACGGACCGGGGAGACGGCCTTCGACCACGTCTTCGGCGAGAACCACTTCGACCACTTCGCCCGCGACCCCGAGCTCGCCGAGCTGTTCGACCGGTCCATGGCCGCGAGCTCGCACATGTTCGAGCCGCTCCCCGCCCACCCCGTCCTCACGGCCGCGGGCCGCGCACCGGCCCCCGCGACCGTCGTCGACGTCGCCGGCGGCAACGGCGAGCTGCTCGGCCGCCTCCTCGACGCGCACCCCCGTCTGCGCGGCGTTCTCCTCGAACGCCCGCACGTCGTCGAGGCAGCGCGCCGCCGGCTCGACGCGGCCGGCTGCGGCGACCGCTGCAGCTACCGGGTGGGCGACTTCGCGGACGTCCCCGCGGGCGGCGACGTCTACCTGCTCTCCCGGGTGCTGCACGACTGGGACGACGAACGCTGCCGCGAGATCCTGCGCCACTGCGCCCGCGCGATGCCCGCCCACGCCGACCTGCTCGTCGTCGAGCGCATCCTGCCCGCCGACGGCTCGGCCTCCCTGGCCACCGCCTGGGACCTGCACATGATGTGCAACGTCGGCGGCCGGGAACGCCGGGAGGACCACTACGCCCGGCTCCTCGCCGACGCGGGGCTCACCCTCGTGGACCGCTCACCGCTGCCCCTGGACGCCAGTGTCCTGCACGCCCGCAAGGCCGCCGCGCCCCGTCTCGTCCCGCGCCCCGCGCCGTGAGCCGTCGGCCGGGGCCGGCCGGCACCCCGGCCCCGGGACGACGGCCCGAACGACGACCCGGCCGGCGGCCGCGCGCCGGTCAGCCCGCCGCGTCCCTGCTCGCCGCAGCCGCGGCGGGCCCGGACCCGACCGGCACGCCGTCCCCGAACTCCCCGGCGTGGTCCGGGATGTCGAGCACCTCCCGGGCGGCGAGGGTGTCGTCGAGGTCCTCGGTCCGGAAGCCGCTGGCCTGGGCGCACAGGTAGAAGACGGAGGTGACCGCGGCGATCACCAGGGTGTCGAGCGGGAAGGGGACCGCCGGATCGCCGGTCGGCCCGTACTCGCCGTAGTAGGACAGCGGCAGCAGGGCGAGCAGCAGCCCGAGCAGCCAGAGGCCGCCGGTGACGTGGCGGCGCCCCTCGCGGCTGCTGGCCGCCCAGAGCAGGCCGGTGAAGACGGCGATGCAGAGGGTGAAGGCGGTGGCGTACAGCCCGAAGCCCCACCCGGTGTGGCGCGCACCGTGGCGGGCCAGGAACCAGCCCCCGGAGGCGGTCGTCCAGACCCAGGCGGCCAGGAAGGCGAGGGAGAGCGGGACGGCCACCACCCGGTCGATCCAGCCGCGCCTGACGGCGGTGTAGGCGGCGAAGACCGGCAGCCCGGCGAAGACGGTGACGAGGAGGGTGACGAGGGTGGTGAAGCCGGACCAGTAGATGACCAGCACGCTGCAGATGAAGCTGGCCGGCGACCAGAGGGCGGCCCACCGGAGCCGGAACGGCCGCGGCAGGTCGGGGGCGGTGCGCCGCAGCGAGGAGAGGCTGACGCTGCCCATCAGGAAGGTCAGCACGCCGGCGGCGGAGATGAACGAGACCAGTTGGTACCAGCTCGGTGCGGGGATGAAGAAGAGGCAGCCGACCAGGAAGCAGAAGGCCGTGGCGACGGTCGGCACACCGCGGGGCGAGAGTCGGCGGAAGACCTCCGGCGCCGCCCGGTGGTGGGCCAGCGCCTGGCTGACCCGGGCGCTGTTGCCGAGGTAGATCCACCCGGCGCCGGCGGGCGAGAGCACGGCGTCGACGAGCAGCACGCTGCCGAACGCGGCGAAGCCCGCGGTGCCCACGGCGTCGAGGGCGTGGAAGAACGGGCCGGAGGCCCAGGTGCTGGCGTTGAGCGCCGCCCAGTCGCCGGGGCGGACCTGCGCGTCCTGCCAGTCGATGGCGCCGATGAAGGCGATCTGCAGGAGGGTGTAGAGGACGGTGGGGACGGCGATGGCCACGATGATGGCGATCTTGGCGTCGCGCCGGGGGTTCTTCATCTCGCCGCCGAAGTCGAGGGCCTGTCTGAAGCCCACGAAGGCGAAGGCGATGCCGGTGGAGGAGATGGCGTGCACGGTGCTGGCGCCGCCGAACGGGAGGAATCCGCCGGCCAGGGAGAAGTTGTCGCCGCGCAGGGCGAAGAAGAGCAGCAGGAAGGTGGCGACCGGGATCACGATCTTCCAGAACGTCACCCAGTTGGTCGCCACGCTGAACTTGCGGATGCCGATGACGTTGACGATGTAGAAGACCACCATCAGAGCGATGGCGGAGGTGATGCCCTCCGGCCAGGTGAGCACCGTGGTGCCGTCGACCTGTTCCACGACGTGGAGCCCGGGGAAGCGGCTGCCGAGGTAGGTCATGACCGCGACCGCTTCGACAGCGGGGATCGACACGGCGAAGAGCCAGGCGGCCCAGCCGATGATCCAGCCGGTGAACGCACCGTGGGTCAGGTACGGGTAGCGGACGACGGTGCCGGTCAGGGGGAGCATGCCGCCGAGTTCGATCCAGGTCAGGGCGATGACCATGAAGACGACACCGGCGATGACCCAGGACAGGATCGCGGCGGGCCCGGCGATCCCCGCCGCGGAGAGGACCGCGAAGAGCCAGGCGGAGCCGATCTGGCCGCCGATGCTGAGGAAGACGAGCTGGGCGAGGGTGACCTCCCGCCGCATGCGGCGGGCCGGTTCGGGCAGTTCGGTGCTCACGTGGGTGCTCCTCCTGGGGATGCGGGGGCCGGGTGCGGATGGTCGGACGGGGGGCGGGTGGGGCCGGGTGCGGGTGAGCGACGCGTGCGGGCGGCACGGCGCGGGCAGCCCGTCGCGGGCGGCCCGTCGCCGCGGTCAAGGGTGAGCGGGGGCAGGGTCGACCCGCCCCCGCTCGGGGTGTGGCTGCCGTGCCGTGCCGGGGGCGTCAGGTCACCGGCCGGTGAGCGCCTGGGCGAGCGCCGCCCGGTCGACCTTCCCGGTCGGGGTGAACGGGAAGGCATCCACGACGACGTACCGCGCCGGGACCATGTGGCCGGGCAGCACGCCCTGGAGGCTCGCGCGGAGCCGCTCCTCCTCGATCCGCTCGCCGGGCACCCGCACGCAGTGCGCGGCCAGGAACTGCTCCCCGGTCGCCGTGGCGTGGACGGTGACCAGGGCGTCGCTGACCCCGGGCAGGTCGCGGAGCTGGCTCTCGACCTCGCCCAGTTCGACGCGGGACCCCTTGATCTTGACCTGGGTGTCGCGGCGGCCGAGGAACTCCAGGTCCCCGTCGGGCAGCACCCGCCCGTAGTCGCCGGTCAGGTACGCCGGGATGCCGAGCCCCTCCCACGTCCGGAACCGCTCCGCCGTCAGCTCGGGCCGGTTGAGGTAGCCGTCGGCGACGGCGATCCCGCCGATGCAGATCTCCCCCACCTCCCCGTCCTTGACCGGCTGCATCGCGGCGTCGACCACCTTGACGACCGCGTTGTCGATCGGCCGGCCGATCGAGGGCAGCACCGGCCACGCGACCGGGTCACCGGTGAGCTTCTCGGCCGTGATGACGTGGGTCTCGGTGGTGCCGTACTGGTTCTCCAGCGACGCGCCGGTGCGCGAGAAGAAGGTCCGCACCGACTCCCCGATCTGGAGCTGCTCGCCCGCGGTGACGACCTCCTTGAGCGAGCCGGGGAAACGGTCCTGCTGGACGGCCGCCTCGATCACCTGGTGCAGGGAGACGAAAGGCAGGAAGACCCGGTCGATCCGCTGCTCGTCGATGTAGGCGAGGAGCTTGGCGGGGTTGCTGCGGGTGGCCTCGTCGACCAGGACGAGCGTCCCGCCACTGGCCCAGGTGCCGAAGATCTCCTGGAAGGAGACGTCGACGCTGAGCGGCCACAGCTGCAGGGTGTTCCAGCCCACCGTGGAGCCGGAGTTCTCGACCTGCCAGGCGATCAGGTTCGCCAGCGCGCCGTGCGGCATGACGACGCCCTTGGGCCGGCCGGTGGAGCCGGAGGTGTAGCTGATGTAGGCGAGGTCCTCGGGCCGGGCGTCGGTGCCCCGCCGGGACGGTTCGGCGGGCGCCTCCCCGTCGAGGACGTTGTCGAGGACCTCCAGCCGGCAGCCCTCGGGGACGGTGATGAGGTCCGCCAGGTGGGCCCGGCAGAGCAGCCGGTCGGCGCCGCTGTCCGCGAGCATGTAGTCCAGGCGTCCGCGCGGATAGGTGTCGTCCAGCGGCACGTAGGACCCGCCGCCGGCCAGCACCGCGAGCACGGCGATCGCCAGCTCCGGCGACCGGTCGTTGAACAGCGCCGCCCGGCTGGTGCCGGCGAGGTGTCCGGCCAACCGCTGTATCGAGGCCTGAACTTGACGATATGTCAGTTCACCTCCCGGCCAGCGCAGGGCGATCACGTCGGGGTGGGCCTGCGCCTGCGCGGCCACCATCTCGTGCACGAGCTGCGGCTCGGTCCGGTTCTCTCTGCCGTGTCCGGTCATGGGAAGACCCTCCTTCTCCGCGGCCATGGCCATGGCGCAGCGGAAGACGATGCGAGTGTGTGAGGTGCGGGTGTGCGCGGGTGCGCAGGTGCGCGCCCAGGTGCGCGGGGAAGCGAAGTGCGGGGATGCGGGGATGCGGGGAACGGGGCGCCCCCGCCCGCCGGAACAGCCGGACTGCAGGAACGTTTCACCTTGCAGTGAAGCCCCCAACGGCCGTCGCTCCGCGGGGTGGAAGGCCGATCAGACCCCGCCGCCGATGACGATGCCGTGCTTGGTCGCCAGCGCGTTCATCCGGCCCATGTACTCGTCGACCAGGTCCTGCGTCACCTTCGGGCAGCAGCCGGCGATGAAGTCGCGGATCATCTCGTCCATGTCGAGCTCGTCGGCCGTCCGGTAGAAGTCCATCCGGGACTCCAGGTAGGCCCGGTCGACTTCGAGGCCGAACTCCGCGGCTCTGGCCTCGGCGTAGTCGGGGTGGGTGAGGTAGCGGTAGGACTGCGAGCCCGGGATGGGGCAGAGCGGTCCGAAGTCGAGGGCGGCGAAGGTCTTGGGGTGCTCCTCGACGATCCGGGTGAGCGCCTCGTGGTTGTCCGCCATGATCTCGGGCGTGATGCCCAGGTGCGTCACCACCAGCCCGGCGGTGATCATGCCGCCCCGGTCGATCACCCCCTCCAGGGCCCGGAGGTTGTGCCCCATCGGCGCGTGCGCGCGGCCCCGGCCGCCGATCGGCTGCTTGTTCATCACGCGGAGCGACACGTCGGAGAGGCCGTCGAAGCCGATGAAGAAGTGGTCCAGGCCCAGCTTGTTGACCAGGGTGTCGATGCGGTCGGGGCCGGTGGCGAACGCCTCGGCCCGCGCGTAGCCGAACATCTTCGGACGCTCGGCCTCCGGCAGGGCCAGGAACCACTCCGGCGGGTTGGCCGCCATCGCGCGCAGCATCCGCCAGAGCGTGAGCGGGAGCTCGTCGGCGGTGATGTAGAAGTAGTTGAAGCCCTGGTTGTGGACGTTCTCCAGGATCCGCCAGGCCCGTTCGGCCTCCGGTGCGATGATTTCCCGGACACCGGGGATGATGCCGCAGAAGTCGCAGGCGTTCAGCGGCACGCCCTCCAGGCGTTCGCCGGCGAACTTCACGCAGCCGCGCCCGATGTCGACCACCTGACTGCGCAACTCCCGGTCGCGCATGAAGAAGTAGACCTGCTGCTGGCCGGCCAGGTAGTGCTTCTCGTGCGGGATGAAGCTGTCGACGAGGCCGTAGTCGACCAGCGGCAGCCGCTGGTACTCGGCCGGATTCTCCGGGTTCCGGTGGACCGTGCCGCCGGGGTCCCGGTAGACCAGGCCCGCGTAGTCCATCGCGGGTCGCAGGCGGCCGGCGAGCCGGTCGCTCATGAACTCGGCGAACCCCTCGACCACGTCGTTGCCGTAGAAGCCCACGTCCACGGCGGGCTGATTGGCCATCACCCGGTCGTACAGGGCCGAGAAGTGGTCGTTGCCGAGGACCACCAGGATGTCCGGGTTGAGCTCCTTGGCCCGCTTGGCCATCGCGATCGAGGCCCCGTAGTTCGCGGTCAGGACGCTGAAGCACAGGGCCCGTATTCGATGGGCGTGGGCCTCGATGAAATCCACCAGCACGGAATTGCCGTGGACGGTTCCGTCGAAGTACCCGACGCTCGGCCCGCCGTCGGCGAGCTTCGGACGCAGAGCACTCATCAGCGTCAGGAGCCCGAGATTCGGATAGATCGCCGTGTTCGCGCTCGATGTGTGGCGCGACGTGTCGTTGGCATTGATGAACAGGACGTACTGTGCGTCTTCGGCCATGCGGAACCACCACTCTCGCAGAGGACTGGATCGGGCATGTGCTTGTCGTGCAGACGTGCAGACGTGCAGGTGCAAACGTGCAGCGGTACGGGCATGCAGGCGTGCGGAGGTACGGGTGCGCGGAGGTACGGACATGCAGGCACACGGGCGTGCAGGCAGACGGGCGTGCCCGGTCGAACGACGGGCCGGGTGGCCACACGTCGAACGTTCACGACACGGGTCGTCACCGAAGGCGCGCACGGCCGGGGCCGCACGGTGAAGGGGTTCGCCGAGAGGGGGAGTACCGCCCCTATGCGCCGGCGACCACCGCGGATTCGCCGCCGGTGAGCTTCACCAGTTCGGCGAAGGTGGTTCTGAAGACCGAATGGGGCATCCCGGCCCCGGTCCACACCTGGTCGTACTCGTCCAGGGCGACGTCCACCAGCGTGCGGATGGACTGCGGATGGCCGATGGGCGCGACGCCGCCGACCTCCTGGCCGGTGGCTCTGAGCACGAATTCCGGTGAGGCGCGTCGGATCTTTCCGCGGCCGACGCCGAGCAGCCGGGCCAGCAGGCGGGTGTCCACACGATGGGCACCGCTGGTCACGACGAGCAGTGGCGTGCCGCCGATGTCGAAGATCAGGCTGCTCGCGATGGCCCCCACCGGACAGCCGAGCTGTTCGGCGGTCTCCGCAGCCGTGGGCGAGGCCGCCGGCAGCTCGACGATCTCCTCGGAGCTGCCCGATTCACGCAGCACTTCGCGTACGCGCTGTACTGTTCCTTGCAACGAAACCCCCCTTGCGCCTTGCAAGTGCGCGCCCTGCGAGCCTCACAGCGGCGGCTGGGCCCCTGTGGGGTAGAGCACGATCAGTGTGGCCTGGGTCGTGGTGCTCAGGCTCTCGTAGAAGTGCGGCCGGTCGGCCGAGAAGACGATGAAGTCCCCGGCGTCGAGCGTTGCCGGATCGTCCTTGGGGCCGACCCGCATGCTGCCCTGATGGAGCATCAGGTGTTCCATGACGCCGGCGCCGTGCGCCGGGGACTCGAACATCCCCTGGCGCGTCGCCATGTCATAGATCTCGTACATGGTGGGGCCACTGGTCATCCGGTGCACCAGCCTGAGCTGGAGCCCGTCCCCTCTCACGAGGGTTCCTTCGCCGGCCCGCCTGACGTGCGTCTTCGGCGGGTCGTCGCAGGTTATGAGGTCGGTCAGCGTCACACCGAAGTGCGTCGCCAAGGTCATCAGGGTCTCGACCGTCGGATTGCCACGGCCGAGTTCGAGCTGCGACAGGGTGGCCTTGGCCACGCCCGACTGCCTTGCGAGTTCATTCAGTGACAGTCCGCGGGCGTCGCGAATCCTGCGTAGATTTGCAGCAACGGCACCCATCACGTCTGTCACCGGGCGACCGTATCCCACGACCGACCGTCCCATCAAGACGGCCATTCGGTCGTTTTGACGACCGATAGCGAGAATCACCCCCGGAATCCGCCCGGCCGGCCCCCGCCGATTCATCCGCTCCCCCGGACCCCCGAGGCCGGAACCGCGCGCTCCACGGCCCCACCGGGGCCGTCCGCCCGGCGGTCGAGCACCCGATCCGATCGGCAACGCCACCTCGCATCACCGCAGTTGAGCGGGTTCACCGGATCGAGTGGCGTCCGGCGCGACACGCCGACAACGCCTCCCCCGGCCCCCTACGGTGGAATCGCCGTCGGCGCACTCACGTGCGACAAACGATCACCAGCCCGCCCCACCAATGCGTCCCGGCCCGAACCGCATCCACCCCCGGCGACCGCTTCCGCACCCCTTTCTTCAAGAGACGTCAAGAATCGTCAAGAAACTCCGTGACCGGAGAAGTCCGCCACCAATCAATACAGTTATCGGATTGCACCCGGCCCCGGTGCTCACGGCCACATCGAGGCCTCCCAGCGAACCGTCGCAACGAACCCCTCGACGAAGGGACGTACGTGACCAGCGGACCCGACACCCCGGCCCCGACGGCCTCCGACAGCGAACAGCTGCTGTTCGGCGGGCCGATGCGCTACGACTACGGCTGGACCAAACACGAGATGGCCAGCGGCGAGGTGACGTTCTGGGCCGTCGCCCGGCAGATGCCGCGCTTCCTCCACCTCGCAGGCCGGATGGCCTGGCAGGCCGACCGCGGAGCCCTGCTCACCCTGGTCGGCGCCGAGCTGCTCCGCGGCCTCGCCGCGGCAGTGGCGCTGATCGCCACCAACCACGCCCTGGCCGCCCTGCTGGCACCCGGTGACGTCACCCACGTACTGCACGCCGCACTACCGGCCGTCATCGCGGTCGGCGCGGTCGCGGGGCTCTCCTCCCTGCTCTCCGCCGCCTCCGGCTGGGCCGGCGGACGACTCGAACCGGCCGTCTTCCGCCGGGCCACCGTCGAGTTCCTGGGCATCGTCGCCCGCTCCGAACTGGAGGCCATCGAGGACCCGGACTTCCTCGCCGAGGTGGACAGCGCCCGCTGGGGCGCGATGGCGCTGCAGAACATCATCGGCGAGGCCACCGCCGTCCTCACCGCCGCCTTCGGCCTCGTCTCCGCCGCCGGCGTCCTGTCCGTCCTCCACCCCGCCCTGCTGCCGATGCTCCTGCTGATCACCGCACCGCGCGGCTGGTCCGCCGTACGGACCGCCCGCCGCCGCTACGCCTCGACCCGCGCCTGGCTGCAGCACTCCCGGGCCAGCACCGCCCTCGCCGACATGCTGATCCGCCCGAACTCCGCGGCCGAGCTGCGCGTGCACGCCAGCGGCCCGTTCATCCTCCACCACTACGAGCAGATGGCGCGCGCGGCCGAGCGGGAACAGGCCCGGCTGACGGGCGCCCGGGCGCGCACCGACCTGCTCTCCGCGATCATGGCCGGCGCCGCCACCGTCGGCGCGTTCGCCCTGCTGGGCTGGCTGGTCACGGGCGGCGCCATCCCGCTCGCCGCCGCCGGCACCGCCGTGGTGGCCATCCGCACCGGCTCGGCGAGCATCGGCGGCCTCGTCTCCCAGGTCAACCACCTCTACGAGGAGTCGCTCTTCGTCCGCGACCTCGACCGGCTGCGCCGCGAGGGCCACCGCCGCGCGATCCCCACCGGCGGCACCCCGCTGCCCGAACGCCCCCAGGCCATCACCGTCGAGGGCGTCTCCTTCACCTACGACGGCCGCGACACCCCGGCCCTGGACGAGGTCAGCCTGACCATCCCCTGCGGCAAGGTGATCGCCCTGGTCGGCGCGAACGGCTCCGGCAAGTCCACCCTGGCGAGCATCCTCTGCGGGGCCTACCAGCCCCACGAGGGCCGCGTCCTCTGGGACGGCATCGACACCAGGACCGCCGACCGCGACCAGCTCTTCGCCGGCGTCGCCCTGCTCGCCCAGAACTTCCAGCGCTGGTCCTTCACCCTGCGCGCCAACCTGCTCCTCGGCCGCCCCGAAGTCCCCTGCGGCCCGCGCCGGCTGGAGGCCGCCGCCGACTACGCCGACCTCCGGCCCGTGATCGACGACCTGCCCCGCGGCTGGGACACCCTCATCGCCAAGGGCTTCGAGGGCGGGGTCGGCCTCTCCGGCGGCCAGTGGCAGAAGGTCGCCCTGGCCCGCACCCGCCTACGGCTCACCACCCCCGACGCGGACGGCCGGCTCCCCGCCCTGGTCGTCGTCGACGAACCGACCTCCGCCATGGACCCCGAGACCGAGGTGGAGACCTTCGAGCAGATCCGCCACCTCACCGACCTCGGCGTCACCGTCATCCTGATCACCCACCGCCTCGGCGCCACCGCCGGGGCCGACCACATCTTCGTCCTCGACCACGGCCGCCTCGTCGAACAAGGCACCCACACCGACCTGATGTCCCGCCAACCCCCCACCCGCTACCGCGAGTCCTACCTCCTCCAAGCCGCCCAGTACACCACCACCCCCATCCCCCACCAACCCTCCCCCACCCCCGACCCCACCCCCTGACCACCCCACGCAACGGGGGCGGCCTCCGGCCCGGCAGCAGCGGTCCTACTCGGGCACGGCGTGGTGGATCCCCGTAATCGTTGCAGCCGTGTCGAAGCCGAGCACCGGGTCGGGCCGGCCGGAGAGCAGGCTGGCGTAGAGCGGGCGGTAGTGCGCGATCTTGCGGGGAGTGCGCCCGTCGTTGCCGAAGGCGTCGAGCAACTCGGCGCCCCGGGCGGCGAAGCCGGTCATGGAGGTGTGGTCGATCCACACCTCCACCCCGGACCGGCCGAACAGCAGACTGCTCTCCTTGCTGCTGGATCCGGTCAGCCAGCTGCTGCGCAGCCGTGCCTCGCCCGTCTCTCCCCGGGAGCGGAAGCCCACGGTGCACCACGCGCTCGCGCCGCCGTCGGTCTGCCGGACGGAGGTGAGTTCGGTGAGATCGACGAAGCGGGTGAGCATGCTGAGCTGGTTCACCCCCGAGTCCGTCCAGCTCGACACGTACGAGGCGAAGGCCTCGGGCCCCCGCAGGATGTAGGGGTCGTAGAACGCCGAGGTGATGGCCGTGACCGGTCCCCAGTCCGGGTGTGCGGCGAGCAGCTCCGCCGCCCAGTCCACCTCGGGGGAGAAAGCGAAGTGGTGGGCGGTGAACAGCCGGCTCTTCACGTCGGCCTTCCCGTCCAGTTCGCGCAGCCGCGCGAGGGAGGCGAGGTCGTGGACGAGGGGCTTCTCCACCAGGACTCCGGCTGTGGAGCGGAGAAGAGCCGAGGTTGCCAACTCCGCGTGTGTCTCGGTCGGGGTCGCGAGGACCACCAGGTCCGGCCGGTGGACGTCGAGCGCCTCGGCGAGGCTGCCGTAGTGCGGCGGCGTGTACCCGCGAAAGACGACCGGCCCCACCGACTTGGGGTCGACCGTGAACTCCAGCCCCACGTCCGGACGTTCGGCCAGGACGGCGAGGTGGGTCTCCGCGATGATTCCGACCCCGACCATGCCGACGCGTACCGGCTCGACGCGTTCCGGGTCAGTCATGTGCTCTCATCCCCTCGTCCGGCTCCGGTCCCGTGTCCCCGGGCCCTGGTCCCTCATCGTCGCGCGGCCACCTCCGCCCACCGGCCCAACGACACGGCGGGGCCGTCGACCCATTCGACCCGCGGGTCGTGCTCGACGGCCTCCGGGACGCCCTCGATCCAGCTGGTCACGATCGGGACCCAGTAGGTGTTGCCACCCGACCTGCGGGTCCGCGCATCGAGCTCGGCCCGCGTGCGGCGGGCGCCGTCGTGGTCACCGCCGATCACCTTGAGCAGGATCTGGGCGACGTCCGCCAGGTTGTGCCCTCCGCGGTAGCCGATACCGTCCGCCAGCTGCCTGGTGCCCCCGATCGCCTCCGCGGCAGCCGCCACGTCACCGGCCACCACGTGCGCGACCGCCTCGGCCGAGCGGACCTTGACCAGTTCGACCGGATTGGGCACCAGGTCGAGCAGGTCCCGCGCGCGGGCCGCCGCATCCGAGACCACCGCCGTGTCACCGGACCAGCAAGCGGTCTGCGTCAGGTTGGCAAGGGCCTTCGCCTCCGCGGCAGCCAGGCCCTCACGTCGGGCCAGGCCGATCGCCTCGGTGTACACGGCGGTCGCCTCGTCGAAGCGCGCGTTCACCCGCCAGATGTGCCCGATCAGCCGGAGCCGTTCACCCTCGTCCTCCGGCCCCCGGCTGCGCTGCTCCCGCAGCGAGCCGAGCGCGGTGTCGAAGCGACCGTTGAGGTAGTCGAAGTCGCAGAGCCAGTACCGCGCCGCCGCCTCGAACTCGCCGCCCAGCAGACCGCGGTAGATCGCCGCCGCCGCGGTGTAGTCGCCGTGGTTGCGCAGCGCGTGGGCGAGGTGGATCTGTACCAGCTGCGCCGTCGGACTGCCCTGCCGCACTCCCTCGCCTGCGCCGCCGAGCAGCTCGATCGCCTCCGCGGCACGGCCCGTGCGGCGTAGCTGGACACCCCGTATGGCCGCGAGTACCGCCCGGCACTCCGGCGTCCCCACCGGTTCGGCGTTCGACCCGGTGCCCAGCTCCGACCACTGCCCGGCCTCGACGAGTCGTTGCGTGGCACGGGCCATCCAGTCCTCGAACACTCCGTACTCGGCCGAGAGCTTGAGGCCGGATTCGAGGGCCTGCGCGGTGGCGACGCGGCCGCCGGACGGCCCGAGTCGTTCGCCCAGCCAGACCAGCAACCGGGCCGCGGCCTCGCTGCGGTCGCGGTCGGACCAGCCGTCCGGGAGTGTCCGGTCGGCCTCGCGGATGGCGTGGCGCAGCGCCGCGTGCAGGGCGTACGGCAGGGCGTAGGCGTCGTCGTGCGTGAGGAACGGCCGGCGCAGGAACCGGGCGACACTGCCGTCGGAGGCGTTGGGCTGTCCCGCTCGCAGCAGGTCGGCACCGACCCGGTCGGTGAGCGCCGCGGTGCGGACGAGATCGCGCTCCTCCCGGGGGAGGTCGCGGATCGACCGGGTGGCGACGGCCGTGAACGAGCCGCCGAAGTCCTCGGCCGACGGCTGCCCGTCGCGGGCGAGGAGCGCGGCGAAGTGCGACACCGACAGGTCCAGGTACAGGGGAAGCCCCTGACCGCCGGTGATGATCCGACGGCGGACGTCGTCGGGCATGGCGGGCTCGCCGTTGCGGGTGAGTGCCTCGCGGAGGTAGCTGTCGGCATCGGAGTCCGAGAGGTAGCCGACCAGGTGCTGCCGCGGTTCGGCGGTGCTGTTGCCGAAGTGCAGGTTGGGCCAGTAGCGGGGGCCGGTGAAGTCCAGCTCTCCGCCCACGCCCGCGTCCGCCCAGTCGATGCGGTTGCGGCCGGTGATCACGAACAGCACGTTGGGCATCAGGTAGACGCATCGCTGGAGCAGCCGCTCCACCGTGCGGTCGGCACGGCCGTTGACGACCTCGAAGGTGTCGAGGAACACGCACACCGTGGGCCGCCGGGAAGACCGGACCCGTTCGGGCTGGTGTTCCAGGTCCCAGGCCAGCAGATAGGGGAAGTACGAGAGCGTCTCGTAGTCGGCGTCGGCCTCGACCAGTTCGGCGAAGAGCTCGCAGTCGGCGAGCAGGCGACCCTCCCGCACCCGGTCCCGGACGGCGCGGTAGGTGGCCAGGGCCGCACGGTGCGCCAGCCCGGTCAGACCCCCGAGCCCCGCGGGGTCGACGTCCCGCACGGTCTCCGCGATCTGGTCACCGAGGCCGATGCTGCGGGAGGCGCGGCGCAGGGCCGGCGAGGCGTCGAGGAAGTCCTGAAGAGCCTCCCCGGGGTGCGCGCGGGCCCAGTACGACGCGAGCGCCAGGTCGAAGGCCTGCCACCGGCTGCCCAGCCGGCCCAGCCCGGCCCGCAACCGGAGCAGCAGCCCCTCGATGTCACAGGCGCCGTCCTCGGACAGGTCGACCCGCACGCCCACGACGTCATCGCGCCCCTCGGCCGCCGCGTCGGCGAGCAATCGGCGCTCCAGTTCGTGGGAGAGCGTCGTCTTTCCTATGCCTCCGACCCCGTAGAGCGTCAGGACGTTGCGGCGTCCCTGCGCCCGGTCGACGACCGGTGAGACCTCGGCCTCGTCCAGCGTCCGCTGCAGGCCCTCCACCGACCGGTTGAAGGCGGCCACCTCGTCGACCCGGTTGGTGAAGACCTGTTGTGCCGTGACGGTGGACGACAGTCCGCTCATGAACGCGGCCCGCAGGTTCACCCGTGCCATCCCGCCTCCTTCTCCGCGCCGCCCCGCGACAGCCGATCCGTGATCGCTTGAGGGGCAAACGATCTGAAATTCTGTCAGCTCCCGGTGGCGTGCGACAAGCAGCCGCCCTGGCGGGGCGCCGGGGCGGCTGCTGTCGATGGAAGGGGCCGGGCACTGCCTAGGTGCGGGCCTCGGTCGGTGTGCTGGGGGCCGGGGTGGGGTCGGCTCGGGTGTAGAGGACTTCGCGGGCCTGCTCGGCGGCGCGCATGATGCCCTCGGAGACGAAGTCGAGGAAGCGGGCGACGTTCTCCAGGCGGGTGGCGGCCGGGGTGCCGGGGCCGAGGATGGTGACGCCCTGCCGTGCGGCCTCGACGAACTTGGCGTTGTCCCGGGCGCTGCGGATCATCGACTGGTACCAGAGGTCGTCATCGACGATGTAGCGCTCCCGGCGGCGCTCGTCGCGTTCCCGGCGGACGAGGTCCAGGCTCTCCAGGAACGTGATCGCCTTGGAGATGGACGCCGGGCTGACCTGGAGGCGCTGGGCGAGTTCGGACGCGGTGAGGCTGCCCGCGTCGGTGGCGTAGAGACTGGCCATCACGCGCGCCGTCATCTTGGGCAGGCCCGACTGCATGAGGACGGTGGTGAGCATCTCCTCGAAGTCGCGCACGGCGTCGGCGTCACGCCCGTTCAGCTGTGTGACCGACTCCGGCCCCCGGGAGGAGGCGGGCTTGCGCCGGTGGGCGCGGCGTTCGGTGGCGCGGTGGGCCAGGTCGGCGCGGTAGCCGGTGGGGCCGCCGTTGCGCATCACCTCGCGCGTGATGGTCGAGGTCGGACGTTCGAGGCGTCGCGCGATCTCGGCGTAGGGGAGGCTGTCGGCCAGCCCCAGCGCGATCTGCTGGCGTTCCTGCTGGGTGAGCCTGCCTCCCGGCATCGCGATCTCCTCGGTGGGTCGTCCTTGGTGGTCCCTGCTCGCCCAGCATAGCGTTCACTTCTCACCCATTGCAATGATCAGGGCCTCCGCCATTGCGTTACCCCTCGGACCGTTGCAACGATTTCCCGCCAGCGACCTGCAGTGATGCGGATTTCGCGCAACGAGCTTGTTGCCACGCTTCGGAAAGCAACGTAGCGTTTCTGGTGTCAGAAAGAGCGAGCGAGCCCAGGAGGGCACGATGCAGAAGTTCGACACCCCCGCACCGATCGCGGCCGTCCTGGACATCCCCGCTGGGCGCATCCAGCTGATCGCCGCCGACCGCGCCGACACCGTCGTCGAGGTCCTGCCCGTCAACCCCGCCAAGCGGCGCGACGTGCAGGCGGCCGAGCAGACCACCGTCGCCTACGCCGACGGCGTCCTGCGGGTCCATACCTCCGGATCCAGGAACCAGTTGTTCGGCCCCTCCGGATGCGTGGAGATCACCGTCAAGCTGCCCGTCGGCTCCCGGGTCGAGGCCAGGACCGCCGCCTCCGAACTCCGCGGCGTCGGCCGCCTCGGCGACATCGCCTTCGACGGCGCGTACCGGCAGATCAAGATCGACGAGGCCGCAAGCGTCCGCCTCACCGCCACCGACGGCGACGTCGAGATCGGCCGGCTCAACGGCCCCGCCGAGATCAGCACCCAGCGCGGTGACATCCGGATCACCGAGGCCCTGCGCGGCACGGTCGTCCTCAGCACCCAGTCCGGCGACATCACCGTCGGCGCCGCCGCCGGCGTCTCCGCAACCCTGGACGCCGGCACCGGCTACGGCCGCATCAGCAACGCCCTCAAGAACAACGGCAGCCCAGAACTCGACATTCGCGCCACCACGACGTACGGCGACATCACCGCCCGCACCCTCTGAGCCCCAGCCGCCCGGGCCCGCGCGCCGCACCCCGGCCCCACGCCCAGGCCCGGCCCCGGCCCCGCACCCGCACCCGCACCCGCACCCGCGGATCGACCGCTCTCGCGCCACCCACTCCCCTGCCACTCCAGCCTTCGAACCGGAGGGTTCCATGCCTTCACCTGTCATGCCCGCGCCCAGGAAGGCCGGCGAGCCGCAGCCGCCCGCCGCCGTCACCGCCGTCGGTCTGCGCAAGTCGTACGGCGAGAAGACCGTCCTCGACGGAATCGATCTGCGCATCCCGGCCGGCTCGGTGTTCGCACTGCTCGGACCGAACGGCGCCGGCAAGACCACCACCGTGCAGATCCTCTCCACCCTCATCACCGCCGACGGCGGCCAGGCCCAGGTCGCGGGCCACGACCTCACCGCCGCCCCGCAGGCCGTGCGCGCCGCGATCGGCGTCACCGGGCAGTTCTCCGCCGTCGACGGCCTGATCACCGGCGAGGAGAACATGCTCCTCATGGCGGACCTGCACCACCTGCCCCGGCGCGAGGGCCGCCGGGTGGCCGCCGAACTGCTGGAGCGCTTCGACCTCGTCGACGCCGCGAAGAAGCCCGCCTCCACCTACTCCGGCGGTATGAAGCGCCGCCTCGACATCGCCATGACCCTGGTCGGCGCCCCGCGGATCATCTTCCTCGACGAGCCGACCACCGGCCTCGACCCGCGCTCCCGGCACAACATGTGGCGGATCATCCGCGAACTGGTCACCGGCGGCGTCACCGTCTTCCTCACCACCCAGTACCTGGAGGAGGCCGACGAACTCGCCGACCGCATCGCCGTCCTCAACGACGGCAGGATCGTCGCCGAGGGCACCGCCGACGAGCTGAAGCGGCTGGTCCCCGGCGGGCACGTCCGGCTCCGCTTCACCGACCCGGCCGCCTACCGGTCCGCCGCCGCCGCCCTGCACGGGGCCACCGCCGACGACGAGGCGCTGGCGCTGCAGATCCCCAGCGACGGCAGCCAGCGCGAACTGCGGTCCGTCCTCGACCGGCTGGACGCCGCCGGGATCGAGGCGGACGAACTGACCGTGCACACGCCCGACCTCGACGACGTGTTCTTCGCCCTGACCGGCGGCTCCACCCCTCCGAACCAGCCCGAGGAGAATGTCCGATGAGCTCGCTCTCCCTCGCCGTCCGCGACTCGTCCACGATGCTGCGGCGCAACCTGCTGCACGCGCGGCGCTACCCGTCGCTGACCCTGAACCTGCTGCTGACCCCGGTCATGCTGCTGCTGCTCTTCGTCTACATCTTCGGCGACACGATGAGCGCCGGCATCGGCGGCGGCGGCGCCGACCGCTCGCAGTACATCGCGTACCTCGTCCCGGGCCTCCTGCTGATGACCATCGGCAGCACCACGATCGGGACGGCGGTCTCCGTCTCCAACGACATGACCGAGGGCATCATCGCCCGCTTCCGCACGATGGCGATCCACCGCGGTTCCGTGCTCGTCGGACACGTCGTCGGCAGCGTGCTGCAGGCGGTCATGAGCGTGGTCTTCGTCGGCGCGGTCGGCGTGGCCATCGGCTTCCGCACCACGGACGCCACGCCGTTGGAGTGGCTCGCCGCCTTCGGCCTGCTGGTGCTGTTCGCCCTGGCGCTCACCTGGATCGCGGTCGGCATGGGCCTGGTCAGCCCGAACGCCGAGGCGGCGAGCAACAACGCCATGCCGCTGATCTTCCTGCCGCTGATCTCCAGCGCCTTCGTCCCGGTCGACGCGATGCCGGGGTGGTTCCAGCCGATCGCCGAGTACCAGCCCTTCACCCCCGCCATCGAGACCCTGCGCGGGCTGCTGCTCGGCACGGAGATCGGCAACAACTGGTGGATCGCCCTGGCCTGGTGCCTGGGCCTCACCGTCCTCGGCTACCGCTGGTCGAAGGCCGTGTTCGACCGCGACCCGAAGTGACGCCGCGGACTGCGACCCGCCTCGCAGTCCGCCCGTCCCACCCGAGGGGCGGCGCGCACCGACACCCCGTCGGTCCGCGCCGCCCCTCGCGCGGTCGGGACGGTCGCGATGGCGGTCAGCCGTGCGTTGCAGGACTGTTGCACGGGAAGTGGCACCTCTCACAGCCGTTCGGCGCGGGGCGTGATCGCATCGACGGATGCATCGATTCCCTCAGCTCACCGACCTTCTGACGGTTCATCGGTCCGTGGCGGCCGCAGCGACGGCCGCGGTCGCCGCCGCCCTGGTCGCGGGCTGCGGGTCCGTGGCGGCGACGACCGCGGCCCCGGGGGCTTCCGGGAGCGCCGGGCCGTGCGGGACACCGCCGGGGTCGGCGGCGCCCTCCGGGCAGAGCGGGGTGCGGATCACCGCCGCCGGCCCGAACTGCGCGGAGTACGAGGTGACCAATCCGGGCAGCGAGCCGTCCGACGTCACGGTGGTGTTCAGCCGGCTCCTGCCGGACGGCGGCGCGCTGGACAACGTGACGCGGACCGTCCCGGCGGTCGCTCCGGGCGCCACCGTGCAGGCACGGGTCGAGCTGGGCGGGCGGGAGACGGCGTCACCCGGCACCGGGCCCTGGGTGAAGATCATCCAGGTCCGCCGGGTCCCCAGCGCCGAGGCCCCGCAGCGCACCGGCCCGTGCCCGGCGTCGGGCCTGCGCCTGTACGCCGACGAGGGCGACGCCGCCATGGGCCTGCGCGTGGTCGGCCTCCACCTGCGCAACTGCGGAACCATCGTGGTGACCGTCAACGGCTACCCGAAGCTGCAGCTGCTCGACGCGGAGCACCGGCCGATCGACGGGGTGCGCATCCTGCCGGGCGGCGCCGAGATCGCCACCGGCACCGGTGCGGACAACCCGCCGCAGAAGATCGCGCTGCAGCCGGGCCAGGGCGCCCGCTCCACCCTGGTGTGGCGCAACACCGCACAGGACGGCACCCCGGTGAACGTCCCCTACGTACGGGTCCGGGCCTTCCCGGACGCGGCCCCCGTCATGGTCACCCCGGACCTCGACCTGGGCACCACCGGACGCCTCGGCGCCGGCGCCTGGCAGCGGGAGGACGGCCCGGCGTGACCGCTTCGTCACGCCGGACCCCTCCGGAGAACGTGAGGCGGGCCGGCCGTCACAGCACCGGCTGGGTCGCCTCCAGCCGCTGGACCGCCGTACGAACGGCACCCGTGAAGCTCCAGAACAGCGGCAGCGTGTTGGCGGCCCGGTCGGCGCGCGTGTTCTTGCCCGCGGCGAACATCGCACCGCGCAGATCGGTGGTGATCTCCAACTGCGCACCCATGCCCAGCAGGCTGCGGTTGCAGATGTTCTCCGGCGAGATGCCGGCGATCTCCTCCTCCCCGGAGGCGGTCACCGCGCGGATGCCCGCCGCCGCGAACTCCTCCATCAGGTACTGGCGGAGGGTGGAGTTGAGGCCACCGACCAACACGGCCTGGGCACCTGTCTCCAGCCCTGCCTGGGCGGCGGTACAGCCGTGCAGCGACACCACGTTGAGGCTGCCGGCGCACATCGCGCGGGCGGTCGTGTCGTCACAGTGGGTCGAGGTGACGTGCAGCGCGCTGTTGCCCGAGGAGCGCAGGCCCTCGAACATCCAGAAGTCGTGCACCGGCCCCGCGGCTGGCGTGGGGGTGAGGTCGGCCGGGTGGTAGCCGGCGATGGCCAGGCACAACTCGGAGGTGCCGCCCTCGATGCCGCCGCCGTGCGGGGCGATCACCGTGGTCCGGACGAGCTGGGCGCGAGCCGCCGGGTCCTGGTCGTCGATCAGGTGCCGGCGCGAGCGCCGGCCGTAGTCCACCCCCTCGACCAGGGCCGGGTCCGAGTAGAGCGCCGTATTGGAGGCGTAGAGGTCGGCGGCCTGGGCGGGGGTGCTCGCGAGAACGGTGCCCACGGCGGAGAGGGCCGGTACGGCGGCAAGTGCCGTGATCAGAGTTCGACGGTTTATCACAAGCGCGGATCATGACAGGAACTCGCGATCCTGGCAAACAATGCATCCACCTGCTGCGATCTCGAATGTGAATGCCACGGTGGAATTTCAAGGGACGGGTTTCCGGAGATCAGGAGATTGAGTTCCCGTCAGCCCGCGTCGCCCATTCGAAGCCCGGTGATTCCGCTTTGCCGGCCGGGCGCCTCCTGACCGTCAGCCGGAACGCGCACCGCCGACTCCCGTGGCCGGTGCGCGTTCCAACTGGCGAGCCGAGATGACCCGGAGCCTTGCCGGGCAGGACGGGCCACTCGTCGAGAAGGCCGGCTGCGTCCCCGCGCCCGTGGGCCGGGGGCCTGGTCAGCCGGCCTGCTCCTGCTCGGCCTCCACCTGGGCGTTCCAGTCGCGCTTGGCGGCCCGCCAGGCGTCGTCGTCCTGGCCGAACCGCCAGTAGCCCGAGACGGACATCCGCTCGCGCGGAACGCCGTGCTCCAGGCGCAGCTGGCGCCGCAGCTCCTTCACGAAGCCCGCCTCCCCGTGGACGAAGGCCGACACCGTCCCGGCGGGGAACTCCAGCGCACGCACCGCCTCGACGAGGGCCTCCCCCACCGGGCGGCCCCCGCGGTGCAGCCAGGTGAGGTCGACGGCGGCGGGCGAGACGATCTTCTGTTCCTCGGCGGCGTCGGCGACCTCGATGAAGGCGTGCACCACGGCACCGGGCGGCATCCGCTCAAGGGACGCTGCGATCGCGGGCAGCGCGCTCTCGTCGCCGACGAGCAGGTGCCAGTCGGCGTCCGCCTCCGGGGCGTAGCCGCCGCCGGGGCCGAGGATGCGCACCGTCTCGCCCGGTTTCGCCCGGGCGGCCCACGGCCCGGCCAGGCCCTCGTCCCCGTGCACGACGAAGTCGACGGTCAGCTCGCGCAGCGCCGGGTCCCAGGCCCGCACGGTGTAGGTCCGGGCCACCGGCCACTGCTCGCGCGGGTACTCCTCGCGGATCCGGGCCAGGTCGAACGGCGCCGGGTACTCCACGTTCGCGGGCGCGAAGAGCACCTTGACGTAGTGGTCGGTGAATTCCGTGGCGTCGAAGTCGTCCAGCCCCTCGCCGCCGAGGACCAGGCGCACCATGTGCGGCGTGATCCGCTCGGTGCGCAGAACCCTGGTCTCGCGGGCGCGCGGCGTCCTGCGGGTCGGCTGATCGGTCATGGGTACCCCCCGGTCATGTCGTCAGGTCGATCAGATGGTTAGGCTCACCTAAGTTAACAGGTCGCCGCGGAACAGCCGCTCAGTGGCTGCCGTCCGGGTGGTGGACGCCGAGCTCGCCGTAGGCCGGCAGGACGCCGGCCAGGTCGCCGGGCTTGTCGCGCAGCACCGCGTCCAGGAAGGCCAGGGTGGCTGCGGCGACGACGCGCGGGCTCTCGGTGCGGCCGAGGGTGCCGACGATCGAGGGCACGGGCGGCAGGTACAGCGGGCCGTCCATGAAGGTGAGATGTGCGGCGCCGGGGACG
Organism: Kitasatospora sp. NPDC090091; assembly: GCF_044747365.1. Lineage (NCBI taxonomy): Bacteria > Bacillati > Actinomycetota > Actinomycetes > Kitasatosporales > Streptomycetaceae > Kitasatospora > Kitasatospora sp. NPDC090091. The sequence goes on from NZ_JBIVDY010000043.1 coordinate 24,608, forward strand.
GTGAGCCGGTAGCTCGTCGCCGTGCCGGACTTGAGCGCCTCGGTGAGGCGGGGCAGGTAGCGCGGGTCGGTTCCCGGGGTGACGGCCTGGGTGAGGGCGAGCGTCGGCCGGTCGAGGGCGGGCGAGGTGGGGCCGTGCGGGTAGCCGTCCAGATCGATGACGGCGGCGAACCGGCGGTCCTGCCGGGCCGCCTGCAGCGCGGCGGCACCGCCCATGGAGTGGCCGGTCGCCGCGGCCCGGCCGGTGTCCAGCCGGCCGGCCAGCGCATCGGCGCCCTCGCCCCGGTCCAGGCCCTCCAGCCGGGTGAGGACGAAGCCGAGGTCGGCGGCCCGGACCGCCGTCCAGCCGGCCGCCAGCTCCTCGTCCTTGTCCGGGTCGCCGCTGGAGGAGGTCTCGGTGGTGATCGTCCGGCCGTCGGCGAGGACGACGGCGGCGGAGTCGTACGGGTGGTCGAGGGCGGCGACCACGTAGCCGTGGCTGGCCAACTCCTCCGCCCAGGCGGTGTTCTGGGTGCGCACCCCGCCCGACCCGGGCGAGAACAGGACGACGGGGAACCGCCCCCCGCCACCGTCCACCGGCGCGTCGAAGACCGCATGGCTGTGGGCGCGCGGAACACCGTCGACCAGGAAGCCCGGCAGGCCGACCCCGCGGGCGAGGGCGCCGGAGACGGTGCGCGCCTCCTGCTCCGTGCGTCCGAGGTACTGGGCCCGCGGCGTGCCCGCGGGGCTCTTCCGCGCGGGGTACCAGAGCTGGACCACGACCGTGCGCCGGTCGTCCGGATCGGGGGTGAAGGTCTCGGGACGGCCCGGATCGGTCCACTGCACCACCCGGGTGCCGACCGCGAGGTTTCCCGACGGTTCGGGGAACTCGGGGACGGGAAACGCCCAGGCGGCCACCGGGCCCGTGGAGATCAGACCGATACAGGCCACCGACCCCGGCAACGCCAGCCACCAGCGGGCCCGCCACTCCGGCCGGCCGGTACGGCGCCGCAGCAGGGGAGCGAGGGCGAACGGCGCCGCGACGGCGGCGCCGGCCAGGACGGGCAGCATCTGCCAGCGGATCCCCGTCACAGCCAGCACGATCACGGAGGGCACGAGGACCGCCCCCGCCGCGATCGTGACGCGCGGGCGGGCGGCGGGGGGGGAGCCAGCGTGCCGCCACCAACGCGACGGCGCCCAGCAGGGCGAGGATTTCCAGGGGGGACAGTTCCAGGGGGGACATGAGGAGTCCGGTGATGATCTCGGTCACCCGGCCATCGTCGGCGCCGGGTGTGCACCGCCACATCGATCCCGGGTCGCCATCGTGTGCGACCGGGGGCGCAATCCGCGCCGGCTCACAGTGCAACCGGAGGAGCAGTCGAGCACGCCGGACCGGACGCCGCTTTACGACCCCGGGAGGTGCCGGGACTCCTCCTGCGGTCGTATCCCGGCACGGTGGCGTCAGACGGTGGTCGCATGCGCGTCCCGTGGCCGACCGCCTACCGTGGCAGCACCGCGGCGCGGTCCCCGCCCGGGCAGCGCGAGGCCGACGGCGCAGACGGCGCAGACGGCGAAGCGCGAGGCGAACGGCGACAAGGACGTGTGTTGACTTCCTCCCCCTCCTGAAGGAGGGGGATTCCCCTCAGCCTCGCGGCTGAGCCGCTGCGCGTGAGCGCTGCGGTGGGACTACTTCCTGCTTC
>NZ_JBIVDY010000044.1:0-23373 GCF_044747365.1 Kitasatospora sp. NPDC090091
GGAACGGACACTTCCTTCAGGCGGCTTTCACACCGGCCCTCCGGGCGCTTCGTTCTTTCGTGTTTCCAGCTTATCAGACGTTTTCCGCTCCGTTTCCGGGGCTTCCTTCATCCAACTCGCCGGTGTCTTCCGGGGCTTGACGCCCTGTCCGACGTTTCAAACTCTAGCCGACCTCCGCCCCAAAAGGCGAATCCGGCCGCAATCCGTATAAACAGGCACAACGAATTCACCCCGAGCCGCGAAGCCACAGAGGCACGATGCGACCCGGCTCGAACCGGAGGTGATGTTTCTAGGGATCGGCCGCCCCGGGACCGTCCGCGCCGATGCGTGTCCGGTGCTCCCTGCCGAGCGACCTATGAACACTACTCCCGCTTCGCCGCCTCAGGCAAATGCCGAGCCCGGACCACTAGACGAAGGCGCGAGACCACCCGCGGCCGCGTGCAGCACCTCGACCGTGGCACCGGCGGCGACCCCGCCCGGTGGGACCACCGCAAGGCCGTCGGCGACGGCCAGTCCGCGCAGCATGGCAGGCCCGTCGAAGGCGAGTGGCACCGCCGTGCCTGCCACGAGCGCCACGGGCTGCAGCCGGGTGTCGTGGGGATGGCCGGGCAGGTCGGCAGCGGCGGTGGCATGACGGGGCGGGTCGGTGCGGCCGGACAGCCGGCCGAGCAGCGGCACGGCGAGGGTCACCGCGCCGGCCACGGCGGCCAGCGGGTTGCCGGGCAGGCCGACCAGCCGACGGGTCCGCCCGTCGGGGGTGGGCGGCAGTTCGGCGAGCAGCATCGGGTGGCCGGGCCGTACTGCGACGGAGTCGACCAGCAGCCGTGCGCCCGCCTCGGTGAGCGCACGGTGCAGGAAGTCCGCCGGCCCGGCGGCGGTGCTGCCCGTGGTGACCAGGACGTCGGCGGGCGAGTCGCGCAGCGCCTCGCCAAGCAGCCCGGCATCGTCCGCCACCCGGCGGACGCCGGTCACGTCGGCTCCTCCGCTCCGCAGGACGGGCGGCAGCAGCGGGCCGAGGGCGTCACGGACCCGCCCCTCCCTCGGGAGGCCGGCCTCCAGCAGCTCGTCGCCGAGGAGCAGCAGCTCGACGGTCGGCCGGCGGTGGACGGCCAGCCGGTCGTACCCGGCGGCCGCGGCCAGGCCCAGCACGGCGGGGGTGACGGTGGTGCCCGCCGGAAGGAGCGGTTCGCCGCGGCGGCACTCCTGGCCACGGGGCCGGACGTCGCGGCCCCGGACCACCGGGCCGGGCGCGTGGCGGTGCAGGAGGCCGTCGGGCGCCGTCGGCCCTCCGTGCTCGTAGCGCAGGACCGCGGTCGCGCCGGGCGGCAGGCGGGCGCCGGTGGCGATGGGCACGGCGGTGCCGTGGTCGAGCGGCTCGGGCTGCGCGCCTCCCGCGAGGATGCCGCCGCCGCGCAGCTGCCACGGTCCCGGGCCGGCCACGGCCCAGCCGTCCATGGCGGAGGTGTCGAACGGGGGCAGATCGGTGAGCGCCGCCAGCGGTTCGGCGAGCGTGTGGCCGAGCGCCTCGGGGAGGGTGCGGGCGACGGCGGGCAGCGGCCGTCCGGCGCTGCCTCGCGCGACCGCCCGTGCCTGCTCCCATGCCATGGCCCGGGCCGTGGATCCGTGGCAGTGCGGCGCACTGTCGGCAGGCTCGCCGGATGCGGGTGCACGCTCCACCCCGGGTGCACGGTCCACCCCGGCGCCCGCCGGCCAGGCGCCGTGCCCTGCGCGGTCCGGGAGCGTCAGGCGGCTCATGGCGTCCCCGCCTCGTCGCGCCGCTCCGCCACCCAGCGCTCGGCGAGTTCGCACACTGCGCGGTTGGCCTCCGTGACCGCCTCCGTGGCCGACGCCGCCGGACCGTTGCCGATCCCGGTCCCGGTTCCGGCGGCGGCCCTGGCGGCGGCGGCTCCGGCGGCCGCGTAGCCGACCAGGAACGCCGTCAGCGGAGCCGCGGGGCGGGCCACGCCGTGGGCGACGACCCGGGTCATGTCGAGCAGTTCCGCCGTGTCGACATCGAGATCGATGCCGAGTTCGTCCTTGACTGCCTCGATCCAGCTCTTCATTCGGTACCCCTCGGTCCTTCCCGGTCGGATGTGTTCGTTTCAGGCCCGCCGGCGCATCGGCACCGTCCGGGCGGGCCGGGCCGCCGAGCCACTGCGGCGGCGGTAGACCAGGTACGGGCGGACCAGGTAGCCGATGGGGGCGCTCCACACGTGGACCAGGCGGGTGAAGGGCCAGACGGCGAAGAGCAGACAGGCCGAGAGCGCGTGCAGCTGGAACAGCAGCGGAGCGCCGGCCATCGCCTCCGGCTGGGGGTGGGCGGAGAACAGGCCGCGGAACCAGATCGACACCGTGGACCGGTAGTCGTAGCCGCCGCCGATGATGTTGTGCACCGCGGTGGCGCCGAACCCGAGCAGGACGGTCACCGAGAGCAGGGGGAAGAGCAGCTTGTCGCTCCGGTCGGTGCCGAGGCGGATCCGCCGGGTCAGCAGCCGTCTGGCGCAGAGCATGCCCAGTCCGGTGATCATCGCGACGCCGGCCACCGTACCGAGCGAGACGGCCGCCAGGTGGTAGGTGTGCTCGGTGATCCCCGCCGCCTCCGTCCACGAGGCCGGGACGGCCAGGCCGACGACATGGCCGCCGATCACCGCGAACGCTCCCAGGTGGAACAGCGGACTGCCCCACCGCAGCCAGCGGTGCTCCAGCAGCTGGCTGGTGCGCGAGGTCCAGCCGAACTGGTCCTGGCGGTAGCGCCAGACGTGGCCCACCAGGAAGACGGCGAGGCAGACGTAGGGGCCCGCGACCCACAGGAGCAGGTCGGTGCCGCTCGCGGCGACAGGGGCGGCGGCGAGGGAGGTTCCTGCGAGGCTCATCGGTGACCCTCCGACGTCGTGGGCGAGGTGGTGGGCGGCAGCAGCGGGATCAGCGTGGGCGGGGCGGGCGCGGGTGGGACGAAGGTCTGCGGCGGCGCGAAGAGGTCCCCGGCGTAGGGGTCCAGGCCGACCTCCTCGGCGGGCGGGCCCTGGGCAGCCAGCTCGGCGACCGCCGCCAGATCGGCAGAGGTGGGCGGCGGGAGGAGGGCGAGGAGCGCGGCAAGCAGGTGCCGGTAGGGGGAATCCGCGTCGGCCAGTGAGTGACGGATCAGCTCCAGTCCGCGCCGGTGCTGGCGCAGCGGTGCCTCACCGGTGCCCGGGCCTTCGAGCGCGGCGAATTCGAGGACGACCGGGAGGTGGTCCGGGAGCTCGGCGGTGTCGGCCTCCCAGCCGGCGACGCGGTAACGCTGGGCGAGGGCGAGCAGGGCCATGCCGCGGCGGCGGGTGTCACCGTGCAGGTAGTAGGTCAGGTAGAGGCTGCTCTTGCGGCGCAGGTCGAAGACCTCGACGTAGTGGCGTTCGAGGGCGTCGTGCGGCTGCTCGGCGAACCAGGCGGTGAAGGCGGTCAGTTCCTCGGCGGCCGGTGACGCCGGCAGCGCCTCGACGGTGGCGGCCAACGCGGGCCGTGCGGCGGCGAGTTCGCTGTCCGGGTACTGCAGCAGCAGCGAGAGCAGGCGCAGCAGGAGCACATGCTGCTCGGTCTGCTGGGGCGTGCGGACGGGCCGGGCCGAGGGGCGGATCCGGGCCCGAGGCGCTTCGCTGCGCGGCTCACCGGGCGGCGCAGCAGGCGGCGCACCGGGCAGCGCACCGGCCGACGAAATGACCGGCGCAGCAGGACCCTGCGGGTCGACGCGCGGCGTACCAGGGCGTGGGGCGTTCATGCGCGGCCTCCCGATGCGCGGCGGAGGCCGGGGATGCCGAGCATCACCTTGCCGTGGCCGCCGTCCTCCGGCCGGCCGCCGGAGACCTCGACCGGGCAGCGGTTCTCCATCCCGGCGAGGGCCGCGGCGTCCTCCTTGTGACCGGCGGGGACGACGTACCGGTCCTGGTACTTGGCGACGGCGAGCAGCCGGTGCAGGGCCTCGGCGTCCTCGGCGGTGAGGCCGACGGCCTTGAGCAGTGCCTCGTCGTCGGGTTCGCCGAGCGAGCGCCGGCGCATGTGGCTGCGGAGGGCGGTGAGCTTCATCAGCACTCCGGCGACGGCGTCGGTGTCCCCGGCGGTGAAGAGGTTGGCCAGGTAGTCGAGCGGGATGCGCAGCCGAGTGACGGCGGCGAACACGTGGTCTGGGTCGTCGGCGTCGCCGCCGGCCTCGCCCACCGCGTCGAGGACCGGGGAGAGCGGCGGGACATACCAGACCATCGGCAGGGTGCGGTACTCCGGGTGGAGCGGCAGGGCGACCTTGTGGCGGGAGATCAGGGCCCGGACGGGTGAGCGGCGGGCGGCCTCGATCCAGTCCTCGGGGATGCCGGAGGCGCGTGCTGCTGCCGTCACCCCGGGGTCGTCGGGGTCGAGGAAGAGCCCGCGCTGGGCTTCGAGGAGGTCCCGTTCGTCCGTGGTGGCCGCGGCCTCGCCGACCCGGTCGGCGTCGTAGAGCACCAGGCCGAGGTAGCGCAGCCGGCCGACGCAGGTCTCCGAGCACACGGTGGGCTGGCCGGCCTCGATCCGCGGGAAGCAGAAGGTGCACTTCTCGGCCTTGCCGGTGGCGTGGTTGACGTAGACCTTCTTGTACGGGCAGGCGGTGACGCACATCCGCCAGCCGCGGCAGCGGTCCTGGTCGACGAGGACGATGCCGTCCTCCTCGCGCTTGTACATCGCGCCGGACGGGCAGGCGGAGACGCAGGCCGGGTTGAGGCAGTGCTCGCAGAGCCGGGGCAGGTGGAAGAGGAAGGTCTGCTCGAACTCGAACCTGACCTTCTCGGCCAGCCCGCCGCGGAGGTTGGGGTCGCCGGCGCCGTGTTCGGGCGTGCCGCCGAGGCTGTCCTCCCAGTTGGCGCCCCAGGTGATCTGCGTGGGTTCGCCGGTGAGCACGGAGCGGGGGCGGGCGACCGGGACGTCCTGCCCGGCGGGGGCGCTGACCAGGGTGTCGTAGTCGTAGGTGACCGGCTCGTAGTAGTCCTCGATGCCGGGCAGGTCGGGGTTGGCGAAGAGCGAGAGCAGCCGCTTGGTCCGGCTGCCGGAGCGGAGCACCAGCCGCCCGCGCCGGTCGAGCATCCAGCCGCCCTTCCAGTGCTCCTGGTCCTCGTAGCGGCGGGGGTAGCCGACGCCGGGCTTGGTCTCGACGTTGTTGAACCAGGCGTACTCGACCCCGGTCCGGTTGGTCCAGGTCTGCTTGCAGGTGACCGAGCAGGTGTGGCACCCGATGCACTTGTCGAGGTTCATCACCATGGCGATCTGTGCGAGCACTCTCATCAGTACTCCACCTCCTGGGAGCGGCGCCGGATCACGGTGACCTCGTCGCGCTGGTTGCCGGTGGGGCCGTAGTAGTTGAAGGCGTAGGTGAACTGGGCGTAGCCGCCGGCGAGGTGGGTGGGCTTGAGCAGCAGCCGGGTGAGCGAGTTGTGGATGCCGCCGCGCTTTCCGCTGACCTCGGTCTTCGGCACGTTCACCGTGCGGTCCTTGGCGTGGTACATGTACACGGTGCCTTCGGGCATCCGGTGGGTGACGACCGCGCGGGCGGCCACCACGCCGTTGCGGTTGTAGGCCTCGATCCACTCGTTGTCCTTGACGCCGATCTTGTCGGCGTCGGCGGTGCTCATCCAGATCACCGGGCCGCCGCGGGAGAGCGCCAGCATGTAGGCGTTGTCCTGGTACTCGGAGTGGATGGACCACTTGGAGTGCGGGGTGAGGTAGCGGACCGTCACTTCGGCGCGGTCGCCCTCGTGCAGGTGCTGGTCTCCGTAGTGGCGGCGGGCGTCCAGCGGCGGGCGGAAGACCGGGAGTTGCTCGCCGAGTTCGGCGAGCCAGTCGTGGTCGACGAAGAAGTGCTGGCGGCCGGTGAGGGTGTGCCAGGGCTTCCGGTGTTCGACGTTGATGACGAACGGGGAGTAGCGGCGTCCGCCGGTCTCGCTGCCGGACCACTCGTAGGAGGTCATCACGGCGCGGGGCTGGGTGCGGGTGTCGGCGAAGGTGATCCGTTCGCCCTCCCGTTCGGCGGCCAGTTCGGCGAGCGGGGTGCCGGTGCGCTGTTCCAGGGCCCGGAAGCCCGCGGTGGCGAGCCGGCCGTTGGTGGTACCGGAGAGGGCGAGGATGGCCTCGCACATGTCCTCGGCGCGGGCCAGCGAGGGCCGCCCGGCGCCGACTCCCTCCGCCACGGTGCCGTTGCGGCGGCGCAGTTCGGCGATCTCCCGGTCGGGGTGGACGGTGACGCCCTTGGTGGTGGTGCCGAGGGTGTCGAGCAGCGGGCCGACGGCGCGCATCTTCTGCGCGACGGCGGCGTAGTCCCGCTCGATCGTGACGAGTCTGGGCATGGTGCGGCCGGGGACGGGCTCGCACTCCCCCGCCTTCCAGTCCCGGACGACGCCGCCGGGCTGGGCGAGTTCGTCGGGGGTGTCGTGCTGGAGCGGTACGGCCAGGACGTCGGTGCGGGTGCCGAGGTGATCGGCGGCCAGCTCGCTGAAGCGGTCGGCGATGGCGTGGAAGGTGTCGTAGTCGGTGCGGGCCTGCCAGGGCGGGGCGATGGCGGGGGTGAACGCGTGGACGAAGGGGTGCATGTCCGTGCTGGACAGGTCGTCCTTCTCGTACCAGGTGGCGGCGGGCAGCACGACGTCGGCGAAGAGTCCGGTGGAGGTCATCCGGAAGTCCACGTCGACCAGCAGGTCGAGCTTGCCCTCGGGTGCCTGATCCCGCCAGACGACGTCCTTCGGGCGGGCCTCGGGCGGGGACTCGGCGGAGCGGACGGCGCTGTCGGCGCCGAGCAGGTGGCGCAGGAAGTACTCGTTGCCCTTGCCGGAGGAGCCGAGCAGGTTGGCCCGCCAGACCGTGAGCACGCGGGGGAAGTTGGCCGGGTCGTCCGGGTCCTCGGCGGCGAACTTCAGCCGGCCGGTACGCAGTTCGTCGACGATGTGGTCGGCGACCGGGCGGTCCGCGGCCGCCGCCTCGTCGGCGAGGTCGAGCGGGTTGCGGTTGAAGCCGGGGTGGCCCGGGGTCCAGCCGAGCCGGACGGCCTGGGCCAGGCAGTCGGCGAAGGCCCGGCCGGCGAACCGGCCCTCGCCCAGCGGGGAGGCCAGCTCCTCGGGGCCGAAGGCCTCGTAGCGCCACTGGTCGGTGTTGAGGTACCAGTACGAGGTGCCCGCCATGTGCCGGGTGGGCCGCTGCCAGTCGAAGGCGAACGCCAGGTGCTGGAAGCCGGTGATCGGGCGGACCTTCTCCTGCCCGACGTAGTGCGCCCAGCCACCGCCGTTGACGCCCTGGCAGCCGGTCATCGTGGTGAGCGCCAGGAAGGCCCGGTAGATGGTGTCGGAGTGGAACCAGTGGTTGGTGCCGGCGCCGAGGGCGATCATCGAACGGCCCTGGGTGCGCTCGGCGTTGCGGGCGAACTCGCGGGCGATCCGGGCGGCCTGCGCGGCCGGGACGGAGGTGATCGTCTCCTGCCAGGCGGGGGTGTACGGCTCGCCGGCGTCCTCGTACGAAGCCGGCCAGGTGCCGGGCAGCCCCGGCCGCTGCACGCCGTACTGGGCGAGCATCAGGTCGAAGACGGTGGTCACCGGGCGGCCGCCGATGCGGCGGACCGGGACGCCGCGCACCATCACCGAGCCGCCCTCGGTGGCGCCCTCGTCGAAGCGCGGGAGTGCGACGGTGACGCTCTCCTCGGCGCTGTCCAGCAGGCTGAGTTCGGGGACGGTGTCGCCGAGCTCCAGGTTCCAGCGGCCTTCGCCCTGCTCGCCCCAGCGGAAGCCGAGCGAGCCGTTGGGCACGACCGGTTCGCCGCTGTCCGCGTCCAGCAGGACGGTCTTGAACTCGGCGTGCTCGCCGCCGCGGCCGAGGTCGGCGGCGGTCAGGAAGCGGTCCGGCACCATCTCCCCGGAGTCGTCGCCGCGCTCGCGCAGGGTGACCAGGAACGGGGCGTCGGTGAACTTCCGCAAGTAGTCGGCGAAGTACGGTACCTGACGGTCCACCAGGAACTCGCGCAGGATGACGTGGCCCATGGCCATCGCCAGCGCGCCGTCGGTGCCCGGGTGCGGGGATAGCCACTCGTCGGCGAACTTCACGTTGTCCGCGTAGTCGGGGCTGACCGCGACGACCTTGGTGCCGTTGTAGCGCACCTCGGTCAGGAAGTGCGCGTCCGGCGTCCGGGTGACCGGGATGTTGGAGCCCCACATCATCAGGTACCCGGCGTTCCACCAGTCGGCGGACTCCGGCACGTCCGTCTGGTCGCCGAAGACCTGGGGCGAGGCGATCGGCAGGTCGGCGTACCAGTCGTAGAAGGAGAGCAGGGTGCCGCCGATCAGCGACATGAACCGCGTGCCGGCTGCGAAGGAGGCCATCGACATCGCCGGGATCGGCGAGAAGCCGGCCACCCGGTCCGGGCCGTAGGCCCTGATGGTGTGCACGTGGGCGGCGGCGACGAGTTCGACCACCTCGTCCCAGTCCGCCCGGACCAGGCCGCCCTTTCCGCGGGCGGACTTGTACGCCCGCGCCTTGGCCGGGTCGCCGGTGATCTCGGCCCACGCCGCCACCGGATCGCCCAGCCGGCGGCGGGCCTCGCGCCAGAGCTTGAGCAACCGGCCGCGCACGTACGGGTAGCGGACCCGGCTGGGCGAGTAGGTGTACCAGGAGAAGGAGGCTCCGCGGGGGCAGCCGCGCGGCTCGTACTCCGGGCAGTCGGTGCCGATGGACGGGTAGTCGGTCGCCTGGTGCTCCCAGGTGATGATCCCCTCCTTGACGTACACCATCCAGGAGCAGGAACCCGTGCAGTTGACCCCGTGGGTGGACCGCACCACCTTGTCGTGGGACCAGCGGTCCCGGTAGAAGCCCTCCCACTCGGTGCCGCCCTCGCCGAACACGGCCCGGCCGTCGGCCGACACCTCGCGGCGCGTCAGCAGGCGTCTGGCCGCGAGCGGCCAGTGCTCTTGTTCGCGGGCACCGGAGTCGCCCGCCGTCTTCTCGCGTTCCATGCGCCGAACGGTAGGCAGTGCCGACCTGCCCGGGCGCGGGCCGAAGGTCCCCCTCGGTCCGGCCGGCCGACCCGGGAACGCAGAGGGGAATCAGGTCTTCCGGTCCCTGCGACGAGGACCATCGGCGGGGCCTCGCCACCCCCCGGACGCAGCAGGCTGGTGCCCGATCGATCCGGAGGTGATCAGGGTGAACGACCCGCACGACCCCACTCGGCGCCCGGCCCGGGCCCGCGCCGTCCGCCTGCAGCACCAGAACGTGGCGGACCGGCCGTTCATCGTGATCTGGGAGTCGACCAGGGCCTGCCCGCTCGCCTGCCGTCACTGCCGCGCCGAGGCCGTGCCGGCCCGCGACCCGCGGGAGCTCGACACCGCGGCGGCCCGGGACCTGCTCGGGCAGGTGGCCTCCTTCGGCGCCCCCGCGCCGCTCTTCGTGATCACCGGCGGCGACCCCTTCCAGCGCCCGGACCTGCTGGAGCTGATCGCCCACGCCACCCGGACCGGCGTCCGGGTCGCGGTTTCGCCGTCGGGGACGCCCACCCTCACCGCGGAGAACCTGCGGGCGGTGCACGAGGCCGGCGCGGTCGGGCTCTCGCTGAGCCTGGACGGATCCACCGCCGAGCGGCACGACGGCTTCCGGGGCGTGCCCGGGGTCTACGGCTGGACCCTCGACGCCTGGCGGACGGCCCGGGAGCTCGGCCTCAAGGTCCAGATCAACACCACCGTCGCCCGGCACAACCTGCTCGACCTGCCGGACATCGTCCGGCTCGTGCACGAGCACGGCGCCACGCTGTGGAGCGCCTTCTTCCTGGTGCCGACCGGACGCGGCCGCGCCCTGGCCGCGTTGAGCCGGGCGGAGACCGAGGACGTCCTCAACTTCGTGTACGACGTCGGCCTGACCGTCCCCGCCAAGACCACCGAGGCCCACCACTTCCGCCGGGTCGCCCTGCAGCGCCGGGTGCTCGCCGACCGCGGCGAGGACCACGTACCGGCGCTCGGCCTCGGCCCCCTCTACCGCGACCTGCGGGCGCGCGCCGCCGAGCTGGGGCTCGACGGTGGGCGGCGGGCCCGCCGCCCGCCGCTGGACGTGAACGCCGGCCGCGGCTTCGTCTTCGTCTCGCACACCGGCACCGTGCACCCCAGCGGCTTCCTCCCGCTCGGCGCCGGCAGCGTGCGGGAGCGGCCGCTGCCCGAGATCTACCGCACGTCCGAGCTCTTCACCGGCCTGCGGGACGGCGACCGGCTCGGCGGCCGGTGCGGCCGCTGCGAGTTCCGCCGGGTCTGCGGCGGCTCCCGCTCGCGGGCCTTCGGTGTGACCGGCGACCCGTACGCGGAGGAGCCGTGGTGCGGGTACCGGCCCGGGTCCTTCCCGTACCAGCAGGAGCTCGCGGCGCTGCTGCCGCCGGCGCGCGACGCGGCGGACCGGTCATGAGCAGCACCCGGACCATGCGCGCCCGAATCATGCGCGCCCGGAGCACGAGCACCCGAACGCCTGCCGCCCCCGGGAGGCCCGACCGGCGGACCCGGTACGCCCGGGCGCACGTCCTGGTGGCGGCCTGGCTGGGCCTGGCCCTGCTGGCGGCCACCGCCGACCGCACCCTGCCGGTGGCCCGCTGGCTTGCCGTCCACCTGTTCCTGCTGGGTGGGGCCACCACGGCGGTGCTGCTCTGGAGCGAGCACTTCGCCGTCGCCCTGCTGCACGCACGGCAGCCCGCCGAGCGGTGGAGCCGGGCGCGCCTCCTCGGCGCCAACGCGGCGGTGCTCGGTGTGCTGACGGGGGTGTGGGCGGAGCTGCCCGTGCTGACCGGCGCCGCCTGCCTGGCGCTGGTCACCGCGGTCGTCGCGCACCTCGTGGTGCTGGTGCGCCTCGGCCGCGGGGCCCTGGGCGGCCGGCTGGCGCCGGTCGTCGGCTACTACCGGGCCGCCGCGGCGGCCCTGGTGGTCGGCGCGCTCCTCGGCTGGGCGCTCGCGGCCGCCCCGCTCGGCGACCGCGCGCACGCCGACCTGCGGCTCGCACACGTCCACGTCGTGCTGTTCGGCTGGATCGGCCTGCCGGTGCTGGGCACCCTGTTCATGCTCTGGCCGACCGTCCTCGGGGTGCCGATGCGGGACCGCACCGCCCGGGTGGCGCGCCGCGTCCTGTGGCTGACGGGCGGGGGCCTGGCGGTGGCCGTCGCGGCGCTGACGGCGGGGTGGCGGTGGCCGGCCGCGGCCGGTGTCGCCGGGTACGCCGTCGGCGCGGGCGCGGCCGCCGGCCTGTTCGTCCGCACGGTGCGCCGGCGGGCCGCCGTCTCGGCGGCGGCCGCCTGGATGCTCGCCGCCGGGCTCGGCTGGCTCCTGGTGGCACTGGTCGGGGATCTGCTCCTGCTGGGCGGACGGCCGCTGACGGACACCCACGAGGGCGTCGATGCGCTCGTCCCGGTGCTGCTGGTCGGTTTCGTCGGCCAGTCCCTGGTCGGCGCCCTCACCTACCTGCTGCCGGTGGTGCTCGGCCGCGGTCCGGCTCGGCGCGCCGAACTGCAGCGCACCCTGGAGGGCGCGTGGCGGGCCCGGCTGCCCCTGCTCAACCTCGCCGTGCCGCTGCTGGCGCTTCCGCTGCCGTCCCCCGCCGCCCCGGTGGGCGCGCTGCTCGCCGGGGCGGGCGTGGCGGTCTTCCTGGTGCTGGTCCTGCGGGTGCTCCGCCGGTCGGGGGACGCTCACCCGGCCCGGTCCGGCCGGTCCGCCCACCGCGGGCTCCTGCTCGGCACGGCCGCGGGTACCGCGCTCACCGTGGCGGCCGCGTTGGTGGCGGGCAGCGGAGGAACGGCCCCGCACCCGCCGGCGGCGGCCGCGGCGGGGACGCGCACGGTCGAGATCTTCCTGGAGTCCATGCGGGTCAGCCCGAACCGCGTCGAGGTACCGCACGGGACGGCCGTACGGCTGGTCGTCACCAACCGGGACACGCAGCGCCACGACCTGACCGTCCAGGACGGGCCCGCCACTCCGCTGCTCGGCCGGGGCGAGACCCGCACCCTCGATCTCGGACCGCTCACCGCCGACCGCCGGGCGTGGTGCTCCGTCCCGGGTCACAAGGCCGCCGGCATGCGGCTCGTCATCGTCGTCGGGCACCCCGGCGCGGGCGGCGGCACGGGCAGCAGTGCGGGCGGCGCGTCCACCGGCGCAGGTGGCAGTACGGGCGGCCACTCCGGTGCGGGCGCCGGAACCCCGGAGCCCTCCACGGCCGCGGGCCACGGACCCGACCCCGCCGGCGACTTCTCCCCCGGCTGGCGGCCCCGCGCCGCCGACCTGCCCGCCGCGGACGGCGGTACGGTCCACCGGGTCGAACTGCACGCCGTGACCGCCAGGGCGGAGGTCGCCCCCGGGGTGACCCAGGAGCTGTGGACCTTCGGCGGCACCGCGCCCGGCCCCACGCTGCGCGGCAGGGTCGGGGACACCTTCGAGGTCACCCTGGTCAACGACGACACCATGGGCCACGGCATCGACTTCCACGCCGGCGCCCTCGCCCCGGACGGCCCGATGCGCACCATCGCCCCGGGCGAGCGGCTGGTCTACCGCTTCACCGCCGACCGGGCCGGCGCCTGGCTCTACCACTGCAGCGCCGCACCGATGCTCCAGCACATGGGCAACGGCATGTACGGCGCCGTGGTGATCGACCCGCCGGGCCTCGCCCCGGTCGACCGGGAGTACCTGCTGGTCTCCTCCGAGCTGTACCTCGGCGAGCCGGGCGGCGACCACCAGACGGCCGCGCTGCGGGCCGGCACCCCGGACGCCTGGGCGTTCAACGGGGTGGCCGCCCAGTACGCCGCGGCGCCGCTGACGGCCCGCGCCGGGCAGCGGGTCCGGTTCTGGGTGGTCGCCGCCGGGCCGACCGGCGGCATCGCCTTCCACGTCGTCGGCGCGGTCTTCGACACCGTCTACAAGGAGGGCGCCTACCTGCTCACGCCGTCCGCGCCCGGCGGCTCGCAGGTGTTCGACCTGGCGGCCGCGCAGGGCGGCTTCGTCGAGACGGCCTTCGCCGAGGCCGGCCACTACCCGTTCGTCGACCACGACATGCGCCACGCCGAAGCCGGGGCGCGCGGCCTCGTGGAGGTGCGGTGATGGACGCGATCGGGCTCTGGTCCGTGGTGCGCTTCACGCACGTGTGCGGCGCCGTGCTCTGGGTCGGCGGCCAACTGGCCCTCTCGGCCGTGATCCTGCCGCTGGCCCGCCGTCAGTTCCCGGCCGACGTGGCCGGTCGGTTCGCCTCCGCGGTGGGCCGCCGGTTCGGGCTGCTCACCGGGGCGCTCTTCCTGCCGGCGCAGCTCGGTACCGGGATCGCGCTGGCCTGGCACCGGGGCGTCAGCTGGGCCTCACTCGCCGAGCCCGGGTACGGCCGGATCCTGGCGGCCAAGCTCGGCCTGTTCACCGCGGTGATGCTCGCGGCGGCCGCGCACGGCTGGGCCCACGCCAAGGGCCGCGCCGAACTCGCCCGGGCCCTCGCCGTCGCCTCGCTGGTCGGCTCGCTCGGCGTCGTCCTGCTCGCCGCCGCGCTCCCCGCCACCTGATCCGCCCGCCAACAGCCCTTCCCCGGCCCGCCCATTCCCACCCGACCGTCGCACTCGTCGGAGAATCGGAGAACTCACCATGGAAACCCGCCCGAACGGGGACAGACCGGCTTCGCCGACCTCCGGGCAGCGGATGCTGATGCTGACCCTGGCCACCCTCGGCTTCGCCCTCAACTTCTGGGCCTGGGCGCTGATCAGCCCGCTCGGCCCGCGGTTCAAGGACTCGCTCGGCCTCAGCTCGTTCCAGCAGTCGCTGCTGGTCGCCGTGCCCGTGCTGGTCGGCTCCCTGGGCCGCATCCCGGTCGGCGCGCTGACCGACCGCTACGGCGGCCGGCTGATGTTTCCGCTGGTGTCCGCCGCCACCATCGTGCCGGTGCTGTACGTCGGCCTGGCCGGGCACTCCTCGCTGACGGCGCTGCTGGCCGGCGGGTTCTTCCTGGGCATCGGCGGCACCTCCTTCGCCGTCGGCGTGCCCTTCGTCAACGCCTGGTTCCCCCCGGAGCGGCGCGGTGCGGCCATCGGCATCTTCGGCGCCGGCATGGGCGGCACCGCGATCAGCGCGCTGACCACGGTGAACCTGGTCAAGAGTCACGGCACCGCCGCCCCCTTCGTGCTCACCGCGATCGTGCTCGCCGGGTACACCGTGGTGGCGTTCCTCCTGCTGCGCGACGCGCCGGGCCGTACGGTGCCGTCCGAGCCGCTGACCGCCCGCCTCGGCCGGGCCTTCCGGCTGCGCGTCACCTGGCAGGCCTCGGCGCTGTACGCGGTCGGGTTCGGCGGCTACGTCGCCTTCTCCGTCTACCTCCCGACGTACCTCAAGACCGCCTACGGACTCCAGCAGGCCGACGCGGCGAACCGGATGGCCGGGTTCGTCCTGCTGGCGGTGGTGATGCGGCCCGTCGGCGGCTGGCTGTCGGACCGGAGCAGCCCGGTCCGGGTGCTGGGCTGGGCGCTGGCCGTGGTCGCCCTCGGCGCGCTGGTCCAGGGCTTCACCCCGCCCCTGGCCCCGCTCGGCACGGTGGCCTTCCTGGCCATGGCCGCGGCCCTGGGCACCGCCAGCGGCGCGACCTTCGCCCTGGTCGCCCTGCTCGCACCGGCGGACCAGGTCGGCTCGGTCACCGGCGTGGTGGGGGCGGCGGGCGGCCTCGGCGGCTTCGTGCCCCCGCTGATGATGGGCGCCCTGTACGGCCGGTACCACTCGTACGGGGCGAGCCTGGCGGCACTGACCCTGGTCGCCCTGGCCGCCGCGGTCTTCACCGCCACCCGCGTCCGGCGCGCCGTCCGGGCCTGACCACCCGTCGGCGGTCGCGGCCGCCCGACGCCCTCCGCCTCCGCCGTGCGGCTCTCCCGTGCACGGCGGAGGCGGAGGGCTCCCGGCCGCTGCCTGCGGGAGCCGGCGCCCGTCAGCGCAGCGCGAACAGCCGGACCAGGTCGTGGAAGGCGTAGCGGCCCCGGACCGGGGCGTCGAGCATCCCCGCGGCGGCGAGCCGTTCGAGAACCACACCGGCCGCGGACTCCGGCACTCCGAGTGCGGCGGCGGCCTCCGGTGCCGAGCAGGCGGGGCGGGCGGCGAGGCGCGGGAGGGCGGCGGCGAGGTCGGCCGGGAGCAGCCGGTGGCTGCGGCGGAGCTCGGTCTCGACGGCGAGCCCGCCGACCCGCAGTTCGCCGAGCCGGCGGTGGTCGTCCCGCAGCCGGTCGGCGAGGGCGGCGACGCTCCAGGCGGGCCGGGCCGCGAGCTTGGTGGCCGCGACCCGCAGGGCGAGCGGGAGCTGTCCGCAGGCCGCCGCGATGGCGTCGGCCGCCGCCGGCTCGGCGGCGATGCGGGAGGGACCGGCCACGGCGGACAGGAACTCCACCGACTCCCCCGGTGTCAGGCGCCCGAGCCGCACGGCGAGCGACGGGGCGAGCCCGGTCAGGGCCGGGCGGGCCGTGACGAGCACCGCGGTGGCCGGCCCGCCGGGCAGGAGGTGGCGCAGCTGCTCCTCGTCCCGGGCGCCGTCGAGCACGACCAGGATGCGTCGGCCGGCCAGCAGGGCCCGGTAGCGCGCCGCCCGTTCCGTCGTCCCCTCCGGCATCCCTTCGGCGGGTTCGCCGAGCGCGCGGAGGAAGCCGGCCAGGACGGCGCCGGGATCGGCCGGTTCCTCCCGGGTGCCGTTCAGGTCGGCGTAGAGCTGGCCGTCGGCGAACGCGCCCCGCACGGTCCGGGCGACGCGGACCGCCAGGGTGGTCTTGCCGACCCCGACCGCACCCGAGACCGTCACGACGGTGGTGCGGGACCGCCCGGCGTCGCCCGTCAGGGCGTCGGCGATCAGCTCGACCTCGGCCGTGCGGCCGGTGAAGTCGCCGACGTCGGGCGGCAGTTGCGCCGGAACGGCCGGTGCGGCCGCGGGCACGGGCACGGACGGGGCTGCGGAAGCGCTCGCGGGCGGTGCGGCGGGCACGGGCGGCGCGAGTCCGGGATCGGCGCGCAGGATCCGCCGCTGCAGCCCCCGCAGCTCCGGGCCGGGCTCGACGCCGATCTCCTCCGTCAGCACCCGGCGGGCGTCCGCGAACACCTCCAGTGCCTCGGCCTGCCGGCCGGCGCGGTAGAGGGCGGTCATCAGCAGCGCCCGCACGCCCTCGCGCAGCGGGTGCTCGGCGGCCAGCGCGGTCAGCTCCTCGACCAGTCGCGCGTGCTCACCGAGGCCGAGTTCGAGCTCCAGGCAGTCCTCCAGAACGGTCAGCCGCCGCTCGGCGAGCCGCTCGCGCTGCTGTTCGGCGTCCGGGCCCGGGACGCCGGAGAGCGCGGTGCCCGTCCACAGCGCCAGCGCCTCGCGGTACCGCCGGGCGGCCTCCGTCGGCTCGCCGCACTCCCGGTGGCGCCGGGCCGCGTCCGCCAGCCGGTCGAACTCGGCGGTGTCCAGGCCGGCGCCCGCGAGGTCCAGGGCGTACCCGCCGCCCCGGGACACCAGGACCGCCGCCGCGTCGCCTCCGGCGGCACCGACGGCGGCCCGCAGCTTCGAGATGTGGTTGCGCACCACCGCGCCGACGGAGGCCGGTGCGCTCTCCCCCCAGACCAGGCCGGCCAGGGCGTCGGCGGTCACGACGTGCCCGGCGCGCAGGGCCAGCGCCGCCAGCACCGCCTGACGCTGCGCGGACCCGGCCGCGACCTCCCGGCCGCCGTACCGGACCCGCACCGGCCCCAGCACGGAGATCCGCAGCCCCGCCATGCCTCCCGCCCTCCCCCTCGACGTCACCACCAGGACGACACCACCTCGGCGACACCCCGTCCGGCCGGCCGGCCCCCGGCCGCCACCGTCCGCCCCGATCAGCGCCACGCCGCTGCGGTGAGTCACCGCCGCGCGCCCGGATCTGCCCGATTCCAGCGGCTCCGGTGGGATTGTCCCATGCCTGTCTGGCACGCCGTCCGCCACCGGGGAACGGCCTCCGCGGCCGGGACCGGGTAGGTTGGCCCGTCTCGCCCCGGCCGTCGCGCCGCGGTGGGCGCCGCCGCGGAGCCTCGGAGTCGCGGAGGACGGGAACGGCATACGAACGAACGGGCGGAAGAAGAGACATGACCGGCATTCGGATATCCCTGCTCGGACCGGTGCGGGCATGGCGCGGCGACGCAGAGCTCCCGCTCGGCCCGGCCCAGCGGCGCGCGGTGCTGGCCATGCTCGCCGGAGCCGAGGGCCGCTCGGTCACCACCGAGGAGCTGATCGACGGCCTCTGGGGCGAGGACCTGCCGAACCACGCCGTCGCCGCGATCCGCAACCACGTCTCCGGGCTGCGCTCCGCGCTGGAGGAAGACCGCACCGCACCGCAGCTGCTGGTCTCGGTGGGCGGCGGCTACGCCCTGCGGCTCGCGCCCGACGGGACTGACCTCGCGCTCTTCCAGCAGTTGGCGCAGGATGCCGCCCGGCTCCGGGCCGGGGGCGATCCCGCCGGGGCGGCCGCGCAGCTGCGCCGGGCGCTGGAGCTGCCGACGGGTGCCCCGCTGGCGGGCGTCCCCGGGGGCCACGCCGAGCGGCAGCGGGAACGGCTCGCCCAGCTCCGCCTCGCCGTCCTGCACGAGCGCCTCGAACTCGACCTGGAGCTCGGCCGCCACGCCGAGCAGGTGGACGAACTCACCTCCCTGGTGGAGGAGTTCCCTTTGCACGAGGGGCTGGCGGCGCTGCTGATGACGGCGCTGTACCGCAGCGGCCGACCGGCCGAGGCCCTGGCGACGTTCGCCGCCACCTGCCGCGCCCTGGACACCGGGCTGGGCGTGGAGCCGACCCTCCCGCTGCGCGACCTGCACGAGCGGATCCGGCAGGGCGACCCCGGACTCGCCGCGCCGGCCGCGCCGACGGCGACCGCGGCGACCGCGCCGGCCGGGCCGGCGGCCGCGGGGCAGCGGGCGAGCCGCCCGCGGCCCGAGCAACTTCCGTCGGAGGCATCGGAGTTCACCGGACGCCGGGAGCTGGTCCGGTCCCTGGTGGAGCTGGTGGAGCAGCCGCCCGCCTTCGCCCCCACCATCGTCGCCGTCGCCGGCATGGGCGGCGTCGGCAAGACCGCGCTGGCCGTCCACCTCGCCCGGCGGGTCCGGCCCCGCTTCCCCGACGGGCAGCTCTACGTCAACCTGCGCGGCGGCCGCCCCGACCCGATGGAGCCCGGCGCGGTCCTGGTCCACTTCCTGCGGTCGCTGGGCGTGCCCGAGAGCGCCGTCCCCGATCAACTGGAGGAGCGGTCCGCGCTGTTCCGGTCGCTGCTCGCCGAGCGCCGCGTCCTGGTCGTGCTGGACGACGCCCGCGACCTCGACCAGCTGCGCCCGCTGCTGCCCGGCTCCGAGCACAGCACCGTCCTCGTCACCAGTCGTTCGAGCCTGCTCGGCCTGGCCCCCACCCGGCACGTGGACCTGGACGTCCTGAAGCCGGACGAGTCGCTGGAACTGCTCTCCCGGATCGCCGGCCGCCGGCGGGTCGCCGAGGAGCCCGACGCCGCCCGCGAACTGCTCGCGGCCTGCTGCCACCTCCCGCTGGCCATCCGGATCGTCGCCGCCCGCAGCGCCCTGCGCCCTGACTGGTCGCTCGCCGCCATCGGCGCCCGGCTGGCCGACCGGCGGCAGCGGCTCGCCGAGCTCAGCCTGCACGACCTCGCCGTCGAGGCCTGCTTCCAGCTCAGCTACGACCAGCTGACGCCGGGCGCCGCGCACGCCTTCCGGCTGCTGGCCGTCCCGCAGACCGCCGACCTGTCCCTGCCGGCCGCTGCCGCGGCCCTGGAACTGGCCGAACACGCCGCCCTGGACGTCCTGGAGGACCTCGTCCACGCCGGTCTGCTGGAGTCCCCGGCCCCCGACCGGTACCGGTACCACGACCTGCTGCGCCTGTTCGCCCAGGCCCGGGCCGAGCAGCTCGACTCCCCGCAGGAGCGTGCCGGTCTGATCCTGCGGATGGTCGACCAGGCGGTGGCCACCGCGGCCAACGCCTACCGCACCGTGCGCCCCGCCCACGCCGTCGCCGACGCGATCGGGGCCGTGCCGTCGGCCGGGCTGCCGCTGTCCGACCGCGCGGCCGCGCGCCGCTGGCTGGACGAGGAGGACGGGAACCTGCTGGCCCTGGCCGAGCAGGCGCTCGGCATCGCCGACGCCCACCGCGTCGTCGCCGATCTGCTGCTCGCCCTCGACCCGCACCTGGAGGCCGGGTTCCGGTGGCGCGAGCTCATCGACGTCTGCCGTCGCACGATGCGGCAGGCCGCCGACCGGGGCGACGCCCGGGCCGAGGGGCGGGCCGGCTACATGCTCGGCGGCGGTCTCATGCAGCTGGGCCGGCTGGACGAGGCCGAGACGGTCGCCGCCCGGGCCGCCGATCAGGCCCGCAGCTGCCGGGACCTGCCGGTGCTGGCCGAGGTCCTCAACGTCTGCGCCATGATCGCCCACATCCGGAAACGCACCGAGGAGTCACTCGTCCTGCACGCCGAGACGGTCAGCCTGGCCGAGGAGTGCGGCAGCACCTGGACCACGGCGAACGCCCTGGCCACCAGCGTCCTGTGGCACCTGGCGGGCAGCGACGCCGGGACGGCCGTCCGCGTGGCCGAGCGGAGCCTGGCCCTGTTCCGAGCCGTCGACGATCCGTTCGGCGAGGTCTACGCCCTGCACTCGACCGGGCGCGCGGCGCGCGTCCTCGGCGACACCGAGCGGGCCATCTCGCTGCACGAGCAGGGTCTGGCCCTGGCCGACGCACACGGCTTCCTGGTGTTCGGGCCGATGGCCCTGCTGCACCTCGCCAACTGCCACCTGGAGGCGGGCCGGCCGGCCGAGGCGGCGGCGCGGGCCGACCAGGCCGTGACGGCCAGCCGGCGGCTGCACCGTCAGGACACCGAGACCGCGGCGCTCGATCTGCTGGCGCGCATCTGACAATTCGCGCACGCCCGGCGGGAATTGTCAGACACGCCTCAACGCGCATCTGACGAAGCCTGAGACGTCTCCGGCGGTGCGAGCGCCGCGGCCAGCCCGGGGCGGCCGTCGATGCCGAGCTTGCCGTAGACATGGGTCAGGTGGACCTCGACCGTGCGCAGGCCGACGAACAGGTGCTGGGCGATCTCCCGGTTGGTCATGCCCCGGGCCGCCAGGCCCGCCACCCGGTGCTCGGTCGGGGTGAGGGCCGCCGGCCCCTGGAAGGACCGGGTGCGGGGGCGGTCGCCGGCCGCGCGCAGTTCGTCCAGGGCGCGATCGGCCACCAGCACGGCCCCGCAGCGGTGGGCCGCGGTCACGGCCTCCTGGAGGCACGCACGGGCCTCCGCCACCCGGCCGGCGCGGCGCAGCTGGGCGCCGAGGTCGCCCAGGGCCTGGGCGTGCCGGGAGCGGCCCGGGGTGGCCGCCAGCGTCCGGACGGCTTCGCGCAGCAGCTCCAGCCCCTCCGGCCCGCCGGTGGCGAGGGCCAGCGCGCGCCGGGCGGCGCCGACCGCCTCGGGCACGCCCCACCGCAGGGCGAGCTCCAGCTCCTCCGCGGCCAGGGTCCGGGCCTGCTCGGGCTCGCCGAGCGCCGCCAGGGCCAGGGCGGCCTCGGAGCGCCAGGGGTAGATCCACGGGCAGCGCATGCCCCTCGCCCCGGTCCGCCGGCCGCACTCACGGAAGTCGGTGAGCGCCTCGGCCGGCCGGCCCTGGGCCGCCCGCAGCCGGCCGCGGACCAGGTGGACGTGGTCGTTGATCCAGTGTCCGTTCAGGTTGCCGGTCAGGCCCGCCCGCTCCAGGACCGCCTGCGCCTCGTCGAGCCGGCCCTGCAGGACGAGTGCATCGGTGAGGGTGGCGGCCGCCAGGACGCTGTGGCTGTGCCGCGGGTCGACGCCGATCTCCCGGAGCGCCGCCAGGGCGGCCTCCGCCTCGTCCTGACAGTCCGGCACCCGGCCGAGCTGGCCGTAGACGGCCGCCCGGATGATGCGGCTGTGCGCGAGGGTGAAGGCGGAGCCGCGGGTGCGGGCCTGCTCCACCGCCGCGTCGGCGTGGTCGAGGGCGAGTTCGGTCTCCCCGGTGGCGCCGAGCAGGAGCACGGCGCCGGAGTAGACGAAGGACTCGTCGTCCGCCGGGTTCATCCCGTGCGTGAGCGCCTGCCGCACCAGGGCGACGGCCTCGGCCGGCGACTCCCCGCGCACGATCGCGCGCAGGCCCAGCAGTGCCGCCAGCGGCCGCTCGGCCGAGGTGCCGGCGGCATCCTCGATCCGCAGGTCCAGCAGCCGGGGCAGCACCCCGGGGGCCGACTCGACCTCGTGCAGGCCGGCGTAGACCTGGTCGATCTCCAGCCGCAGCGCGAGGGCGGCGTCGGTCTCGCGCAGCGAGGCGGCGGTGCGTTCGAGGACGGCCAGGCCGTCCGGGTAGCGGTCCACGGCGAACAGCGCACCCGCCAGACGGCGCGCCGCGGCGGCCCGCTCGACCGGGTCGCGGGAGAGGTCCAGCCCCAGCCAGAGGTTGCGGACCGCCTCCGGGACGTCGAAGGCGAGGCCCGCCTCCCCCAGCCGGATCACCAGGGTGGCGCGCAGCTCGTCCTCCAGCGGCTCGCGCAGCGCGCGGCGCAGCAGCTCGGCCGCGCGGTCGGCGGCGCCCGCGCGCAGTGCCGCCGCCGCGGCCCGCTCCAGCACCTCGGGCACCCAGGGCAGGCCCAGCGAGGCGTGGACGGCGTGGACGGCGGTCTGCTCGGCGGGCGCACTCTGGGCGACCATCAGCTCGGCGGCGCGGACGTGGACGTCCTGGCGGATGCTGGGCAGGACGTCGTCGGCGAGCGCGATCCCGATCATCGGGCAGGCGAAGGCGGCGGTGTGCCCGGACCGGCGCATCAGGCCGGTCCGCTCCAGTGCGTGGACGGCGTCCAGGACCGCGGGCTCCGGCAGTCCGGTGGCGGCGGCGACCACGTCGAGGGCAGGGGCGCCCCCGAGCACGGCGACCGCCCGGGCGACGTCCCGGGTGTGCGGGCCCGCCGTCGTGACGAGCAGGTGGAGCGCCCGGCCGGCGTCGGCCGGGACGAACCGGGTGATCCGGGCGGCGGTCTCCCGGTCGGGCCCGTGGCCGGCGGCCTTGATCGTGCGCAGCAGGGTGTGCAGCAGGAACGGGTTGCCGCCGGTCGTGGTCCGGACGGCCTCGCGGAAGCGGTCGTCGCCGGGCTCGCCGAGGAGCGCCTCGGTGGCGGCGGCGACGGACTCGTCGTCGAGGGCGGTCAGCGCGACCCGGTGGCGGAAGAGCGGGACCAGCCGGGCGAGGACGTCCGGGTCGGCCGTCGCGGGTGCGGGGCCGACGGTGGCGACGACGACCACCGGCAGCTCGTCGGCCCGGCGGAGCAGGCGCTGGAGCCAGAGCAGGGAGGCCCGGTCGGCCCACTGCAGGTCGTCGATGCCGATGACGAGGCGGCCGCGGGCGGCGAGGTGCGCGGTCAGCCGGTACAGCCCGGTGAGCGTCGCGGCGGTCGGGTCGCCGGCGGGCGCGGACGGGGCCACGGGCTCGACGGGCCAGAGGAGTTCGGCGGCGCCCGCCGCCGGGCCGGCTGGCGGGGCGTCGGTACCGGCGGCGGCGAGTGCCGGTTCGAAGAGCTGGCGGGCGACGCCGAGTTCCATCCCCTGCTCGGAGGGGTCCGCCCAGGCCGACAGGACGGTGTCGCCGTCGCGGCGGGCCCGTCCGAGCGCCGCCCGGAGCAGGGCGGTCCGGCCGGTGCCGAACTCGCCCTGGATCAGGACGAACGTGCCGTTCGCCACGCCCTGCCGCAACAGCCCTTCCAGCGCTTCGAGTTCAGGCTCCCGGCCGATCAGCAGGGGGTCGTCGGACCGGCGGCGCGGCCGGCCGGCGGCCGGGCCGGCGGCACGGGTGCGGGGGTGGGGCACGGTGGGGGCGGACGTCACGGCGGAGGGTTCAGGCATCGGTGCTCAAGGGTGCTGGTCGGTGTGCCGGGACCGGCCGGTGGCCGGCTGACCGGTCGGGCCGGCGGGTCGTCGAAGACCCGCCGGTTCCGACCGGACCTGCATCCTCTCGGGCACGTGTAACTGCCTGATAAGTCCTCCGTGCTCCGAGGAAGTGTCCTTGTACTGCGGCCGGGATCAGCCCTAGGTCCTTTCCGGTCGATCTTGTCGGATCAGCGCGCGGCTCCCCCAGCCTTCGGCCGGGAGGTACCCCCATTACGCGCCCGGCTGGGCGTGCGCCCGGATCGCCCTCGTACTGGACGTACTTGGGCGATTCGGGCGTGCGTCCAGGCGGGATGCCCGGCGTCGTGCGCCCGGCAAGATCGACCGGACAGGACCTAGCTGCCGGCGGGCGGGAGCTGGGACTGGATCAGGCTCATCACGGTGCTGTCGGCCAGGGTGGTGGTGTCGCCGACCTCGCGGCCCTCGGCGATGTCGCGCAGCAGACG
>NZ_JBIVDY010000045.1:0-16557 GCF_044747365.1 Kitasatospora sp. NPDC090091
CAGGCATCGACCGTCCCGTTCTACTCCACCGTCACCGGCGGAGTCCTCGACACCCGCGAACTCACCACCGAGTACTGGTACACCAACCTCCGCGAGACCGTCCGCTTCCACGCGACCCTGACCGCGCTGCTCGACGACGGCCACACCCTCTACATCGAAACCGGCCCCCACCCCGTCCTCACCACCGCCATCCAGGACACCATCGAGAACGCCGCCACCGACACCGGCGGGGCCGTCGTCGGAACCCTGCGCCGCAACGAACCCGGCCCCACCCGCTTCCTCACCTCACTCGCCCAAGCCCACACCCACGGCGCCCCCGTCACCTGGACCACCCTCAACCTGACTGCCAGTCAAATCGACCTGCCCACCTACCCCTTCCAACACCAGCACTACTGGCCCGACACCCCGGCCGGGACGCTCGGGGACGTATCGTCGGCGGGGCTGGGTGCCGTCGGGCATCCCCTGCTCGGCGCGGTCGTCGGGTTGGCCGAGGCGGACGGGATGCTGTTCACCGGGCAGCTGTCGCTGCGGGCCCAGCCCTGGCTCTCGGATCACGCGGTGCTGGACTCGGTGCTGCTGCCCGGGACGGCTTTCGTCGAGCTGGCGATCCGGGCGGGTGACGAGGTCGGGTGTGAGCGGGTCGAGGAGCTGACGCTGGAGGCACCGCTGGTGCTCTCGCCGGAGAGTGAGGTTCAGCTTCAGCTGTCCCTGGGCGAGGCGGACGCCGCCGGCCGTCGTGCGCTGGCCGTGTACTCACGTCCCGAGGGCGGCGCGTCCGCCGGGCAGCAGCCGTGGGTGCGCAACGCCACCGGCACGCTGCTGCCCGACGACGGCCGTGACGCGGCACCTGCGGACCTGCGGTCCTGGCCTCCGGCCGGGGCGACCCCGGTCCCCGTGGAGGGCGCGTATCCGGAGCTCGCCGCACGCGGGTATGCGTACGGTCCCGCCTTCCGTGGGCTGCGGGCCGCGTGGCGCCTGGGCGAGGAGATCTTCGCCGAGGTGGCCCTGGCCGAGGACGACCATGCCGCGGCCGCGCGGTTCGGCCTGCACCCCGCGCTGCTCGACGCGGCGCTGCACGCCCTCGGCCTGGTCGAGGGCGCCGGGCGCGACGGTGTGGGCCTGCCGTTCTCCTGGAGTGGCGTGTCACTGCACGCGACCGGTGCGACCGCGCTACGGGTCAGGCTGTCGCCGGCCGGGGAGGACACGGTCTCGCTGACCGTCGCCGACCCGGACGGGCAGCCGGTCGCCTCGGTCGACTCTCTGGTGACGCGCCCCGTGTCGGCGACCCAGCTGGACGGTGCCCGCTCCGCGAACGACCGGTCGTTGCTCCAGCTGGACTGGAGCGTGCTGTCCACCGGCACCGTGCCGTCGGTGGCGCCCGGGTCGTGGGCCGTGGTGGGCGCCGATGCCCCGGGGCTGGCCGAGTCCCTGACGGCGGCCGTCCCGGTGGCCGGGTACGGGAGTCTGGAGGCGCTCGGTGCGGCGGTGGCTTCCGGCGCGCCGGCGCCGGCGGCGGTGTTCGTGTCCTGGGCCCCGGAGGCCGGGGCCGGCCCCGACGGGGAGCCGGCCGGGGAGTCGGCCCGGCGGGAGATCGCCGCAGTCCACTCCGTGACGCGGCGCGCGCTGGCCGATGTGCAGTACTGGCTGTCCGGTGCCGGTATGGAGGCGCTCGCCTCCTCCCGTCTGGTCGTCGTCACGCGCGGCGCCGTGTCGGTCGCGGAGGCCGTGGGCGGGCCCGCCGTGCCGGTCGACCTGGCGCAGGCCCCGCTGTGGGGTCTGCTGCGCAGCGCCCAGTCGGAGAACCCGGACCGGTTCGTGCTGCTGGACGTCGACGGCGAGGAGGCGTCCTGGCGGTCGCTGTCCGCGGCGCTGCCGGCCGCCTTGGCCGCCGAGCATGCGCAGCTGGTGATCCGCGAGGGTGTCGCCCGGGTGCCTCGGCTGGCGTGGTCCTCCCAGGTCGGGCGGGCGCTGGCGGCTCCCTCCGGGGTGTCCGCGTGGCGGCTGGAGGTCGACGGTCCGGGGACGCTGGAGAATCTGGCGCTGGTGCCCTGTCCGTCGGTGGACGAGCCGCTGGCCGAGGGGCAGGTGCGGATCTCCGTACGGGCGAGCGGGCTGAACTTCCGTGACGTGCTGATCGCGCTCGGGATGTACCCGGACGCGACGGCGCTGATGGGCAGCGAGGCCGCCGGGGTCGTGCTGGAGGTGGGGCCGGGGGTGACCCGTCTCGCCCCCGGGGACCAGGTGGTGGGGCTGCTCGCGGGCGGCTTCGGCACCGTGGCGGTGACGGATCACCGGATGGTGGTGCCGATGCCGGCGGGTTGGTCGTTCACCCAGGCGGCGGCGGTCCCGGTGGTGTTCCTGACCGCATACTTCGGTCTGCGCGACCTGGGCGGGCTGCGGGCCGGGGAGTCGGTGCTGGTGCATGCGGCGGCCGGCGGTGTGGGCATGGCGGCGGTGCAGCTGGCCCGGCACTGGGGTGCCGAGGTGTTCGGCACGGCGAGTGCGGGCAAGTGGGACACGCTGCGTGCGATGGGGTTGGACGACGACCACATCGCGTCCTCGCGTGACCTGGGCTTCGAGGAAGCGTTCGGTGCGGTCACGCAGGGTCGCGGGGTCGACGTGGTGCTGGATTCGCTGGCCCGGGAGTTCGTCGACGCGTCCTTGCGGATGCTCGCTCCGGGCGGGCGGTTCATCGAGATGGGCAAGACCGACATCCGGGTGCCGGAGGAGGTCGCGGCCGCGCACCCCGGTGTGTCATACCGGGCCTTCGACCTGGTCGAGGCTGGTCCGGAACGGATCGGGGAGATGCTCACCGAGGTGTTCGGCCTGTTCGAGCAGGGCATTCTCCAGCCGCTGCCGGTCACGGTGTGGGACGTGCGGCGGGCTCCGGAGGCGTTCCGCCATCTGAGCCAGGCACGGCACGTCGGCAAGATGGTGCTGACCGTCCCGGCGCCGGTGAACCCCGACGGGACGGTGCTGATCACGGGCGGGACGGGCGTCCTGGGCAGTCTGGTGGCGCGGCACCTCGTCACTGACCACGGTGCCCGGCACCTGGTGCTGGTCAGTCGGTCGGGGCCCGAGGCCGCCGGTGCCGCCGATCTGCACGCCGAACTCACCACGCTCGGCGCCACCGTCACCATCACCGCCTGTGACACCGCCGACCCTGAGGCCCTGGGCCGTCTTCTGGACTCCGTCCCGGACCGGCACCCCCTCACCACCGTCATCCACACCGCCGGCGCACTCCAGGACGCCGTCCTCACCCACCAAACCCCCGACCACCTCGCCCGCGCACTCACCCCCAAAGTCGACACCGCCACCCACCTCCACCACCTCACCCGCCACCTCCCCCTCGACCACTTCATCCTCTTCTCCTCCGCCTCCGGCATCTTCGGCGCCACCGGACAAGCCAACTACGCCGCCGCCAACGCCTACCTCGACGCCCTCGCCCACCACCGCCACACCCAGGACCTACCCGCCACCTCCATCGCCTGGGGCCTCTGGGCCGACACCAGCACCATGACCAGCCACCTCAACGACACCGACATCCACCGCATGGCCCGCGCCGGCATGGCCCCGCTGGCCACGGACGAGGGGCTCGCGCTCTTCGACGCCGCGCTCGCCACGCCGCATCCACTCTCCGTCGCACTCCGGCTGGCGGAGGGCGGGCCCCGGTCCGACGAGGCTTCGGTGCCTTCCCTGCTGCGGGGTCTGGTCCGTGCCCCGGCGCGGCGCGCCGCGGTGGGTGCGGCAGCCGGGTCGGAAGGGCCGCCGCTGGGGCAGCGGCTGGCGGGGCTGCCGGAAGCGGAGCAGGAACGAATGGTGCTGCGCGAGGTCCTGGGCCACATCGCGGCGGTGCTCGGCCATTCCTCCGCCGACGGGGTCGACGCGCAGCGTTCGTTCAAGGAGTTCGGGTTCGACTCGCTGACCGCGGTGGAGCTGCGCAACCGGCTCAACAGGGTCAGCGGGCTGCGGCTGCCGGCGACGCTCGTCTTCGACCATCCCACGCCGGGGGCGCTGGCCCGGCGGCTGCGGACCGAGATCGCTCCGGAGCCCGCCGGCTTCGGTGGCGCGTCCGCCGGTCTGCTGGAGGAGATCGGTCGGCTGGAGGCGGTCCTGGCGTCCTGTTCGCCCGAGGAGCTGGCCGCGATCGCGCCCGATGCCGAGGCGCGCTCGGCCGTCACGGGCCGGTTGAAGTCCCTGGTCTCGCTGTGGACCGAGGCCGCGACGGCGCCGGAGGGCGCCGACCAACCGGTGTCCAAGCGCCTCCAGTCGGCGTCGGATGACGAACTCTTCGCCTTCATCGACGAGTTCGGCACGTCCTGACGGAGCCTCTCGGCGCCCTGAGGCCCGGGCCTCAGGGCCGCGGCCCGGCCCAGGGCCGGATGCGGCCCCTCTGACCACTCCCCCTTCATGGATTCGAACAGGTGACAGACTGATGGCGAACGAAGACAAGCTCCGCGATTACCTCAGGCGGGTGACCGCCGACCTGCACGAGGTCAGCGGTCGGCTGCGCGACATGGAGGCCAGGGAGCGGGAGCCGATCGCCGTCGTGGGCATGGGCTGCCGGTACCCGGGGGGCGTCCGCTCCCCCGAGGACCTGTGGCGACTCGTCTCCTCCGGGGGCGAGGCCGTCTCGGACCTGCCGAGGAACCGCGGTTGGGATGTCGACGGGCTGTACGACCCGGATCCCGACGCCCCTGGCACGTTCTACTCCCGGGCGGGCGGCTTCCTGCACGATGCCGATGCCTTCGACGCCGACTTCTTCGGGATCAGCCCGCGCGAGGCGCTGGCGATGGATCCGCAGCAGCGGCTGCTGCTGGAGACCTCCTGGGAGACGTTCGAGCGCGCGGGCCTGGACCCGGCATCGCTGCGGGACAGTGATACCGGCGTGTTCGTCGGGACCTTCTTCTCCGGCTACGACGCCGAGACCTCACCCGCGCGCGAGGAGCTGGAGGGCCACCTGGTCACCGGCACGGCGACCAGCGTCGCGTCCGGCCGCATCTCCTACACCTTCGGATTCCAGGGGCCCGCGTTCTCGGTCGACACGGCGTGCTCGTCGTCACTGGTGGCGCTCCACCTGGCCTGCCAGGCACTGCGACAGGGCGAGTGCTCCCTGGCGCTCGCCGGGGGCGCGACCGTCCTGTCCTCCCTCCAGTCGTTCGTCGAGTTCAGCCGGCAGCGCGGGCTGTCGGCGGACGGCCGGTGCAAGGCGTTCTCCGCCGACGCGGACGGCTTCGGCTTTGCCGAGGGAGCCGGAATGCTGCTGTTGGAGCGGCTCTCCGACGCGCAGCGTCACGGGCACCAGGTGTTGGCGGTGATCCGCGGTTCGGCCGTCAACCAGGACGGCGCCAGCAACGGCCTTACCGCGCCCAGCAGTTCCGCTCAACAGCAGGTCATCCGGCAGGCCCTGACCCGGGCACGGCTGTCGGCGGAACACGTCGACGCGGTGGAGGCGCACGGCACCGGCACCTCGCTGGGTGATCCGATCGAGGTGCAGGCGCTCACGGCGGTGTACGGCAGGCAGCGATCCGCCGAACGCCCGCTGTGGCTCGGCTCGGTGAAGTCCAACATCGGCCACACTCAGGCGGCTTCCGGTGTGGCGGGTGTGATCAAGACGGTGATGGCGATCCGGCACGGGGTGCTGCCGCGCACCCTGCACGTGAACGAGCCGTCGCCGCACATCGACTGGACCAGCGGGTCGGTGGCGGTACTGACCGAGCAGACGCCCTGGCCGGAAACGGGCAAGCCGCGCCGGGCCGGGGTGTCGTCCTTCGGCATGAGCGGGACCAACGCCCACGTCATCATCGAGCAGGCCCCGGACGCGGACACCGCCACCGCCACCACCACAGCGGCCGAGCCTCTGATCACCACCGGCCCGGTGCCGTGGGTGCTGTCGGGGCGCACGGACGCGGCGCTGCGGGCGCAGGCCGGCCGGTTGCGGGAGTTCCTCGCCTCGCGTGGTGAGGAGTCGGTGGGGCTGGGCGAGGTGGGCTGGTCGCTGGCCACCGGCCGCGCCCGGTTCGACCACCGCGCCGTCGTCCTCGGAGCGAGTCACCGGGACATGTTGGCAGGGCTGGCGGCGCTCGCCGACGGCCAGGACACACCCGGTGTGGTGCGCGGCACCAGGACCAGCCAGGACGGGCGGGCGGTGTTCGTCTTCCCCGGCCAGGGCTCCCAATGGACCGGCATGGCCCTCGACCTCGTCGACACCACCCCGGTCTTCCGCGAGCACATCGAAGCCTGCGAACGCGCCCTCGCCCCGTACACGGACTGGCGACTCACCGACGTCCTCCGCGGCCTGCCGAAGGCCCCGCCCCTGGACCGGGTGGACGTCGTCCAACCCGTCCTCTTCGCCGTCATGGTCTCCCTCGCCCGCCTCTGGCAGGCACACGGCGTCCAGCCCTCCGCGGTGATCGGGCACAGCCAGGGCGAAATCGCCGCCGCCCACATCGCCGGCGCCCTGTCTCTGGACGAAGCGGCCCGCATCGCAGCCCTGCGCAGCCAGGCCATCACCCGCATCACCGGCAAGGGCGGCATGGGACACGTGGCACTGCCCCAGGACCAGGTCACCGAACGGCTGTCGGCGTGGCCCGGCCTGTCCATCGCCGCCGTCAACGGCCCCGCCTCGACCGTCATCTCGGGAGACGCCACCGCGCTCCACGACTTCATCACCACCTGCGAAAGCGACGGCATCCACGCCCGCGCCATTCCCGTCGACTACGCCTCACACAGCGCCCACGTCGAAGAACTCCGGGACGAACTCGCCACCCTCCTCGGCGACATCACACCCTCGGCGTCAACCGTCCCGTTCTACTCCACCGTCACCGGCGGAGTCCTCGACACCCGCGAACTCACCACCGAGTACTGGTACACCAACCTCCGCGAAACCGTCCGCTTCCACGAAACCCTGACCACCCTCCTCGACGACGGCCACACCCTCTACATCGAAACCAGCCCCCACCCCGTCCTCACCACCCCCATCCAGGACACCATCGAGAACACCGACACCGACGCGGCCGTCGTCGAAACCCTGCGCCGCGACGAACCCGGCCCCACCCGCTTCCTCACCTCACTCGCCCAAGCCCACACCCACGGCACCCCCGTCACCTGGACCACCCTCAACCTGACTGCCGGTCAAATCGACCTGCCCACCTACCCCTTCCAGCAGAAGTGCTACTGGCCCGAGACCGCCGCATCCACGGTCGGTCCGGTTGCAGCTGATCCCGTCGATGCGACGTTCTGGACGGCGGTGGAGCACCATGACCTCGACGAGCTCGTGCGCACACTGGGAGTCGGGGCCGAGAACGAGAAGAGCGCGTTGAGCGCAGTCCTGCCCGTCCTGTCGTCCTGGCGCGGCGAGCGGGTCGACGAGTCAACGGTTGCGTCCTGGCGATACCGGATCGTCTGGAACCAGGCGCCCGACCGCGGCAATGAGCCCAGGCTGTCGGGCACATGGCTGGTCGCGGTACCGTCCGCATCGGCCTCCGACCCCTGGGTGGAGGCGTGCGTTCGCGCTCTGACCGACCGCGGCGCGCGGGTGACCCTGCTGGAGCTGGACGCCTCGGCGGCGCTGCGTACGGACCTCGCGGCGCGCCTGGGCGACGTGGTCAGTGGTGCCGGCGGCGGGACCGTCGGTGGGGTGATCTCCCTCCTGGCGCTGGACGAGTCGCCGCATCCGGACCATCCGATGGTCGCCGCCGGCGTGGCCGCGACCCTGGCACTGGTGCAAGCGCTGCGCGACACCGCCGCCGAGTCGCCACTGTGGCTGGTCACCCGGGGCGCCGTCTCGGTGGGTGGCACCGATGTGCTCGCGAGCGCGGTACAGGCGCAAGTGTGGGGCCTGGGCCGGATCGTGGGGCTGGAGCATCCGCAGGGCTGGGGCGGGCTTCTGGACCTGCCCGACACCATGGACGAGCGGGCCCTGGCCCGGATGGCGGGGGCGCTCACGGCTTCGGGCCACGAGGACCAGCTGGCCGTGCGCCCCTCGGGCGTGTTCGTGCGGCGGCTGGTGCCGGCCGGTGCCGGCGGTTCCACGGTCGGGCGGGAGTGGCGGCCACAGGGTACGGCGCTGATCACCGGCGGCACCGGGGCGGTGGGGGCGCACGTGGCTCGCTGGCTGGTGCGCGGCGGTGCCGAGCACGTCGTGCTGACCAGTCGCCGGGGCCCCGAAGCGGCCGGGGCCGGGGACCTGGCGGCGGAGCTCACCGCGCTGGGCGCGCAGGTCACGGTCGCGGCCTGCGATGTCGCCGACCGCGCGGCGCTGAAGCGACTGGTCGCGGACCTGGAGGGGCGGGGGACGCCGGTGCGTTCGGTCTTCCACGCCGCGGGAGCCCTCGCGGCGGCGCCACTGTCCGAGACGACCGTGGCCGATCTGGCCGGCACGCTGGCGGCGAAGGCCGCGGGCGCCGAGAACCTGGCAGAACTCTTCGACCAGGGAAGGCCGTTGGACGCCTTTGTGCTGTTCTCGTCCAACTCCGGCGTCTGGGGCAGTGGCGGCCACGGCGCGTACGCGGCGGCCAACGCCCACCTGGACGCGCTGGCCCAGCGCCGCCGGGCTGCCGGACTGACCGCGACCTCTGTGGCCTGGGGGCTGTGGGACGGCGGCGGGATGGTCTCGGGTGCGGGCGAGGAGCAGTTGGAGCGGCGCGGGGTAAGGGCGATGTCGCCGGAGCTGGCCGTCACGGCGCTGCACCGCGCGCTGGCCCACAACGAGACGACGCTGACCGTTGCCGACATCGACTGGGCACGCTTCGCTCCCGCCTTCTCCTCGGCACGTCCCCGTCCCTTGATCGAAGACATCCCCCAGGTCCGGCGGGCCCTGGACGAGACGGCGGCGGCGGTGGCCGGTACCGACCCGTCGGCCGCCGGTCCCGCGCTGGCGCAGCAGCTCGCGACCTCCTCGGAGGCGGAACGGGAGCGGATCCTGGTGGACCTGGTACGGCACCACGTCGCGGCGGCGCTGGGGCACACGGTGGGCGAGGCGATCGACCCGGGCCGAGCCTTCCGCGACCTGGGCTTCGACTCGCTGACCGCGGTCAGCCTACGCAATCGGCTCAACGCCGCCACCGGCCTGCGACTGCCCAGCACGCTGGCGTTCGACCACCCGTCACCGCGCGTGTTGGCGCAGTACCTGCGCACCGAACTGGTCCAGGACGGCGCGGCGGCCGCCCTGCCCCTGCCCGACCAGCTCGACCGGTTGGAGGAGACGCTGACCGGAGGGGCTCTGGACGGTCTGTCCCCCGCCACCGTCGCCAAGCGGTTGAAGGCGCTGCTGTCGCGCCTCGACGAGAAGCCGGCCCGCTCCGGTTCCGCCGGGACCAAGGAGATGATCCAGTCGGCGGACGACGACGAGCTTCTCGCGTTCATCAACCAACAGCTCGGCCGATCCTGAACTTTCGCGCACGCACCACCGAACCAGATCAGAGAGAACACGGGGAGTCCTGTCATGGCGAACGAAGAGACGCTGCGCGAATACCTGAAGCTGGTGACGGCCGACCTGCACGACACCCGCGAGCGTCTGCGGGAGCTGGCCGAGGCCGATCAGGAGCCCATCGCCATCGTCGCGATGAGCTGCCGCTATCCGGGTGACGTGGAGTCACCTGAGGGACTGTGGGCGCTGGTCCGCGACGGCCGGGACGCCGTCGCCGACTTCCCCACAGACCGTGGCTGGGACGTGGCCGGCCTCTACGACCCCGACCCCGACCGGGCCGGCACCTTCTACGCGCGCGGGGGCGGATTCCTGCGCGACGCCGCCGGGTTCGACGCGGACTTCTTCGGGATCTCGCCGCGCGAGGCGGTCGCGATGGACCCGCAGCAGCGGGTACTGCTGGAGGCGTCCTGGGAGGCGTTCGAGAGGGCTGGGCTGAACCCGGAGGCCATGCGCGGGGTCCGGGCCGGAGTATTCGTCGGGGCGTCCCCGCAGGCGTACGGAACGGGTCTGGCGTCCGTGCCCGAGGAGGTCGAGGGGCACTTGCTGACGGGTGGTTCGGGAGCGGTGCTCTCCGGCCGCGTCGCCTACACCTTCGGCCTGGAGGGGCCGGCGGTCACGGTCGACACGATGTGCTCGTCGTCGCTGGTGGCGCTGCACCTGGCCTGCCAGTCGCTGCGCCAGGACGACTGCGCCATGGCGTTGGTCGGCGGTGTGGCCGTGATGTCCAACCTCGGCTCCTTCGTGGAGTTCAGCCGGCAGCGCGGGCTGTCGGCGGACGGCCGGTGCAAGGCGTTCTCCGCCGACGCGGACGGCACCGGCTGGTCCGAAGGCGTCGGCGTCCTGCTGTTGGAGCGGCTCTCCGACGCCCGCCGCAACGGGCACCAGGTGCTGGCGGTGATCCGCGGCTCAGCCATCAACCAGGACGGCGCCAGCAACGGCCTCACCGCTCCGAACGGGCCGGCACAGCAGCGGGTCATTCGACAGGCCCTCGCCAACGCCGGGCTGACCGCGGCCCAGATCGACGCGGTGGAGGCGCACGGCACGGGCACCACGCTGGGCGACCCGATCGAGGCGCAGGCGCTGCTGGCCACCTACGGCCAGGAGCGCACCGAGGGCCGTCCGCTGTGGCTCGGTTCTCTCAAGTCCAACATCGGCCACAACCAGGCGGCTTCCGGTGTGGCGGGCGTGATCAAGACGGTGATGGCGATCCGGCACGGAGTGCTGCCGCGCACCCTGCACGTGAACGAGCCGACGCCACACGTGGACTGGACCAGCGGGTCAGTGGCGCTGCTGACCGAGCAGACGCCCTGGCCGGAAACGGGCGAGCCGCGCCGGGCCGGGGTGTCGTCCTTCGGTGGCAGTGGCACCAATGCGCACGTGATCATCGAGCAGGCGCCGGACGTTGACTCCGCCGCTGCCGGCTCAGCGGCCGAGCCTTTGATCACCACCGGCCCGGTGCCGTGGGTGCTGTCGGGACGCACCGACGCGGCGCTGCGGGCACAAGCCGGGCGGCTGCGGGAGTTCCTCGCCTCGCGTGGTGAGGAGTCGGTGGGGCTGGGCGAGGTGGGCTGGTCGCTGGCCACCGGCCGCGCCCGGTTCGACCACCGCGCCGTCGTCCTCGGGGCCGACCGTGCCGGCATGCTGGAGGGGCTGGCGGCGCTCGCCGACGGCCAGGACACACCCGGTGTGGTGCGCGGCACCAGGACCAGCCAGGACGGGCGGGCGGTGTTCGTCTTCCCCGGCCAGGGCTCCCAATGGACCGGCATGGCGGTGGACCTGCTGGACGTCTCCCCGGTCTTCCGGGAGCACATCGAAGCCTGCGAACGCGCCCTCGCCCCGTACACCGACTGGCGGCTCACCGACGTCCTCCGCGGCCTGCCGGGCGCGGTCTCGATGGACCGGGTGGACGTCGTCCAACCCGTCCTCTTCGCCGTCATGGTCTCCCTCGCCCGCCTCTGGCAGGCACACGGCGTCCAGCCGTCCGCGGTGATCGGCCACAGCCAGGGCGAAATCGCCGCCGCCCACATCGCCGGCGCCCTCACCCTCGACGACGCCGCCCGCATCACCGCCCTACGCAGCCAGACCATCACCCGCATCACCGGCAAGGGCGGCATGGGACACGTGGCACTGCCCCACGACCAGGTCACCGAACGACTGAAGGCCTGGCCGGGCCTGTCCGTCGCCGCCGTCAACGGCCCCACCTCCACCGTCATCTCAGGCGACGCCACCGCGCTCCACGAGTTCCTGACCGCCTGCGAGACGGACGGCATCCACGCCCGCGCCATTCCCGTCGACTACGCCTCACACAGCACCCACGTCGAAGAACTCCGGGACGAACTCGCCACCCTCCTCGACGACATCACACCCCAGGCATCCGCCGTCCCGTTCTACTCCACCGTCACCGGCGGAGTGCTCGACACCCGCGAACTCACCGCCCAGTACTGGTACACCAACCTGCGCGAGACCGTCCGCTTCCACGCGACCCTGACCGCGCTGCTCGACGACGGCCACACCCTCTACATCGAAACCAGCCCCCACCCCGTCCTCACCACCGCCATCCAGGACACCATCGAGAACGCCGCCACCGACACCAACGCCGCCGCCGTCGAAACCCTGCGCCGCAACGA
This sequence comes from Kitasatospora sp. NPDC090091, assembly GCF_044747365.1. Lineage (NCBI taxonomy): Bacteria > Bacillati > Actinomycetota > Actinomycetes > Kitasatosporales > Streptomycetaceae > Kitasatospora > Kitasatospora sp. NPDC090091. The sequence continues at coordinate 12,058 of NZ_JBIVDY010000045.1, forward strand.
ACCCGGCCCCACCCGCTTCCTCACCTCACTCGCCCAAGCCCACACCCACGGCACCACCCCCACATGGACCACCCTCAACCTGACTGTCAGTCAAATCGACCTGCCCACATACCCCTTCCAACACCAGCACTACTGGCTCGACCATTCCAACTCCACTCTGGGTGATGTCGCCGCTATCGGACTGAGCTCCGCCGATCACCCACTGCTCGGCGCCGCGGTCGGGCTGGCCGATGCCGACGGCGTGCTGCTGACCGGCAGGCTGTCGCTCTCCACCCATCCCTGGCTTGCCGATCACGGCGTACTGGGCGCGGTGCTGCTGCCCGGGACGGCTTTCGTCGAGCTGGCGATCCGCGCGGGTGACCAGGTCGGGTGTGAGCGGGTCGACGAGCTGACGCTGGAGGCACCGCTGGTCATTCCGGAGGCCGGCGGCCTTCAGCTCCAGCTCTCGATCGGTGGAGCCGACGAGACCGGCCGCCGTCCGCTGACGGTGTTCTCCCGGGCGGAGGACGGTACGGGACCTGGTGGCGGCGAGTGGATCCGCCATGCCAGTGGCGTCCTGGCCGGAAGCGCTCCCGCTCCCTCGTTCGACCTCGCCGTCTGGCCTCCGGAGGGCGCGGTCGCGCTCCCCGTGGACACCCTGTACGAGCGGCTTGCCGAGACCGGCTACGGCTACGGGCCGGTGTTCCAGGGGCTGCGGGCGGCATGGCAGCTGGGCGAGGACGTCTTCGCCGAGGTCGGCCTGCCCGAAGAGGAGCTGGACGAGGCCACGCGCTTCGGCCTGCACCCGGCGCTGCTCGACTCGGCGCTGCACGCCCTCGGGCTGCGTGCCGCGGAGGGGGCACGGCAGGTCGGGCTGCCGTTCTCCTGGACCGGCGTGTCGTTGTACGCCACAGGTGCGTCCTCGCTACGTGTCCGGCTGTCGCCGGTGGGCGAGGGCGCAGTCCGGGTCGCCGTCGCGGATCACACCGGGGAGCCGGTGGCCTCGGCCGACTCGCTCGTGCTGCGGCCCGTTTCGGAGGAGCAGCTGGCGGGCGTGCCCGGCGGGCGTGGCGAGTCGCTGTTTCGGACGGTGTGGACGCCGGCGCAGCTCGCGCCGCTCGATGCCGGGGTGCCCGTCGCGGAGGCGGTGGGCCGGCTCGCCATACTGGAGGGCCGCACCAAGGCAGCCTCGGACGCGGACTCGGATGCGGACTCCAGCTCGGCCTCGGGCCTGCTGCGGTTCGAAGGCCTGGAGCAGGTCGACCGCTACGCCGATCTGACCGCGCTGGCCGAGGCAGTGACGGCGGGCGGCAGCGACGTGCCGGATGTGATCGTGCTTCCCTTCCTCGGGTCGCCGCAGGCGGCCGGCGGCGACTCGGCCGACACCGCGACGGCGGTGCATGGTGCCGCGCAGCACCTGCTGACGACACTCCAGGGCTGGCTGGGCGATGACCGGCTACGGGACACCCGCCTGGTGGTACTCACGTGCGGCGCGGTGAAGACCGGGTCGACCGATTCCCTCACCGACCTCGTGCACGCACCGTTGTGGGGTCTGGCGCGGTCCGCGCAGTCGGAGAATCCGCAGCGCCTGACGCTTCTGGACGTCGCCACCGCCCCCGCCGTCGACACCGCCCCCGACACCGACACCGACACCGCGATCACGTTGTCCGGCGCCGTGCTCGCCGCGGTGCTGCGCACCGACGAGCCCCAGTTCGCTTTGCGGGGTGGCCAGTTGTCGGTCGCCCGCCTCCAGCAGGTGGCGGCGGCGGACGGTGACCGCGAGGCGCCCGCCTTCGCAGCCGGCGGGACGGTTCTCATCACGGGCGGCACCGGTGTGCTCGGCGCGCATCTGGCGCGTCATCTCGTCCTGCGCCATGGGGTCCGCCACCTGCTGCTCACCGGTCGGCGCGGACCGCAGGCCCCGGGGGCGTCGGCGTTGCACGACGAGCTGACCGGTCTCGGAGCCTGCGTCACGATCGCGGCGTGCGACGTGGCGGATCGTGCGGCGCTGGCCCGGCTCCTGGCCGACGTGCCGGCCGACCGTCCGCTCACCGCCGTCGTCCACGCCGCGGCGGCAGTGGACGACGGCACCGTCGAGAGGCTGACGCCCGAGCGGCTCGGCCAGGTGCTCGCGGCCAAGGCGGACGCGGCCCTCCACCTCCACGAGCTGACGCGGGACTCGGAGCTGTCCGCGTTCGTGCTGTTCTCGTCGTTCTCCGGCGTGCTGGGCGCCCCCGGGCAGGGCAACTACGCCGCGGCGAACACCCTGCTGGACGCCCTGGCGGAGCAGCGCCGGGCCCAGGGCCTGCCCGCGCACTCGCTCGCCTGGGGTTTCTGGTCCGAGCGCAGCGCGCTGACCGGCGCGTTGGGCGACACCGACGTACGGCGGATGTCGCGCGGCGGTGTGACCGGCCTGTCCACCGAGGAGGGGCTGGCGCTCTTCGACAGCGCACGGTCCCTCGACGACGCCGTCGTGGCGCCGGTGCGCATCGACCTCGGGGAGTTGCACACCCAGGCGCGTTCCGGCCAACTTCCTGCACTGTTGCGCGGGTTGGTCCGTACACCAGCGCGTCGAGCGGTCGAGTCGGGCTCGCAGGCCGCCGCTTCCCAGCTGCGGCAGCGACTGCTCGGCCGGACGGAGTCGGACCGCTCGGGCCTGCTGCTGGATCTGGTACGGGCCCAGGTGGCCGCGGTACTCGGCCACACGGGTGCCGAGTCGGTGGCGGCCGGACGGCCGTTCCGGGAGCTCGGGTTCGACTCGCTGACCGCCGTGGAGCTGCGCAACCGCCTCAACTCCCTGACCGGGCTGCGGCTTCCGGCCACTCTGGTCTTCGACTACCCGACGCCCGAGGTGCTCTCCCGTCACCTCATGGTGGAGGTCCTGGGGGCGGACGCCGGGGCGGTGCGGCCGGCGGGGCCGTCGCCGACGCGAGGCCCGGCTCCGACCACGGGCGAGGATCCGATCGTGATCGTGGGGATGAGCTGCCGGTTCCCCGGCGGCGCGGACTCCCCCGAGGCCCTGTGGCGGCTCGTGCACGAGGGACAGGACGCCGTCTCCGGCTTCCCGACGGACCGCGGCTGGGACCTGGAGCGGCTGTACGATCCGGATCCCGACCGCCCGGGTTCGAGCTACGTGCGCGAGGGCGGTTTCCTGTACGACGCGGCGCAGTTCGACGCCGGGTTCTTCGGGATCAGCCCGCGTGAGGCGCTGGCCATGGACCCGCAGCAGCGGCTGCTGCTGGAGACGTCCTGGGAGGTGTTCGAGCGGGCCGGGATCGACCCTGCGTCCGTCCGGGGACAGCAGGTCGGGGTCTTCGCCGGGGCGTCGTCCCAGGACTACGCCGCGTTGCTGCCCGACGGGCCGGAGGGGATCGAGGGCTATGCCCTGACCGGCAACGCGGCCAGTGTCATGTCCGGCCGCATCGCCTACACGCTCGGCCTGGAGGGGCCGGCGGTCACCGTCGACACGGCGTGCTCGTCGTCGCTGGTGGCGCTGCACCTGGCCGCGCAGGCGCTACGGCAGGGCGAGTGCGACCTGGCGTTGGTCGGTGGTGTCTCGGTGATGCCGAGTCCGATCTCGTTCGTGGAGTTCAGCCGACAGCGCGGCCTGGCGACGGACGGGCGGTGCAAGCCGTTCGCGGCGGCCGCCGACGGCACGGGCTGGGGTGAAGGCGTGGGCATGCTGCTGATCGAGCGGCTCTCCGACGCCCAACGCCACGGGCACCGGGTGCTGGCGGTCGTCCGCGGTTCGGCCGTCAACCAGGACGGCGCCAGCAACGGCCTCACCGCCCCCAACGGGCCCTCCCAGCAACGCGTCATCCGGCGAGCGCTCGCCAACGCGCGGCTGTCCGCGGCCGACGTCGACGCCGTCGAGGGCCACGGCACCGGTACGACGCTCGGCGACCCGATCGAGGCGCAGGCGCTGCTGGCCACCTACGGCCAGGAACGCGCGGAGGACCGTCCGCTCTGGCTGGGCTCGCTGAAGTCCAACATCGGTCACACCCAGGCCGCCGCCGGCGTCGCCGGCGTCATCAAGATGGTCATGGCGATGCGCCACGGCATCCTCCCCCGCACCCTGCACGTCGACGAGCCGACACCACACGTCGACTGGACCGCCGGCGCCGTCTCCCTCCTCACCGAGGAAACCCCCTGGCCCCAGACGGGTGCACCGCGCCGGGCCGGAGTGTCGTCCTTCGGTATCAGCGGGACCAACGCGCACGTGATCCTGGAGCAGGCGCCGGCCGTGGAGACATCGGCTCCGGTGGAGGGGGTGACTCCCGCCACGGGCCTGGTGCCGTGGGTGCTGTCCGGCAAGACGGACGCCGCGCTGCGCGCCCAGGCCGAACGCCTGCACCACCACATCGAGACCAACCCCCAGCTCGACCTCACCGACGTGGCCTGGTCCCTGGCAACGGAACGGGCAACATTCGAGCACCGCGCGGTCGTCCTCGCCGACCACCGCGACGACTTCCTCACCCGCCTACAGGCCCTGGCCGACGGCGAACCCGCCCCCGGACTCAC
>NZ_JBIVDY010000046.1:0-14683 GCF_044747365.1 Kitasatospora sp. NPDC090091
CCCGCGAAGCGCTTCCACCTCACCAAGATCCACAGGCCGCAGCATGCACCCCCGCAGCCGCCAAGATCAAATCAACCTAACGAAGTACTACTAGGCCCTCTCTTTCGGATCACGCCAGGCGGACGCCGCCGGAGCACGCACGCCCCCAGCCTCCGGCCGGGAGGTACCCCCACGCCGGCTTGTCGTCAGTCGCCGATGGCCCCCAGCCTTCGGCCGGGAGGTGCCCCCACCGCATGGACTCCCTCCTCCGCACCGCCGATGCACGCACTCCAACGACGCCCGCTTGTCCGACGTGATCCGAAAGAGAGGGCCTACGGCACCGGCCGCAGAGCCGGGCGGTACGCGGGGCGCGGCGGCGCACGGCCCTCCCCGGTTTGTATCGGCCGGGTATCGGCGAGCGCTCTGTTGCCCATCGGCGCCCGCGGCGCCCGAGCGTCGGGATGCCGTGGCCACTGCGGGCGTGCTGGGCGGGGCCACCCCGTCCGACCTGGGGTTTCCGCGGCAGGGGCGAGCTGCGCGGGGTGGTCCGGGGCGGCTGCGGCGGGGCGCGGGCGTGTCCGGTCTCTGCCGTATCGTTCCTTTCGGGCCGTCCCGCTGCCTGCGCAGCCGGGACCGGCTGCCCGCCCGGACCGGCCGCCCCTCCGGACCGCCCTGCCGTCCGGACCGCCCGGACCCGTTCGAACTGGAGTGAGCCGCCCGTGTCCTCGCCCGCCCCGGCCGGGGCCTCCCCGCGCCCCGTCCGCGTGCTGCTGGTGGAGGACGACGACCTGATGCGCCGCTCCTTCACCGTCGCCCTGGAGCGCTACGGCTACCAGGTGCAGGCCGCGGCGGACGGCCTCGCGGGGCTCGAACGGTTCCGGGACGAGGACTTCGACCTGCTGATCCTGGACGTGATGCTGCCCGCCCTGGACGGGATCGGGCTCTGCCGCAGGGTCCGGGAGACCAGCCTGGTGCCCATCCTGATGATGTCCGCGCGCGGCGAAGGGCTCGACGTCGTGGCCGGTCTGGAGGCCGGGGCGGACGACTACGTGGTCAAACCCGTGGACTCGTACGTGCTCGTGGCACGCATCCGCTCGCTGCTGCGGCGGGCGACCTACCCGCCCGCCCCGACCGGCGGGCACACACCCCTCGGCGGCCACGTTCCGGCTGTCGGACCGGCGGCGGACGTCCTGGCCTTCGGCGACCTCACCATCGACACCGCCGGCATGGAGGTGTCCGTCGCCGGCCACCCGGTGGCACTGACCCCGACCGAGCTCAAGCTGCTGCTGGAGTTCGCCGCCCACCCGGGCGTCGTGCTGGAGCGGCACACCCTGCTGCGCGACGTCTGGGAGTACGGCTGGGACGGCGACAGCCGGGTCGTCGACCTGTGCGTGCAGCGGCTGCGCCGGAAGCTGGGGCGGGAGCGGATCGAGACGGTCCGCGGCTTCGGCTACAAGCTGCGGCGCTGAGGCCGGTGCGTCCGCCCCGCCGGCCGCGGCCGGCCCGTCCGCCCCGCCGGCCGGTGCACACCTCCCTGCGCTGGAAGATCGCCGCGCTGGCCGCGGCCACGGCCTGCCTGGTCGCGGCCGCGGTCGGCGTGCTGGTGCACCTGTGGACTGCGCAGGACATTCGCGACCGGGCCGAGGCGCGGGCCTTCAACGCCGTCTACTCGGCCATGGACGTCTACCGGCGGACCGGGACGCTGGCGGACGGCGCCGAACTCGATCCCGACGAGCTGCCCGCCGAACTGCGCCACCCGGCCGACGGCGACCGCCACACCGCCTACGACGGGCGCGTCGAGGGGAATCTGGGGCCGAGCGTATGGGCCGCCCAGCGGACCGGCGGCCCCGGCAGCCCGGTGCTGGCCGTCCGGGTCAACACGGGCCCGGACCGCTACGGGCTGCGCCGGCTCGACGTGACGATGGCTGTCGCCTCGCTGGTCGCGCTCGCGGCGGCCGCGCCCCTGGCGGCGTACGGGGCCGGCCTGCTCGCCCGCCGGCTGCGGCGGGTCTCCGAGACCGCCGGCCGGATCTCCGCCGGTGATCTCGACGCCAGGACGGGGCCCACCAAGGGCCGCGACGAGGTGGCCGAGATCGCCGCCACCGTCGACCTCATGGCCGACAGCCTCGGCCGACGGCTGCACACCGAGCGCCGGTTCACCGCGGACGTGGCCCACGAGCTGCGCACGCCCGTCGGCGGCCTGCTGGCCGCCGTCGACCTGCTGCCGCCCGGCGAGACGGAGGACCTGCTCCGCGCCCGGGTGCGGGATCTGCGCGGGCTGGTCGAGGACCTGCTGGAGATCTCCCGCCTGGACGCCGGCGCCGAGCAGCCCGTCCGTGCCAGGGTGCCGCTCGGTGCCGTCGTGGCCGAGGCGGTGGCGCGCACCGGCCTCGCCACGGAGGTCGTCGTCGCTCCGCGGGCCGTTGACGCCGAGCGGGAGGCCGAGCGGCGGGAGGAAGCCGACACCCCGCCGGACGGGGACGCCGGGACCGTGGAGACCGACCCGCGCCGGCTGGAGCGGATCGTCGGCAACCTCGTCGTCAACGCCCACCGGCACGGCCGCACCCCGGTGCAGGTCACCGTCGAGGGAAGCACCGTCGTGGTGCGCGACCACGGCCCCGGCTTCCCGCCGGACCTGCTGCTGCACGGTCCGCGGCGCTTCCACACGGGCGCCGCGGAGCGCGGCTCGGGCCACGGCCTCGGCCTGACCATCGCCACCGGACAGGCCCGGCTGCTCGGCGCCGAGCTGAGCCTGGAGAACGCCCCGGACGGCGGCGCCGTCGCCACCCTGCGCCTGCCGGACTGAGCCCGCCGCCCTGCTCTCCCGGAACCCGCCCCTACCGAACCGATACAGACCGGCGCGCCCGCCGATACGCGGCGGCGCAGGCCCCTGATACGTCCCCCGGACACCCTTCGAAGTGCACGTTCCCGCACCCGAAGAGGAGTCCCCGTGACCACCGCCCCCTTTGCCGCGTACGCGCCGCACACCACGCCCGGGATCGCGGCTGCCACCACCGACCTGACCAAGGTCTACGGCAGCGGCGACACCCGGGTGGTCGCCCTGGACGGGGTCAGCACCGGCTTCCGCGAGGGCGAGTTCACCGCGATCATGGGCCCCTCCGGCTGCGGCAAGTCCACCCTGATGCACTGCGCCGCCGGGCTCGACACGCCCACCTCCGGCACCGTCCGCATCGGCACCACCGACCTCGGCACGCTGGGCGACCGCCGGCTGACCCAGCTGCGCCGCGACCGCATCGGCTTCGTCTTCCAGGCGTTCAACCTGGTGCCGACGCTGACCGCGCTGGAGAACATCACCCTGCCGCTGTCCATCGCCGGCCGCCGGCCCGACCGGCAGTGGCTGGACCGCGTGGTCGCCATGGTCGGCCTCTCCCAGCGCCTGGACCACCGGCCCGCCCAGCTGTCGGGCGGGCAGCAGCAGCGCGTCGCGGTCGCCCGCGCCCTGGCCGCGCAGCCCGCGATCATCTTCGGCGACGAGCCCACCGGCAACCTCGACTCCCGGGCCGGGGCCGAGGTCCTCGGCTTCCTGCGCGACTCGGTGCGCGAGCTGGGCCGGACCGTGGTCATGGTCACCCACGACCCCGTCGCCGCCGGCTACGCCGACCGCGTCGTCTTCCTCTCCGACGGCCGCCTGGTCGACGAGATGTCACGCCCCACCGCGGACCGGGTCCTCGACGTCATGAAGGGCTTCGACTCCCGGGCCCGCACCAGCTGACCCGCGCCCGCACCAGCTACCCGGGCCCGCACCAGCTGACCCGCGCGGCCCCGCCCGCCTCCCACCCTCCCCGCCCCTCCAGCGCTCCCGAAAGCCGCCCATGCTGAAAACAGCCCTGCGCAACGTCCTGGCGCACAAGGCCCGCCTGCTCATGACCGTCCTCGCCATCGGCCTCGGTGTCGCGTTCGTCTCCGGCACCCTCGTCTTCGCCGACTCGACCGCCGCGGCCCACCGCGCCGCCGCGTCGAAGAACTTCGCCGACATCGCGGTGACCGTGACCGCGAAGGAGTCCCCGACCGGCGGCCCCGCGGACCAGCAGGACGGCGTGCTCGACGACGCGCTGGTACGGAGGCTCGCGGCCGTGCCCGGCGTCGCCGCCGTGCGGCCGACCGCCGACGGCAGGGCCGTCCTGAACGCGGCGGACGGCACCCCGCTGCGTGTCAGGACGGGCGCGAACCTCGCCGCCGCCTACGTCCCCGGAGCGGACGGCAAGGACCGCCGCCACCCCCTGACCCAGGGCCACGCCCCGGCCGGCGGCGAGGAGATCGTGCTGGACGCCGGCACCGCCGCCGCCGGTCGCCTGCGCATCGGTGACCCGGTCACGCTGGCCACCGACGGCCCGGCCATGACCAAGCGGCTCGTCGGCATCGCCACCACCGGGGACACCCGCGTCACCGCCGGCGGCACCCTCGTCCTGTTCGAGAAGGCCACCGCCCAGCGGCTGTTCGCCACGCCCGGCCACTACACCGGCATCGACCTGTCCGCCGCGCCCGGCACCGACGAGTACGAGCTCTCCCACCGCGTCACCGCCGTTCTCCCGGCCGACCGGGCCGAGGCCACCACCGGTTCCGCCCAGGCCGCCCAGCAGGCCGTCTACGTCGGCACCCTCACCCGCGGCTACGCCAAGACGCCGATGGTCTTCGCCGGGGTCGCGCTGTTCATCGGCTCCTTCCTCATCATCAACACCTTCACCATGCTGGTCACCCGGCGCACCCGGGAGATCGCGCTGCTGCGGGCGATCGGCGCCGGACGCGGCCAGGTGGTCCGCACCGTCCTCGCCGAGGCGTTCCTGGTCGGCCTCGCCGCATCGGCCGTCGGCTTCCTGCTCGGCCTCGGCATCGCCGCGGTGCTGCCGGACGTGCTGAGCACCGGCGGGACGGCGCTGCCGCACGGCCAGCTGGAGATCGGCCCGCGCCCCGTCCTGGCGGCGCTCCTCGTCGGCGTGGGCGTCACCGTCCTCGCCGCCTGGCTGCCCTCGCGCCGGGCGGCGCGGATCGCCCCCGTCGAGGCGCTGCGCGCGGCCCAGCAGCCGCCCACCGGCCGGCCCCGCGTCCGGGCCGCGGCCGGCCTGGCCCTGCTCGCCCTCGCCGTCGGCGTGCTGATCCCGCTCACCCGGGCGAAGGACGCCTCCGAGGAGAACCTGCGCACCGCCATGCTCGGCTGCGGCGCCCTCGTCGTCGCCCTGGTGGTGCTGGCGCCGCTGCTCGCCGTCCCGGCGATCCGGCTGACCGGCCGGCTGACCCGCCGCTTCGGGGTCACCGGCCACCTCGCCCGGCAGAACGCGCTGCGCGACCCGCGGCGCACCGCGGCCACCGCCGCCACCCTGCTGATCAGCACCGCACTCGTCACCGGCCTCGCCGTCATCGGCAACTCCACCGGGCAGGCGCTCGACCGCCAGGCGGCGGCCGGCCTCGGCGCCGACTACGTGGTCAGCACCGGCTCCACCATGACGGGGATCGACCCGGCCGCCGTCCAGCGGGTCGCCGGCACCCCGGGCGTTCGGACGGCGAGCGCCGTCACGGACTCCACCGTCGTCGTCGGCGGCCGCGTCCGGGACCTCTCCGGCGTCGCCCCCGACGCCCTGGACGACGTCATGAGGCTCGACTTCGTCAGCGGCTCCGCCAAGGAGCTCGGGCCCGGCCGGATCGCCGTCTCCGGCAGCGTCGCCCGGGAGAACGGTGTGAGCGCCGGCGGCCGGATAAAGGCCCGGATGGGCCGCAGCCAGGACTTCGCCACCTACACCGTCGTGGGCGTCTACCGGGACAACCCCACCGCCGGCGACGTGCTCGGCGCCCGCGGCGAAGTCCAGCAGCACGCCTTCCTGTCCGACTCCGTCCAGCGCATCCTCGTCCGCACCGACGCCGGCGCGGTCTCCCGGGGCACCGAGGACCGGCTGCGCACCGCCGTCGGCAACAACCCGCTGCTGAAGGTGCAGGACCGGCCCGCGCTGGTCCGCGAGGCCGCGGGCACCATGGGCGACCTGCTGACGCTGATGTACGGGCTGCTCGCCATCGGCGCGGTGATCGCCGCGCTCGGCCTGGCGAACACCCTGGCCATGTCGGTCGCCGAACGGACGCGGGAGGTCGGCGTCCTGCGCGCCATCGGCATGGACCGCGCCGGCATCCGGCGGATGATCCGCCTGGAGGCGGTGACCGTCGCCGCGTTCGGCACCGCGCTGGGCCTGGCCGGCGGACTGTTCGGGGCCTGGGCGGTCGGCGCGCTGGCCAACGGCGCGGTGGAGCAGTACGCACTGGCCCTGCCCTGGGGGACGCTGCTCCTGGTCTGCGTGGTCTCCGTCGGGATCGGCGCGCTCGCCGCTGCCGTCCCGGCCCGCCGCGCGGCCGCCCTGAGCCCGCTGGAGGCCGTCGCCGAGGCGTAGTGACGGTCGCGAACTCCCTTCATTGTGGGTGGAGTTGGCGGACGATCACGAGGCGGACCCTGGGGCGGAGAGCACCCTCGGGGTCCGCCGACCGGTCCGGCCGACCTCGATCGCCCCGGCGACCGGCCCCGCGACCGGCCCCGCGGTCACAGGCTCGCGAGCAGGTCGTGGAGGGGCGCGGGGACGGGCTCGGCGTCGAGGGCTTCGACCAGGAGGCGGCCGTAGCGGATCTTGCGGCCCTTCTTCGTGCCGAGGAAGCGCCGCATCTGCCGCTGCGGAGGCCGGCCCTGCTGCGCGGGTTGGCGGACGAAGGTCTGCCAGGCCGGGAGGTCGCCCTCGGCCCGGACGATCTCCTCCACCCGTGCCACGCCCAGTGCGCGGATGAGTTCGTCCTCCAGGTCGGCCACACAGACGAAGAACTCGCGGTTCGGCACACGAGCCCTTTCGAGACCGCGGTCGTAGAAGCCCCGCTCGCCCTCGTCGCAGAGTCCGGCGAGGCGCAGCCCCAGCCCCGGCGGCCCGAGGAGGTCGGCATAGCGGGCGACGTTCATCGCTCCGCCCATGGAGACGACACACACCCCTTCGGCGGCCAGGTCCCGCCCGTGGCGCTCGGCCAGCGCCTCGACGGCCGCGACGTCGCTCGGCCCTTCCAGCAGCACCGCAGTCCGCACATCCAGCTGCACGGCCAACTCGCCGGCCGTCTCGCCCGCCGTCTCGCCCGCCGGCCCACCGGCGCCGCCCGCCGCCCAGCCGGTCACCGCGTCCCGGAACGTTCGCATGTCCGTCATGGGGCGATCCTGCCCCCGCGCGGGCAGGCGCGACACCGGTTTTCGTCGCCACGGCCGCCCACGGCTGCCGTCGCCACCTCCGCCGTCCGGCGCGGCCTGCTCCGTGCGGGGTGTGCCGGTCAGGCGTCCGAGTAGCCGTCGGCGTCGAGCAGGGCGTGCACCCGGGCTTTGACGGTCTGCGCGTTGCGGGTCGCCTCCCCGATCTGCGTCAGCGCGGTGGTGTAGAGCTTGGCGTCCCGCTTCTGGAGGGCCAGCAGGCAGTCCCGGCTGCCCTCCAGCGCCGCCAGCAGGTAGGCCCGCCAGGCCTGTTGGGCCTCCGGGTCGGGCACGTGGAAGTACTCGGCGCCGCGGATGGCCGTGTTGGCGAGGTCGGTGCAGATCGGGCGGATGCGGGCGTCGGCCGAGCCCCATCCGGTGTCCTTGGCGGCCTGGGCCGCCTGCCAGGTGCGCACGATGCGGTCCCGGCCGGCGATCTGCTGGTCGATCATCTCCCCGCCGCCGAGCCGCCGCCACGCGTGCACCTGCGTCGCCCTGGTGCTGTCGTCGACCGAGCGGGTCCGGTCGGGCGGGTTGTACTGCTGCCAGAACTGCTCCGCCTGCTTGGCGGTCTGCCGCGTGGTGGCCGTCCGGGCCTGGGCCGTGATCTGGGTGACGGACGCCGCGATCGCCGCGGCACCCAGCAGGCTCACGGCGAGACGCCGGCCCGCCACGGCGAGTCGGCCCGGTGGCCGCCGCGCCCCGTCGGTGGCCGCTTCGGGGGCCCCGCCACCGGCCACGGGCCGTCCACGTCGGGCGCGCCGGACGCGTCGGGCGCGCCGGACGCGGGGCAGCCGTCCGAGCGCGGACGCGACGGCGGCGCACCCGATGGCGGCGAAGAGGCCGAAGACCATGGCGGGGACGGCCAGCAGCGCGACGACCGGCCAGATGTGGCCGGGGTGCCACTGGCACGAAGGTCCGCCGCCGGGGACCGCCTGCAGACAGCCCTCCAGGGAGCCGAGCACCAGCACCCCGACCAGCCCGGTGCACTGGGCGGTCTGGGCCGCGATCAGTGCGACGGGCAGCCGGCAGCGGCTCGTCAGCGCGCTCGCGACCGCGGCGGCGGTAGTGGCGGCGGCCACCAGGATCAGCAGGATCCAGGCGGCGTAGGTGAACCGGTCGAGGTCCCAGCGCTCCTCCAGGACCGGCCGCCACGGGAGCAGCTGCGCCCGGAGCTCCAGGACGCCGCCCCAGGCTGCGACCCCGGCGGCCAGCCCCGGCAGCACCACCCGGCGCAGCGGCGGCAGAGTCCCGACGGCGGGCAGTGCCCCGACGGCGGGCGGGGCGCCGTCGGCCGTCCCGGGGAACGCACTGCTCAGCCAGCGGGGCGTCCGGTCGGCCGTGCCCGCGGCCGGCCGGACCAGCCAGGCGGCGAGCGGTACCAGCCAGGCGGCGGCGACCGCGGTGAGCGTGAGGGGGCCGTGGAACCCGACGTACACCGAGTACAGCCCGGTCGCGGCCGCCACCACGGCCGAGTGCTCGGCGCCCGGCCCGGGATAGGACTGCAGGAGCATGGCGCGGACCGCGGAGTGGTCGTACGTCCCGCCGATCGCGAGTGCCTGGCCGCGGACCTGCCACCAGAAGATCCAGGCGGACATCACCAGCCAGCCCCCGACCAGCAGCACCGCCAGCACCGGGCGCAGCGTCCGCCCGCGCCAGGCTCCGGCCCACAGCCGCGCGCACGCGGCCAGCCACCAGGTGAACAGGGCGCAGGCGAGGGGTTGGAGCAGCAGGACGGCGGGCCGGCCCGGCAGGACGGTGTCGCCCACCACCCGGGTGTCGACCAGTGCGGCCGCGGCCATCCCGAAGCCCAGCCAGAGCCCCGGCCGGAGCCCGGTCGGCACCCGCCGCCCCGTGAGGACGGCGTGCACGGTCGCCCGCCACAGGGTCGTCCCGGCCACCCCCGCGACCGCGGCGGCGGAGACCATGGTCATGGCCTGCACCTGCCAGACCGTGGCGAGCAGCCCCGTGGTGTCGTACACGAAGAGGTGCGAGCCGATCAGGGTGGTCGCGACACCGGTCAGAACCATCGGCAGGGCGGGCACGGCGAACAGCGGCGTGGGGTCCTCCAGGGCCCTCCGGCGCACCTCCCAGCGCGGATGCGTGCCCCAGAGCTCGGCGAACGCCGCCGACGCCCGCCGGATCCGACCGCCGGGCGGGCGCGTGGCCACCGCCCAGCCGTCGGCGACGGCACCCCACCGGACGGCGGCGAGGTCGGCGTAGATCTCCCGGCTCCGCAGGACGTCCGACCGCGCCAGGTACACGAGGAGGGCCACGCCGGCCGCGAGCGCGACGCTGCGGAGGTCGGCCGTCGCGTTCCGGGCCCAGGAGAAGTCCGACCCCGAGTGACGGTGCAGTTTGTAGCCGGCCAGGGCCAGGTACGGCAGCAGCACGGTGACCAGGAACGTCCGCCAGAGCGCGATGGTGGCGTAGGCGAGGGTGACGTCGCCGTAGTGGACGTGTGCGAACTCGTGCAGCACGACCGCCCGGAACCGGTCGGGGTCGCCGGCCCGCCGGGCGAGCAGACCGCCGTGCAGGCAGACGACGGGCCGCCCGCTCCGGCCGAACACCACCGCGCCGCTGGTGGCCGCGGCCGGGTCGATCACGATCCGCGGCACCCGGGCCAGACCGGCGGTGGCGGCCAGCTCGGCCAGCACGCCGTGCAGCTCGCCGTCCGGGTCCACCTCCGCCAGCGGGACGACACGGGACCGGCGGGCCTTCGAGGCGGACAGGGCGAAGAAGTGGAGGAACGCGGCGACGGCCAGCAGGGCGGGCCAGCAGGCGACCGTCCACCACGGCAGCGGCGGGGCGTGGCGGGCGATGCAGGCGTTGAACGGGACGTACTGGCTGAGCAGGACCAGCAGGTTGTCGACGGTGCCGTGGTGGTCCGGGTCCCCGCCGGCCGCGAGCTCGCACCCCGCGTAGTCGCTGTCGACGAACCACCCCAGGACCGTCACCATCATCGCGCCGCTCGCGACCAGCAGGAGGATCGCCAGCAGCACGAATCGGACGGTCGTCCCGGCGGCCAGTGCCCGTTCGTCCAGCCGCGGCCGTCCCTCCGGGGTGGCCATCAGCCGACTCGGGGCTGCGCCTCGCCGGGGGCGTTGCCGGGGTCCTGGCCGGGAGCGTCGGGACCGTCCGCGGTGCCGGCGCTGCGGCCGCCGTTGCCCGGGGTGCCGGAGCTGCCGCGGCTGTCGCCGCCGCCGTCACCGTTGCCGCCGGGGACCTCGTGGCCGGGCGCCGTGGGAGGTTCGCCCGCGCCGTCCAGGGCCAGCCGGCTCACCACCGCGTCGGCGATCGCGGACGCCCGGTCCTGGGAGAGCCCCCGGTCCAGGGCCGCCTCCTGCACCTGCTGCCGCACCCCGCGGAGCTGTTCGCGGGTGAGCGGCGGAACGGTGACACTCTCGGAGGAGCGCCGCCGGAAGAGCCTCCGTAGCACCGTGCCGGTTCCTCTCGCAGCGTTCTCCGCGGCCACCTCGCCGGCGCGCCTGGCCGCCTGGTCCACGGTCAGCCACACCACCGGGGTCACCAGCGCCACCAGCTCGCCGAAGCCGAAGCCCAGTGGTTCCCGCCGCCGGCCCGATCCGGTCAGCTTGCCGACCACCGTGGCGTCGTCGTACTGCAACAGGCCGTTCAGGAGCACGAGTTCCTCGGGCGCGACCTCGCCGATCACCTCGCGCACGACGTCCCGGACCCGGCGGTGGCCGGCCGCCGCCGTGGTCGCTCCGATGGACGGCACTTCAGACCCCATACCCACCCCCGCGCCCCGCCGGCCCCTGTGTGCGCTCAACCTTTGCGCTCAACCTTGCCACGGGCCATGACAAGTTGTGCTCGGATTTGCAGAATGCTGCAAGGGGCGCCGGTGCCGGGCCGCGGCGGCCCGGACCCCGGTCGCCTGTTCGACGGGGCTGACCGAGCTGACCGGGCTGACCGGGCCGACCGTTCTGACCGGGCCGACCGTTCAGACCGGGCCGACCGTTCCGTCGGGTGATCGTGTGGGCGTGGGGGCGGGCGAGGCGGGCCGCGGCGTCGCATAGTCGAGGGGTTGGTCATACCTTCCGATCCTGAGATGAGCTGACCATGCGTCTGCCCCGTCGGCCGGCCACCACGGTGGCCGCCACGCTGCTGCTCCTCACCCTCGCCGGGTGCGGCGACCCGGACGCCCCCGTTCCCGACGCATCCGGGGCGCCGCGGCCGCCGGACGGTGGCGGGACGCCCGCGGCCACCACCGCGTCCCCGACCGGGCCGCGGGCCTTCACCCTCGTCGCCACCGGCGACGTGCTGCCGCACACCGAGATCATCCGGCAGGCCCGGGAGGACGCCGGCGGCGACGGCTACGACTTCACCAGGATGCTCGCCGGCGTCAAGCCGCTGATCACCGGCGCCGACCTGGCCATCTGCCACATGGAGACCGTCTACGGCGCCGACGGCGGGCCGTTCACCGGCTACCCGTCCTTCAAATCGCCGCCACAGGTCGCCCGCGCCCTCAAGGAGACCGGGTACACCGGCTGCGACACGGCCTCCAACCACACCCTCGACGACGGCCCGGCCGGCATCCGGCGCACCCTCGACGCCATGGACGCCGTGGGCCTCGTGCACACCGGCTCCGCCCGCGACGCGACCGAGGCCGGGAGGCCCGCCCTGCTCCGGGCGGGCGGCGCCACCGTGGCCCACCTCGCCTACACCTACGGCACCAACGGGATCCCGCTGCCGAACGGGCAGCCCTGGGCGGTGAACCTGATCGACCGGGACCGGATCCTCGCCGACGCGCGCGCCGCCCGGGCGGGCGGCGCGGACCTCGTCGTGGTCAGCGTCCACTGGGGAACCGAGTGGCAGGACACCCCGAACGACCAACAGCTCACCCTGGCCCGGGAGCTGGCCGCAGGGCAGGGCGGAGGTCCGTCGGACGTCGACCTGATCCTCGGCACCCACGCCCACATCCCGCAGGCGTACGAGAGGATCGGTGACACCTGGACGGTGTACGGCCTCGGCGACCAGCTCGCCGGGCACATGTTCACCTACGACGGTGCCGAGGACCCGCGCGGCAACTGGAGCTCGATCGCCCGGTTCACCTTCGTCCCGCCGGCCGGTCCGGGGCAGCGCTGGAGGGTCGGCAAGGCCGAGTTCGTCCCGCAGGTGACCGACCTCGGCCCGCCCTACCGGGTCCTCGACCTGCGCGAGGCCGTCCGCCGCGACCCCGGCCGGGCCGACTACGCGCGGGCCCTGGAACACATCCGCACGGTCGTGCTCAGCCGCGGCGCCGCGTCCGCGGGCCTGACCATGGCCCCCTGAGCCGGCTGCGCCCCGGCGCGCCCGCCGGGGCGGCCCGGCACCGGGGTGCGGGGGAGACGGGGGCGGGGTAGGTCATCGGCATGGCCAACGGCGTCATCCTCCACGAACTCGGCCATGCCCTGGTCGGCCTGTACGGCCTGCCGGTCACGGGGAAGGAGGAGGACGCGGTCGACCAGCTCTCGGTCCTCCTGCTGACGACGGGCGACGAGGAGCACACCGCGTACGCGGTCAGCACCGTCAACGCGCTGTCAGGTCTGCTGGCTGTTCGGCTCCGATCCCGGGACCTTCGCATCGGTGGTCCAGGTCCCGGAGAACCCCGACGGCGTCCTGCCGGTGGACCGTGCCCGGGGCTGCGAGGCGGAGTACGACCAGCTCAATTCCTCGTGGACCACCCTGTTGCAGCCCTATCTGAAGATCGGGTGACCTGCGTGCCCGCCCTGGCCCGGGCGGTGCGGTTCCGGCGGTCGGCCGCCATCGTGAGCCGGGCGAGGACGGCGGGGAGGCCGGCGATGACGCCGGCGGAGAGGACCAGCCCGAAGATCAGCAGGCGCGGCGCGAGCGGCCCGCTGCGGATCGGCCAGCAGACGAGCGCGGCGGCGAGGGCGCTGAGGGCGGGGACGGTGACGACCGCGACCAGGAGCCTGCGGGTCGGGTTCACGCCGAAGGATCGTTCACGCGGGGCCGGCTCGGCCGCTGGACGGTGCGGTAGCGGGGGACGTTGAGGCGCCGCAGCTGGAGGGGGTCGGTGGTCCACTCGCAACCGCCCGCCTCGGGCCGGAGGTAGGCGAGGCCGTTGAGGGTGGCCATGTAGACGCCCTCGAAGGGCTGTCCACCGGCGGTCCGGTGGGCGAGGTCGTACACCACCTCGCCCACCTTGGGCCGGTAGGAGGGCGTGTGGGGGCGGCTGGGCATGGGGGGCTCCATCGGTAGCTCTGCGCATCGGGCATTTCACGGCTTGTGTTTATGATGGCCCGCGCCGGTGCAGAATCGGCCCGAGATCTGTATTTGAGATTGATGATCCACAAGTTGGTGAAACGTGGTCAACCGCAAGCAACTTGATCCGACGTCGGGGCCGTGGGCGCCGTTCGGGGTGCAGCTCCGCAGGTCGCGTGAGGCGAGGGGGCTGACGCAGGCTCAACTGGCCCGGAAGGTCGGCTTCGACCCTTCCTACGTCTCCTACGCCGAACTTGCATCACGGGAGCCACCGAGCGAGCGGTTCGCGCGCAGGGCCGACGAGGCGCTGGAGACGGGCGGCACGCTGTTGCTGATGTGGCTGCAGAACAAGCACTCGGCGCTCCTGGAGGGCTTCCCTGAGTATGCGAGCCACGAGGCGAAGGCCGCGGAGATACGCATCTTCGAATCCGGTGTGGTGCCCGGCCTCTTCCAGACCGAGGCGTACGCCATGGCCTTGGCCATGGCCGACGTGCGCCGGGGGACGATCACCCGCACGCAGGCCGAGGAGCGAGTGACCTTCCTGCTCGTTCGGCAGCAACTGCTCAGGCGCGCCAGTCCGCCGCTGGTGCACGCCGTCCTGGACGAGAGCTGTCTGCGCCGCCCGATCGGCGGCCGTGACGTCATGACGGAGCAACTGGCCGCTCTGGAGGATCAGTTCGAGGCCGGCCACGTGATCCTTCAGGTGGCGCCGTTCGAGATGGCCGAGCACAGGCCGTTCGCGCTGCCGATGGTGCTGCTTTCACTCCCGGACCAGTCGCTGCTGGGCTACTCCGAGTCCGAGGGGCGTAGTCATCTTGAGCGCGATTCTGACAGGCTGACAGCTTGGAGGAGACACTACGATCGGCTCCAGGTGGGAGCGCTGGCCGAGATGGCGACTCTCGAATGGATCCGCGCAGTTCGGGAAGGAACCTCATGTCCGACATCAACTTGACGCGCGCCGCCTGGCTGAAGTCCAGCTACAGCCAGCAGGGTGGCAACTGCGTCGAGGTGGCGCCCGGCTTCGCCGGTGTCCTGCCCGTCCGTGACTCCAAGGACCCTGCGGGCCCGGCCCTCGTCTTCCCGGCCGAGGCCTGGCGGTCGTTCGTCTCGGCCGTCCGGGCCGAGGAGTTCGGCACCGTCTGATCTCTGCGAGCCGTCGTGCAACTCGGGCTGTGAATGCCGCGACGCCGCTGCTCCCGGGCCCGGTGTGGTGGTCGGGTGGGGTGCAGCGGCGTTGTCGGGGTGGCCCTGGTGGGGGCGGGT
>NZ_JBIVDY010000047.1:0-13133 GCF_044747365.1 Kitasatospora sp. NPDC090091
GCTAAGCCTCACAGCGCCGATGGTACTGCAGGGGGGACCCTGTGGGAGAGTAGGACGCCGCCGAACAATTCTTCTGAAGAACCCCCGATCCATTCACGGATCGGGGGTTCTTCGCATTTCCGGGGTTTTGTCACCAGGCGCTCCCACCGGTCCCATCGGGGCCGGGACCGGTGGCCCGTGCGGCTGGGACAGCGGGCCTGGCAGCATGGCCTGGGCCAGGGAGGTGCGTGGATGAGAGGGTTCGCTACCGTCGGCACCGGCGTCGCCGGCGCCCTGACGGCGGCCGCGGCCGCACTGGTCTGTGCGGTGGTGTGGTCGGTCCTCGCGCTCACCCACCCCGGGGTGGCGGGCGTCAGCGAGAACTACTTCGCCGACGGACTCTGGCTCGCGCTCGGTCTGACGTTCACGCTCGCCGGCCTGTTCCTTGTGGTCAACCGGAACGGCCGGGGCATGGGCGTCCTCATGCTGGCCACCGGCCTGTTCCAGGCACTGCGCATGGTGGTGATCCTGGCCGCGGCGCTGTCCGGTGCCGGGCCGGCGGTCGCCGAGGTGATCACGGCCGTGGTGCTGGTCACCAGCTTCACCAACGCCTTCACGGTGGTGACCTTCCCGCTCTGGCTCCCCGACGCCCGTCTCCCCGGCGGGATCTGGCGCTCCGTGACCGTCCTGGTGGCCGCCTTGAGCGCCCTGTTAGCCTTCTCCGACACGGCCGCGGACTCCCAGTGGTACACCCTGCCGAACCCGCTCCACGACACCGCGCTGTATGCCCGGCTGGCCGGGTGGCTCAGCCTGTACACCTTCGACGTCTTCACCGCCGGCCTCGGGCTCACCCTCATGGTGGCCGCGGTCCGCTGGTGGCAGTCGCCCGGACCGCACCCGTACCTGCCCGAGGTCGTGGTGGCCTACGTGGTCTGGGCCGCCCTGGTCACCGTCCCGCACTACGTCGGCGACTACCCCGGGTGGTTGCCGTACGCGGTTCTCGTGGCCGGCGAGGCGGTCTGGATGCTGGTACCGATGGCCGCCTTCCGCCGCGACCGCCAGCTCTCGCTGGACCGGGTCACCCGGCGCTACCTGGCTGCCTACGCCTACCTCACCCTGGTGTTCATCGTCATCCTGTTCGCGGTCTACCTGATGCACCGCGTGCAGCCCGGTACCGGGGGCGGGACGCGGTGGTGGCAGCTGGTGGCGGCGGGGGTCCTGGGCGCTCTGCTGCGGCCGGCCGCGCGGGGCGTGGGGCGTGCCGTGGACCGGTACTACTACGGCGAACGGGCCCACCCGTACCAGTTGGTGCGGCAGCTGGCGGAGCGGATGAGCCACGCCGTGAACCCGGCGGACACCCCGCCGCTGCTCTGCCGGACTGTGGTGGAGGCGCTCGGGCTTCCGGCCGCGGCGGTCCGGATCCGGACCCGTGGCGGACCGCGTGAGCTGGCCCGTCTCGGGGCGGCAGACCGGCCCGGCGAGAGCTTTCCGCTCACCTACGAGGGTGCCGAGATCGGCGAGCTGCTGGTGCCGCCGCGCTACGGGCAGTCCGAGCTGGACCGGCAGGACCGGACGGTGCTCCGCCTCCTCGCCGACCAGGCCTCGCCCGCGATCGCCTCGCTCGGCCTCTACGAGGACCTCCAGGCCAGCCGCAAGCTGCTGGTGCTGGCCCGGGAGGAGGAGCGCCGACGGCTCCGCCACGACCTCCACGACGGCCTCGGCCCCGCCCTCTCCGGCCTGCGCCTGCGGATCGACGCCGCCCGCACCGACCTGCCCGACGGCTCGACCACCGCGGCCTCGCTCACCACGGCCTCCGCCGGCATCGGCCAGGCGATCACGGAACTCCGCCGGATCACCGACGGTCTGGCCCCCGCGCCGTTCGACGGCAAGGGCCTGACCGGTGCGCTCCGCCGGCTCGCAGCCACCCTCGGCAGCCGGCAGCTCCGGGTCACCCTCGACCTGCGGCCCGACCCGCTGCCCACGCTCCCCGCCGCCGTCGAGGTCGCCGTCTACCGGATCAGCGGCGAGGCCCTGAACAACGTGGTTCGTCATTCCGGTGCCACCGCCGCCCGGCTCACCCTCCGGGCCCCGCCGGACCGGGTCACCGTCGAGGTCACCGACAACGGCGCGGGCTTCCCCACCCACACCGCGACGTCCGGTGTGGGCCTCAGCTCCATGGCCGAGCGCGCCGAAGAGCTCGGCGGCACCTTCACCGCCACCAACGCCCCCGTCGGGGCCGTCGTCCGAGCCGTCCTCCCGCGCGGCCGGGCCGGGTGATCCGCCGCGTCGGACGAGCGGGCGAGCAGGCGGCGAGCGGGTGAGCCGGCACGGGGAACGGGACAGGCGACGGCTACGGAGCGTGCACGGGGATGTCGTGCAGGTGCTCGCCGTACGTGGTCACAGCGGGCGATATGCCCCGCTCACCTCCGGGAGGGGACCATGGGTGTATGGCCAGAGACACGGGCCCCGTCACCCGGCCGCCTCTGCGCCGGCCGGGTGGCCGTCGTGGGCGGCGAGATCCACGCGCAGTTACGAAGGAGCCTTCGGCGTACCGTCTGCGGTCGATGATGAACATCCGCAGCGTCGCCGGGCAGATGTTCGTCCTGCAGGTGTTGATCGTGCTGTTGCTCGTGGTGGCAGCCGTCGTCGCGCTGCTGATCCAGTCCCGCAGCGATCGGTACGACGCAGCGCGGGACCGATCGCTGGCCGCCGCCCAGGCGTTCGCCCACAGCCCCGGGCTGGTGGACGCCATGCAGGGCCCCGATCCGAGCGCCGTGCTCCAGCCGCTGACGGAGGCGGCCCGCAAGGACGCCCACGTCGACTTCATCGTGGTGACCGACCGGAACGGCATCCGCTACACGCACCCCCAGCCCGAGCAGATCGGCAAGCAGTTCGTCGGCACCATCGGCCCGTCGCTGAACGGTGCGGTCACCGTCGAGCAGGTGCACGGCCCGCTCGGACTGGAGTACCAGGTGGTGGTCCCGGTGGAGGATGCCAACGGTTCGGTCGTGGGCATCGTGTCGTCCGGGATGAAGGTCGCCAACGTGAGCAGCGCGGTCAACCGGCAGCTGCCGGTCGTCCTGGGTGCCGGCACGGTCGCGCTCGGCCTGGCCACGGCCGGTACGGCATTGGTGGGCAGACGTCTCCTGCGGCAGACCCACGGTCTGGGGCCGGAGGAGATGACCAGGATGTACGAGCACCACGACGCGGTGCTGCACGCGGTGCGCGAGGGCGTGGCCATCGTCGGTGGCGACGGCCGGGTCCGGCTCGCCAACGACGAGGCCCGTCGGCTGCTCGACCTGCCTCCCGACGTGGAGGGGCGCGCCGTCACCGATCTCGGCCTCGCTCCCCGGACGGCCGAACTGCTGGTCTCCGGCCGCGCGGTCAGCGACGAAGTGCTCCCGGTCGGCGAGCGTCTGCTGGCCGTCAACACCCGCCCCACCGACAGCGGGGGCGGCCCGTCCGGCAGTGTCACCACCCTGCGCGACTCGACCGAACTGCTCGCCCTCGCCGGGAAGGCGGAGATCGCGCGCGGCCGGCTCCGACTGCTGTACGACGCGAGCATGTCCATCGGCACGACGCTCGACGTCCGGCGCACCGCGGAGGAGCTCGCGCAGGTGGCCACCCGGGAGTTCTGCGACTACGCCACCGTCGACCTCGCCGAGGAGGTCCTGCGCGGCGAGGAACCGCCGGTCCTGACGGTCGGTGCCCCGGTGGAGCTGGAGCGGGTGGCGGTCACGGGCGTCCGCGACGACTCGCCGTTGTACCCGCAGGGGGAACTGGTCAGGTGGGCCGGGAGCACCCCGCACGCGGCGGGCTTCGTCAGCGGGCGCTCCGCGCTGGTCCCCGAGGTGGCGGTCGACGCCGGGTGGCGCAAGCAGGACGCCGAGCGCACGCGGGCGGTCATGGACTTCGGCCTGGTGTCGCTGGTCGCCGTCCCGCTGACGGCACGGGGCGTGCTGATGGGCGTCGCGTGCTACTGGCGCGGCCGGGACAAGGAGCCGTTCGACGAGGACGACCTCTCCCTGGGCGAGGAGCTGGCCGCCCGGGCCGCCGTGTCCATCGACAATGCCCGCCGCTACACGCGCGAGCACACGATGGCCGTCACCCTGCAGCACAGCCTGTTGCCGCGCGGGCTGCCCGAGCAGAGCGCCCTCGACGTCGCCTACCGCTACCTGCCCGCCCAGGCGGGGGTCGGCGGTGACTGGTTCGACGTCATCCCGCTGTCGGGGACCCGGGTGGCGCTCGTGGTGGGCGACGTCGTCGGCCACGGCCTCCACGCGGCCGCGACCATGGGCCGGCTGCGCACCGCGGTCCAGAACTTCTCCACCCTCGACCTGCCGCCGGACGAGCTCCTGGGTCACCTGGACGACCTGGTCACCCACATCGACCAGGAGGCGGCCGCGGTCGAGGGGTCGCTGGCGATCACCGGCGCCACCTGCCTCTACGCCATCTACGACCCCACCACCGCCACCTGCGTCCTGGCCCGGGCGGGCCATCCCCCGCCCGCGCTCGTCCGCCTGGACGGCACGGCGGAGCTGCTGGACCTTCCCGCCGGTCCGCCGCTCGGCCTGGGCGGGATGCCCTTCGAGGCGATGGAGGTGCGGCTCGACCCGGGCAGCAGTCTGGTGCTCTACACCGACGGCCTGATCGAGGACCGCACCCGTGACCTCGGGGTCGGCCTGGACGTGCTGACCGCCTCCCTGGCCCGGCCCGACCGGTCGCCCCAGGAGGCCTGCGACGCCGTGCTCGACGCCCTGCTGCCCGCCCGCCAGACCGACGACATCGCGCTCCTCGTCGCCCGCACCCGGGTGCTGGAGCCCGGCCGGACCGCCGAGTGGCAGGTGGACGAGAACCCCGCGGCCGTGGCCCGGGCCCGTGCCGATGCCACCCGGCAGCTCACCGAGTGGGGCCTGGACGAGGCGGTGTTCGTCACGGAGCTGGTGCTCAGCGAGCTGGTGACCAATGCGATCCGCTACGCGACCGGTCCGATCACGATGCGGCTGCTCTACGACCGGACGCTGATCTGCGAGGTCTCGGACACCAGTAGCACCGCCCCGCACCTGCGCTACGCCGTCGCGGACGACGAGGGCGGCCGCGGCCTGTTCCTCGTCGCGCGGCTCGCCGAACGCTGGGGCGTCCGCTACACCTCGCAGGGCAAGATCATCTGGGCGGAGCAGTTCCTGGAACCGGGCGCCGGGACGGCCTGGCCGCTGGACGCGATGGCCTGGCCCGTCGACGACGCGGCCTGGCCCGCGGACGAGTAGGACGAGGACGAGGACGGGGCGGGCGGGGGACGCCCGGCCGGTGGGGCCGTGGCGGTGCGCGCCGCCCGGCCGGCCGGGGGCTCAGCGGCGTGCGCGGCGGGCCCGGAGGTACTCGCGGCCGAGCAGGCGGAGGGCGGCGGGCTTGGAGGGGCCGGCCGAGCGGCGCAACAGGGCGGGGATGTCCGCGCGGGCGGCGGTGCTGGTCAGTTCGTCCAGGCCGATCATGCAGCGGACCATGGGCCGGTGGGCGGGCGGCACGAGGCCGGCCACGGCGCGTCCCTCCGCGAGGGTGCGGTCGACCAGGTCGAGCTGCTCGGTGATCATCGCCCGGACGGCGGGGAGATCGCGGGCCTGCTCCAGATCGGCGCGGGTGACCCCGTGCCGATCGAGGGTCTGCGCGGGGATGGTCAGGCGGCCGTCGGCCAGGTCCTCGGCGAGGTCGCTGACGAAGTCGAGCCGCTGACTCGCGTCGATGAAGGTGCGGCAGGCGGCCCGGTAGGCCGTCCGGTCGCCGTCCGGGCCCAGCAGGGTGGCGACGACCATGAACGCGGGCAGCGAGTAGGCGTCCACGTAGCGCTGGTAGTCGGCCTCGGTGGCGAATCCGGTGAAGTCGAGGTCGGCGAGGGCCCCGGCGAGGTGCTCCAGCGCGCGGTCGCGCAGGGCGGGGTGGGCGGTGACGGTGTTCAGCAGGGGCCGCAGCTCGGGGTGGTCGGTGCCACCGGTGGCGAGGCCGTCGGCGACCTCCTGCTCCCAGCGCGCGTACGCCGCCTTCCGCCCGTCGAGCGGGCCGCTGTCGAGCAGGCTGTCGGTGCGGTGCATGAAGGCGGTGGCCGCGATCACGTGCGGCACGAGCGGCGCCGGCAGGAGGAGCCGTGCGGCGAGCACGGCCTCCCGCTTGTACTGCTCGACCTGCCGGTGCTGCCGGCTGTAGTCCGCGCGCAGTCCGGGGTCGTCGATCCCGGCCGCGTCCAGAGCGCTCTCCCAGCTGCCCACGCGTGTTCGCCCCTCCCTGATCGGTGTACACCGAGCCTAGACGGCCGGTGATCACCGGCCGGACGGGAGGTCGATTCCCGGCCCCACCGCGCGGTGCGGGCCCGGTGGGGCTTCGGGAGGCGGATCAGTGAGCGTTTTCAGCTCCGTCACTCCAGGGTGACGCGGTGGCCCTCGCTTGAGCCCGGGAAGCTCCTCGGCTGGGCCCGCCGGGCACAGTGGGTTGTCTGTGAAAAGTCGCTTGGCGGTCACTTCGCTGAGGGCCGGCCCTGCGCTTCGGGGCGGAAGACAGTCGTGGGGAGGAATGGAGCGCATGCTCGAAGTACCATCCCTGCAAGGTTCTCCGGCCGGTACTTCCCAACCTCCGCAGTGGCGTAATCGGACGGAAACATCCCTGTAGAGAACCCAGAGGGCAGAGGGCGATGAGTGTGGCTGAGAGTTGGTCGCGTGTGATGAGTCTTCTTCGGGAGCACGCGCCGGCCGATCACGCGGAGCTGCCAGGGCCCGCTACGGAGCCTATGCTCGCGGCAGCCGAGGAACGGATGGGGATCTCCCTGCATGGGGACCTGCGGACCTGGCTGTTGCAGAACAATCTGGATCTGCCGGAGGAAGACGTCGACGACGACGTAATGTGCTGCGGCTTCGACGGGTTCCCCGACGAGGGAAGCTTCTTTCTGGGCATCCGGGCGATGGAGAGGCTCTACGCGAACCGCTCCACGTCGTGCGGATTCGACCCTCCGGGCCAGCCGGACAATCCGTTCTGGCGTAACGAGTGGATCCCGTTCCTGTCGGACCAGGACGGCTGGATGGGAAAGTTCATCGATGTGCGGGACGGACGCGTCGGCAGCTGGTTCGTGAGTGGCCCCACGGTCACGGGCGAGTACGAATCGATGGCCCAGTATTTCGACTCCGTAGCGGAGACGCTGACGAGGATCGCCGATGGAAGCTCCCCGGTCTGTCGGTTCACCGAAGGTCGACTTGCCTGGTCGTGAGGCGGTTCCCAACTGGATGACGGCCATTACCCATCCGTCCTCACCCTGGAACGGCAATGAGATTCATCAGCGCTGACGGGGTGAGGACGGCTGCGGCGATGTTCCCGACGGATATGCCGAAGCCGGCGGCGATCTGTGCGAGCGTGTCGTGCCGGCGTAGGTAGACCAGGCCGACGAGGGAACGCCGGTGGGGCGGGAGCCTGCAGCGTCGGTCACCCTCACGGGTGACGATGGGCATGGATACCCACTCGACCAGGGCGTGCGGCAGGTCGAGTACAGCAGGATAGGGAGCCAACGAGGCTCCTGCGCTGAAGAGTTGAGACCGAACACCTCCCTCAACGGCACGGGAACCTCGTTCGTTGCGGGACGCCGGCCCGTCGCCCGATCAGTGGCCACTCTGAAAGAGCTCAGTGATCGGGCTCAGTGGGGGGAGAGGACCAGACGGCGGGTGTCGTTCCGGTAGCCGAGGCGGTCGAAGGCCGCGGACATCGGGGTGTTGACGAGATCGGTGTCCGCGCGGACGCGTTCGGGTGCGGTCTCGGCGGCGAGGATCCGGGTGATCTCGGCGAGGATGTCGTCCCCGTACCGGCGGCCGCGGTGCTCCGGGACGACGCCCAGGTAGCCGACGACGGGAAAGGCGTGGTTGCGGGAGGGGATGCCGAAGCCGACCGGCTCGCCGTCCGGCGTGCGGGCGATGCGCCACCAGGAGCGGTCGCCGAGCATGGTGTCGCGGTAGAAGGCGACGTCGGCGCGGGCCTGGGCCTCGGCGCCGAGGCGTTCGGCCTCCTTGCGGGAGTCGGCGTCGAGGGTGCCCACCAGGACCCGGCGGAACAGGTCGACGAAGACCTCGTCCTCGGGCTCGGGCTGGAGGACGAGGCGGCCGGACGGCTCCGGGAGGCCGACCGGGGGCGTCCACTCGTAGCGCAGGCGTTCCAGGCCCACCGGGAGGCCGGCCCGCCGGGCCGCCTCCCGGCGCCAGGCCACGGCGGCGACCGCCTCGGGACGGTCGCGCCAGTCGCCGGGGAGGACGAGGTGGTACTCCGGGGCGGCGTCGGCGCCGGCCCCGGCGTAGGCCGCGTGGGCGGCGGTGAGCAGCTGAGCGGCCAGGTCGGTGCGGTCGGCGGCGGACTGCACCGAGTCGTGGACGAACACGGCGTCGAGGGCGTCGGGCAGGTCGCCGTCCGGGTCGCCCCACCAGACGGCCAGCGCGAGCGGGGCGCCGCCGGGGGCGTCCTCGGCGACCCAGGTCCAGTCGGGGCGGTACTCGCCGTCGGCGAGGCGGGTCCGGTAGGTGTCGGCCGTCAGGCCGGTGGCCGGGTCGGGCACGATCAGCGGGAGGACGCGGTCGAGGTCGGACGGGGCGGTGGGACGGACGATCACAGTGGCTCCGCATCGGTGGAGTTGGCGGGAATCCTGGTCAGGGCGGTTCTATCGCACCCGATCGGTTCCGGGGGCGGAAGCGCCTCGACGGTGTGGCGGCGACCGGCCAGGCCGGTCACGGCCAGGAGCAGGCCGGTGCAGCAGAGCAGCAGGGCGCTGCCGCGGTCCCGGTCGGTGCCGAGGAGGCGGCCGAGGGTGGAGTCGAGCGGGCCGCCGGGGGCCACCAGCGGCTCGCAGACCTGTGCGGCGAGCGGCCCGGCCAGCAGGTAGCCGAGCAGGGTGCCGGCCTGGGTGAACATCCGGCGCAGGGCGAAGACCCGGCCCTGTGCCTCGGCGGCCACGGCGGACTGCCAGAGCACCTGGGCGCAGCTGGTCACCACCGGCAGGCCGAGGAAGAACGTGAAGGCGGCCGCCGCCAGTGCGGCGGGGCGCGGGTGGAGGCCGGCGGCCAGGACGGCGCCGCCGCTGAGAACGGTGGCCGAGGTGACCCAGGCGAGCGGCCGGCGCGGGCCGGACCAGATCGACATGGCGACACTGCCGGCCGCCAGCCCGAGGCCTCCGGCGGTGCTGACCGTGGCGACCGCGGCGTTCTGGCCGTCGGCCGGGGTGCCGGCGAGCACCAGGGGCAGCAGCAGGGCGGTGGCGGCGGCCTCGGCCGCGTTGAGCACGGTGACCACGCGGAGCAGGTGCCGCAGTCCCGGCTGGCCGGTGAGCAGCCGCCGGCCCTCGGCCAACTCGGTCCGCCAGCCCCGGCGTTGCGCCGCGTCGGTGGCGCGCCCGGGTGGGCGGTCCCGGTGGCCGGCCGGCTCGGGGAAGCGGGCTATCAGCAGGGTGAGCAGTCCCAGTGCGAACGAGACGACGTCGGTCAGCAGGACGGCGCGCAGCCCGCCCGCGCCGAGCAGGAGGGCGGCGAGCATCGGGCCGAGCAGCTGGGCCCCGGCCAGGGCTGTCTGGGTCATCGCCCCGGCCCGGCCGCGCTGTTCGGGCCGGACCATGCCGGTGACGGCGGCGGCCAGTGCGGGCCACTGGAAGGTGGCGCAGCAGGACTCCACGACGGTGGTCGCGTAGACCTGCCAGACGGCCAGGTGCCCGGTCGCCTCGGCGGCGGCCATCGCCACGGCGGCGAGCATGGCCGCCGCGTCCGCACAGAGCAGGACGGTCCGGCGGCGGTGGCGGTCCACGAGGACGCCGGCGGCCGGGGCGGCCAGCATGCCCGGGGCGAAGCCGAGCAGCAGGCCGGTGGCGAACTGGGTGACGGAACCGGTCTGTTGGTAGATCCACAGGCCGAGCGCGAAGCCGGAGATGCTGGAGCCGACGGCGGTGAGCAGCCGGCCGGCCCAGATGAGCAGGAACGTGGTCACGGCACCTCCGGAGGGGGCGGGGGAGGAGCGAGGGAAAGGGGCATGGCAGGGCTCCGCTACGAGGTGGCGAGGGAGGGGTGGCACGGGAGGGGCGGGCGGGGGCCGGGGTGGTGCGGCTGGCGGGCCGTCCGCACCACCCCGGCTCCGGTCAGCGCAGGTGGGCGGCCAGGATCGGACCGATCACGTCCAGGGCCTCCGGCGTGGTGAAGCGGCTGTGCGGGATGTCCAGCGGGTGGTTCTCGATCGGGCCGTCCACGTGCTCCGTCCACAGTTCGGTCAGCGGGGTGCCGTCGGAGCCCCGGCCGGGCAGGGCCTCGAAGAAGAGCACCCGCCCCCGGTAGCGGCCGGGCTGTTCGCCCCGGGCCAGCGCGATGTTGTTGGCGGTCACCTTCACCAGCCGGTGCAGCGCCGCCGGGTCCAGCCCGGCCAGCACACTGCCGCGCACCCGCAGCAGCTCCAACACCGCCTCGGCGGTGGGGAGTCCGTCGCCCAGGGCGTCGCCGTCGCCGGCCGTCGCGGCGGTGGGGGTTGTGGCGTCTGCGCCGGGCTCGTCGAGGTCGAGGCCGTCCAGCGCCAGCGAGAGGATCTCCGCGTCGCTGGGCCGGCCGGCGTGCCGGAACCGGCCGGTGGGGTGCGAGTCGAGCATCGCCAGCAGCGCCACCTCCTTGCCCGCCGCCTGCAGTTGACGGGCCAGTTCGTGGGCCACCGTGCCGCCGAACGACCAGCCGAGCAGGTGGTAGGGGCCGCTCGGCTGCACCTCCCGGATCAGCCGCAGGTAGTCGGCCGCCATCTCGGCGACGCTGCCCGGCAGTTCGCCGTCCCCGTCGAGCCCGCGGGCCTGCAGTGCGAACAGCGGCCGGTCGCGGTCCAGATGGCGGACCAGGCCGGAGTAGCACCAGCCGAGGCCGCCGCCGGGGTGCACGGCGAAGAGCGGCGGACGGGTGCCGCCGGTCCGCAGCGGCAGCAGCTGCCCGAGCCCGTCGGAGGATCCGGTGTCGCCCTCGCCCTCAATCCGCTCGGCGAGCAGGGCGACGGTCGGGGTCTCGAACAGGGCCCGCAGGCCGACCCGGACGCCCAGTTCGTCACGGATCCGGGCGGTCAGCCGGGCGGCGAGCAGGGAGTGGCCGCCGAGGTCGAAGAAGTTGTCGTCGATGCCGACGGTTTCGGTGTTGAGGGTGGTGGCGAAGAGGCCGCAGAGGACTTCCTCGCGGGGCGTGCGGGGTGCGCGGCCGGCCCCGCCGGTCGTGGTGGCCGGCGCGGGGAGGGCGCGGCGGTCGAGCTTGCCGTTGGGGGTGAGCGGGAGGGTGTCGAGCAGGACGACGGCGGACGGGACGAGGTGGGCCGGGAGTCGGGCCGCGGCGGTGGCGCGGAGTTCGGCCGGGTCCGGGAGGGCGTCGTCGGTGGGGACGAGGTAGGCGACGAGCCTCGGGTCGCCCGGGTAGTCCTCGCGGAGCAGGACGGCGGCCTGGGCGATGTCGGCTCGGCCGGTGAAGTGGGTTTCGATCTCGGCGGGTTCGATGCGGAAGCCGCGGAGCTTGATCTGGTCGTCGGTGCGGCCGAGGAACTCCAGCCGGCCTTCGTGGTGCCAGCGGCCGAGGTCGCCGGTGCGGTACATCCGGGAGCCGGGCTCGCCGAACGGGTCGGGCAGGAAGCGCTCGGCGGTCAGAGCCGGGCGGCCGAGGTAGCCGCGGGTCACCAGGTCGCCGGCGATGTGGAGTTCGCCGCCGACGCCGATCGGCAGCGCCCGCAGCGCCTCGTCCAGCACGTACATCCGGGTGTTCCAGACCGGCCGTCCGATGGTGATCACGCCGGAGGGCGCGGTGTCGCCGGGCTCGATCCGGAACTCGGTGCAGCCGACGGTGGTCTCGGTCGGACCGTACTCGTTGATCACGGTGGCGCCCGGGTGCCGGCGGCGCCATTCGTCCAGCACCTCGCCCATCAGCGACTCGCCTCCGAGCACCAGTTGCTCGCTGGGTGAGAAGCGCTCGGGCAGCGCGGTCAGCAGCGCCAGGTGGCTCGGGGTGGCCTTGACGAAGGCCGGGCGCTCGAACTCCCCCGCCGTGGGCGCCTGGTCGTCCAGCTCGATCAGCTGGACGGTGCCGCCGCTGGTGAGCGGGGCGAACAGGCCGGTGACGGTGAGGTCGAAGGAGACCGGCGAGTGGACCAGGGCCCGGCCGGCCACGCTGCCGTAGGCCTCGCGGGCCCAGGCCAGGTAGGCGTCCAGCGAGTGGTGCTCGACCACCACGCCCTTGGGGCGCCCGGTGGAGCCGGAGGTGTAGATCACGTAGGCCGGGTTGCGCAGCGACAGCGGCGCCGAACGGTCGGCATCGGTGAGGTCGTGCGCGGGCAGGGCGGACAGTGCGGCCACCGTGTCCGGGCCGTCGAGCAGCAGCTGCGGGTGCTCGGTGGCGGGCAGCCGGACAGCCGCCTCGGTGGTGGTGAGCACGCAGAGCGGCCGGGCGTCGGCGAGGGTGTAGGCGATCCGCTCGGCCGGGTGGGTGAGGTCGATCGGCAGGTACGCCGCACCGGACTTGAGCACCGCGAGCACGGCCACCAGGGTCTCCACCGAGCGTGGGACGGCGAGTGCGACCAGTCGCTCGGGGCCGGCGCCGCGGGCCACCAGGTGGCGGGCCAGGCGGTTGGCGGCGGTGTCGAGTTCGGTGTAGCTGAGGGTGTCGGTGCCGCAGGTGACGGCGGTGGCGTCGGGGGTGCGGGCGACCTGGGCCGCGAACAGCTCCGGCAGCGTCCGGCCGGGGAGTTCGCGCGTCGGGCCGTTCCAGTCGGTGAACAGGGCCCGGCGTTCGTGCTCGGTGAACAGGTCGATGTCGTGGATGGGGGTGTCGGGGTGTTCGGCGGCGCTGCGCAGGATGCGCTGGAACTGGTCGGCGAGGCGTTCGACGGTGGCGGGTTCGAAGAGGTCGGCGGCGTACTCGACGGTGACGGTGAGGCCGTCGGGGGCGCCGTCGGCAGTGCGCTGCTCGGTGACGGTGAAGGAGAGGTCGAACTTGGCCGTCCGGCCGGACTCCTGCTCCGGGCCGACCGGCGCCGCCGATGACCAACTGTCCGTTCCCGTGGTGGTGTTGTTGAGGGTGAGGATGGTTTGGAAGAGGGGGTGGTGGTGGGGGGTGCGGGTGGGGTTGAGGGCTTCTACGAGGCGTTCGAAG
>NZ_JBIVDY010000048.1:0-10875 GCF_044747365.1 Kitasatospora sp. NPDC090091
TCGTGCCCGGGACCGCGCTGGTCGAGCTCGCCCTCGCCGCCGGCCGCCAGGCCGACACGCCCGTCGTCGACGAACTCGTCCTGGAGGCACCGCTGGTGCTGTCCGACGATGCGGCGCTGCAGATCCAGGTGACGGTCGGTCCGGCCGCTGCGGACGGGCGCCGTGAGGTGGCGATCTACACCCGCCCGGAGAACGGCGGCGACGACGAGCGGGAGACGGTCTGCCACGCCCGTGGCCTGCTCGGCCCGGACGCCGAGCCCTCGGAGGCGTGGCCGGCCGAGTGGCCGCCGGCGGAGGCCGAGCAGCTTCCCGTCGACGGGCTGTACGCGGGTCTGGCCGACATCGGTTACGACTACGGGCCGGTCTTCCAGGGCGTGCGGGCGGCCTGGCGCGACGGCGACCGGACGTACGCCGAGGTGGAACTGCCGGGTGACGGCGGTGGCGAAGGCTTCGGCATCCACCCCGCCCTCTTCGACGCGGCGCTCCACGGAGTGCTGCTCGACAAGGAGGCGGGATCCCCGCTCGACCTGCCGTTCACCTGGTCGGGTGTGCGGCTCGGGCAGGCCACCCGTGTCTCGCGGGCACGGGTACGGATAGCCCCGGCGGGGGAGTCTGCCTTCCGGGTCGACATCGCCGGCCCGCACGGCGAACCGGTGCTGAACCTGGCCCGCCTCGACCTGCGCCCCGTGCAGCAGGACCAGTTGGACACCAGACAGCGCGCTCACCGCAACTCCCTGTTCCAACTCGACTGGGCCCAGGTCACGTCCGCACCGGCGGCAACGGTCCGGACGGCCGTACTCGGCGACCTGGTGGCGCCGGGCGAGCGGTTCGAGGACCTGGACGTGCTGGAGAAGGCCCTGGCCGACGGCATGGCCACTCCCGAGGTCGTGCTCGCCGCGGTGGAGTCCCCGGCCGGTGCCGTCGATATGGCCGGAGCGGCGTCCGCCGTGGCGACGAACACCCTTGCGCTCGTCCGGCGTTGGGTGGAGAGCGCGCGGCTGAGCGAGGCTCGGCTGGTCCTGGTGACCCGCAACGGCGTGGACGCCGGCGAGGAGACGCCGGACGTGGCGCTGGCTCCGGTGTGGGGCCTGGTGCGCAGTGCGCAGTCGGAGCACCCGGGCCGGTTCGTGCTCGTCGACGTGGACGAGTCCGGTGCAGTGGACTGGGCGAAGGTGTTCGGCTCGGACGAGCCGCAGCTCGCGGTGCGTGGTGGCCGGCTGCTCGCGCCGCGGCTCGTGCAGGTGTCGGCCGTGCCCGGCGCGATGCCGGCGCTGGACGGGACGGTGCTGGTCACCGGTGGTACGTCCGGTCTGGGTGCGCTGTTCGCGAAGCACCTGGTGGAGCGGCACGGCGTTCGCGATCTGCTGCTGGTGAGCCGGCGTGGTGCGGCGGCGGAGGGTGTGGCCGAGCTGGTGGCGGAGCTGGCGGCGGCCGGTGCGACGGCGCGGGTCGAGGCCTGCGACGTGGCCGACCGCGACCAACTGGCCACGCTCATCGCATCGGTGGAGAAGCTCACCGCGGTCGTGCATGCGGCCGGTGTGCTGGACGACGGTGTGATCGAGTCGATGACCGCCGAGCAGGTCGAGCGGGTCATGCGCCCGAAGGTGGACGCGGCGTGGCACCTGCACGAGCTCACCGGCGGTATGGACCTGTCGGCGTTCGTCCTGTTCTCCTCGGTCGCGGCGCTGATCGGTACTCCCGGTCAGGCGAACTACGCGGCGGCCAATGCAACGCTCGACGCGCTCGCCGCCAAGCGTCGCGCCGAGGGCCTGGCCGCGACCTCGCTGGCCTGGGGTCTCTGGGCCGACGCGGGCGGCATGTCCGGTGAACTGGCCGAAGCCGAAGTGGCACGGCTGGAGCGCATCGGCGTCGGCGCGATCCCCGCCGACCTCGGCCCGAAGCTGTTCGACCAGGCCCTGGCCCTCGACACCGCCCTGCTGGCACCCGTCCGGCTCGACCTGGGCGCGCTGCGGGCCCAGGCGCGAGCCGGCATGCTCCCCCCGCTGATGCGCGCGCTGGTGCGTTCGTCGGCCCGCCGTGCGGAAGCGGACGAATCGCTCGCTCAGCGACTGGCCGACGTGGCGGAGCCCGAAAGGGAGGGCGTCGTCCTCCAGGTCGTCCAGGCCCAGGTCGCGGGGGTCCTCGGCCATGCGTCCCCCGGGGCCGTCGACCCGGCCCGCGCGTTCCAGGAGCTCGGCTTCGACTCGCTCAGCGCCGTCGAGCTGCGCAACCGGCTGACCCGCGTCACCGGCCTGCGATTCCCGACGACCCTGGTCTTCGACCACCCCACCTCGGTGGCGATCACCCGGCTCGTGCTGGCCAGGATGGCCCCCGCCGCCGCCGAACCGCCGATCGACCGGGAGCTGAAGAAGCTCGAAGACCTCCTCGCCGGGATCGCGGAGGACGGGGAGAAGCGGCGTGTGGCCGGGCGACTGCGCACCATGCTGACCGCGCTCACCGACATCGAGCGGACCGACAACGACCTCGCCCAGATCGAGGCGGCCACCTCCGCGATGGAGATCCTGCAGATGATCGACGCCGAGTTCCACGACGCGTGACGCGTGCTCGGACGAGACCGGACTACTTTCAGAACTACCTCGGAGAGAACGTGGCCATGAGTGGTGACAGCAATGCCCTCCAGCAGACCAAACTCGTCGAGTCGCTGAGGCGGGTCGCCGTCGACCTCAACGAGACCAAGGCTCGGCTGCGCGAGTACGAGGACCGGGCGAACGAGCCGGTGGCGATCGTGGGAATGAGCTGCCGCTACCCGGGCGGGGTGACCTCGCCGGACGAGCTGTGGTCGATGGTGTCGGACGGGCGGATCGGCACCTCCCGGTTCCCCGCCGACCGCGGCTGGGACCTGGAGAACCTCTACCACCCGGACCCGGACAACCCGGGTACCGCGTACACCCGCGAGGGCGGATTCGTCGACGCGGCGGGCGACTTCGACGCCGAGTTCTTCGGGTTGAGCCCGCGCGAGGCGATGGCGATGGACCCGCAGCAGCGGCTGCTGCTGGAGGCCGCGTGGGAGGCGTTCGAGGACGCCGGCATCGACCCGACGACGCTGCGCGGCAGCGACACCGGTGTGTTCTGCGGAGTGATGTACCAGGACTACGGGTTCGTCGCCGGCACGAGTGACCGCCGGGAGCAGATCGAGGGCTACCTGACGATCTCCTCGGCCGGCAGCGTCGCCTCCGGCCGCATCTCCTACACGTTCGGCTTCGAGGGCCCGGCCGTCACGGTCGACACCGCCTGCTCGTCCTCGCTCGTCGCGATGGACAGCGCGGCCAAGGCCCTGCGGCTGGGCGAGTGCTCGATGGCGCTGGTCGGCGGGGTGACGGTGCTTGCCCGGCCGAACGTCTTCGTGGAGTTCAGCCGCCAGCGCGGTATCTCCCCGGACGGGCGCTGCCGGGCGTACGCGGCCGCCGCCAACGGGACCGGATGGGCCGAGGGCGTGGGCCTGGTCGTGCTGGAGCGGCTTTCGGACGCGCGCCGCAAGGGTCACAAGGTGCTGGCCGTGCTGCGCGGGAGTGCGGTGAACCAGGACGGTGCGAGCAACGGTCTGACCGCGCCGAACGGCCCTTCGCAGGAGCGGGTGATCCGGGCGGCGCTGGCGAACGCCGGGCTGGACACGGCGGATGTCGACGCGGTCGAGGGGCACGGGACGGGCACGAAGCTGGGTGACCCGATCGAGGCCCAGGCGCTGCTGGCGACCTACGGCCAGGACCGGTCGGGCGATCCGCTGTGGCTGGGCTCGCTGAAGTCGAACATCGGACACACGCAGGCTGCGGCGGGTGTCGGCGGTGTGATCAAGATGGTGATGGCGATGCGGCACGGGGTTCTGCCGCGGACGCTGCATGTGGACGAGCCGTCGCCGCACGTGGATTGGGCCTCGGGTGCGGTGGAGCTGCTGACCGAGGCGCGGGAGTGGCCCGCGTCGGAGGGGCGCCTGCGGCGTGCGGGTGTGTCGTCGTTCGGTGTGAGCGGCACGAACGCGCACGTCATTCTGGAGGAGGCCCCGGCGGCCGAGCCGGCCGAGGCAACGGATGCGGCCGAACTGCCGGTCCAGGGCGTGGACCTGCCGGTGGTGCCGGTGGTCGTGTCGGCCAAGTCCGAGGCGGCACTGCGGGAGCAGGCGGACCGGCTGCGGGCGCACCTGATCGCCGAGCCGGGACTGTCGGTCGCCGATGTGGGCTTCTCGTCGGTGGTGTCGCGGGCGCAGCTGGATGCCCGTGGTGTGGTGGTGGCAGCCGATCGTGGTGAACTGCTTGCGGGTCTGGCCGGGTTGGCTGCTGGTGATCCGGTGGGTCAGGTGGTCGAGGGTCGTGTGGTGGCGGGGCGGCCGGTGTTCGTGTTCCCGGGGCAGGGTGCGCAGTGGGCCGGCATGGCGGTGGAACTGCTGGACTCTTCGCCGGTGTTCGCGGGTTTGATCGCGGAGTGTGACGAGGCTCTGTCCGCGTTCGTGGACTGGCGTGTGGTGGATGTGCTGCGTGAGGCGGAGGGTTCGCCGTCGCTGGAGCTGGTGGATGTCGTCCAGCCGGTGTTGTGGGCGGTGATGGTGTCGCTGGCCGGGCTGTGGCGTTCGTTCGGTGTCGAGCCGTCCGCGGTGGTGGGCCATTCCCAGGGCGAGATCGCGGCGGCGTGTGTGGCGGGTGGCCTCTCGCTTCAGGACGGTGCCCGGGTGGTGGCGCTGCGCAGTCGTCTGGTGCGGGAGCGTCTGGCGGGTCGTGGTGGCATGGTGTCGCTGGCGGTGGCGGTG
The DNA here is from genome assembly GCF_044747365.1 of Kitasatospora sp. NPDC090091. Taxonomy (NCBI): domain Bacteria; kingdom Bacillati; phylum Actinomycetota; class Actinomycetes; order Kitasatosporales; family Streptomycetaceae; genus Kitasatospora; species Kitasatospora sp. NPDC090091. Next base: position 4,760 of record NZ_JBIVDY010000048.1, read on the forward strand.
GAGCGGGCCGAGGAGTTGGTGGCTGCGTTCGACGGTCGGGTGTCGGTGGCGGCGGTGAACGGGCCGGCGTCGGTGGTGGTTGCGGGTGAGCCCGGGGCGCTGGACGAGATCGTCGCCGAGTGTGAGGCGGACGGGGTTCGTGCGCGCCGGGTGGCGGTGGACTACGCGTCGCACTCCGCGCAGGTCGAGGCCATCGAGGAGGAACTCGGCAACGTTCTGGCCTCGCTGCGGCCGGTGTCCGGGAGTGTGCCGTTCTACTCGACGGCGGTGGGCGGGTTCGTCGACACGGCGTCCCTCGATGCCGGTTACTGGTACGGGAATCTGCGGGGTCGGGTCGGTTTCGAGGCGGCGGTGCGGGCCCTGACGGACCAGGGGACGGGCTGTTTCGTCGAGATGTCCCCGCACCCGGTGCTGGGTCTGGCGCTTGAGGGCACGCTGGCCGCGCACGGTGCGGCCGAGCGGGTGGGTGTGGTCGGGTCGCTGCGGCGCGGTGAGGGTGGTCTGCGCCGGTTCGCGTTGTCGCTTGCCGAGGCGTTTGCGGTGGGTGTGGCGGTGGACTGGTCCGTGTTCTTCAAGGACACGGCCGCGGCCCAGGTCAAGCTGCCGACGTATGCGTTCCAGCGTGAGCGGTTCTGGCTGATGCCGGGTGCTGGTGGTGGTGATGTGTCCGCGGCTGGTCTGGTGCGGGTGGACCACCCGGTGTTGGGTGCCGCGGTGCGCGTGGGGGATCGGGACGAGTGGGTGTTCGCGGGGCGGATGTCCCAGGAGTCCCAGCCGTGGACCCGTGACCACATGGTGTTCGGGTTGGTGTTGGTGCCTGGTGCTGCGTTGGTGGAGATGGCGTTGTCGGCCGGCCGTCAGGTGGGCTGCGGGGTGCTGGGTGAGCTGGTGCTGGAGGCGCCGTTGGTCCTGGAGGACGATGCGGTGCTCCAGGTCCAGGTCACGATCGGTGCGGCCGGTGAGGACGGGCGTCGTGAGGTCGGGGTGTACTCCCGCCCGGAGGCCGGCGAGGGTGAGGGTGACGAGGTCGAGACGACCTGCCACGGTCGCGGCTGGTTGACCGGGACCGCCGAGCCGGTGGCGGCGTTCCCGCTCCAGTGGCCGCCCGCCAACGCCGAACCCGTCCCCGTCGAAACGCTCTACCCGCGGCTGGCCGACATCGGCCTCGACTACGGGCCGCTTTTCCAGGGCGTCCGGGCGGCATGGCGGGTCGGCGACGACGTCTACACCGAGATCGCGCTCCCGGACGACGCCGTGGGCGTCGGCTCGGGATGCCACCCCGCTCTCTTCGACGCCGCACTGCACGGAGGCATGCTCTCGAAGGCGGCCGGGTCCGGGGTGGACCTCCCGTTCTCCTGGTCCGGTGTCCGGCTCGGGGAGTCCCGTACGACCCGCGCCCGCGTACGGATCTCCCCGGCCGGGGGTACCGCGCTGCGGATCGATGTGGTCGACGAGACCGGGGCCACCGTCGTCGCCGTCGACTCCCTCGGGCTCCGTCCGGTGGACGCGTCGCAGCTTGAGCGTGCGCAGGGTGTGGGTGATGCGCTGTTCCGGGTGGACTGGGCCGAGGTTGCGGTCGAGCCGGTGGGCTCGGTGCGGGTGGCCGTTCTGGGTGAGGAGTTCGTCGACCTGGACGCGTTGGAGCGTGCCGTGGTCGGGGGTGCGGAGGTTCCGGAGCTGGTCGTCGCCGAGGTTGTGGCTCCTGTGGACGGGGGTCCGGGCGCGGCGCGGGCGGTTGCGGCGGGGGTTCTGGGGCTGGTGCAGCGTTGGCTGGCCGTGGAGGGGCTGGGTGAGGCGCGGCTGGCGGTGGTGACCCGTCGTGGCGTGGGTGTGGGTGACGAGGTGCCGGATGTGGCGCTGGCTCCGGTGTGGGGTCTGGTGCGTAGTGCGCAGTCGGAGCATCCGGGCCGGTTCGTGCTGATCGATGTCGACGCGGAGGCGGACGGGGTTCCGGAGTGGGGTTCGTTCGCTGCTGGTGACGAGCCGCAGTTCGCGGTGCGTGGTGGCCGGCTGCTCGCGCCGCGACTCGCACGGGTGTCGGCGTCGTTGCCGGCGGGTGGTGCGTGGCGGCTGGCGGTGGGGCGTGCGGGTTCGCTGGAGGATCTGGCGCTGGTGCCGTCCGACGGTGGTCGGCCGTTGGGTGCGGGTGAGGTGCGGGTCGATGTGCGGGCTGCGGGTGTGAACTTCCGTGACGTGCTGATCGCGCTGGGGATGTATCCGGGCGATGCGCCGCTGGGCAGTGAGGCTGCGGGTGTCGTGGTCGAGGTCGGTGCCGAGGTGACCGACCTCAAGCCCGGCGACCGCGTCTTCGGCCTGATCCTCGACGCCTTCGGCCCGGTCGCCGTCGCGGACCGTCGCACCATCGTGCGGATGCCGTCCAGCCTGACCTTTGCCCAGGCCGCGGCGGTGCCGGTGGTGTACCTGACCGCGTACTACGGGCTGGTCGATCTGGCGGGTCTGCGTGCGGGGGAGCGGGTGCTGGTGCACGCCGCCGCGGGTGGTGTGGGGATGGCTGCGGTGCAGTTGGCCCATCATCTGGGTGCGGAGGTGTTCGCGACGGCGAGTCCGCACAAGTGGGATGCGGTGCGGGCTCTGGGTGTTGCGGACGGGCGGATCGCCTCCTCGCGGGATCTGGCCTTCCGGGAGGCGTTCCTGGAGGCGACCGGTGGTGCGGGCGTCGACGTGGTCCTCAATGCCCTCGCGGGTGAGTACGTCGACACCACGCTCGAACTGCTGCCCCGGGGCGGCCGGTTCATCGAGATGGGCAAGACCGACATCCGTGACCCCGAGGTCGTCGGCACGGCCCACTCCGGCGTCCGGTACCGCTCGTACGACCTCTTGGAGGCGGGTCCCGCCCGGATCCAGGAGATGCTGGTCGAGATCAGCGCCCTCTTCGAGAGCGGCGTGACCACGAGTGCGCCGATTCGGGCGTGGGATGTGCGTCGGGGTGCCGAGGCGCTCCGGTTCCTGCGTGAGGGCCGCAACATCGGCAAGGTCGTCCTCACCGTTCCGCAGACGCTCGACCCCACCGGCACGGCCCTGATCACCGGTGGTACGTCCGGTCTCGGTGCGCTGTTCGCGAAGCACCTGGTGGAGCGGCACGGCGTTCGCGATCTGCTGCTGGTGAGCCGGCGCGGTGCGGCGGCCGAGGGCGTGGCCGAGCTGGTGGCCGAGCTGGCGGCGGCCGGCGCGACCGCGCGGGTGGAAGCCTGCGACGTGGCCGACCGCGACCAACTGACCGCTCTCGTCGCATCGGTGGAGAAGCTCACCGCGGTCGTACATGCGGCCGGTGTGCTGGACGACGGCGTGATCGAGTCGATGACCGCCGAGCAGGTCGAGCGGGTCATGCGTCCGAAGGTGGACGCGGCATGGCACCTGCACGAGCTCACCGCCGGCACGGACCTGGCGGCGTTCGTCCTCTTCTCCTCCGCCGCAGGGCAGATGGGCAACCCGGGCCAGGCGAACTACGCGGCGGCCAACGCGGCCCTCGACGCCCTCGCCGCCAAGCGTCGCGCCGAAGGCCTGCCCGCGACCTCGCTCGCCTGGGGCCTCTGGGCCGACGCCACGGGCATGACCGGCGAGCTGAACGAGGCCGACCTTGCCCGGATGGAGCGGACCGGTGTCGGGGCGCTCTCCCAGGAGCTCGGTCTGGAGCTCTTCGACAACTCCCTCGGCGCCGAATCGGCCCTGCTGGTGCCCGTGCGGCTTGATCTGGCGGCACTGCGGGTCCAGGCCCAGGACGGGATGCTGCCCGCCCTGCTCCGGGGCCTGGTTCGCACGGCGACCCGGCGGGCCGCTTCGACGGGCGGGTCGCTCACCCAGCGGCTCGCCGGCCTCACCGAGGCCGACGCGGAACAGTTCGTACTGGAGCTGGTCCAGGCGCAGGTCGCGGCCGTGCGCGGCAACGCGTCCGGGGCGGAGGTGCCACCGGACCGGGCGTTCAAGGAGCTCGGCTTCGACTCGCTGGCCGCGGTCGAGCTGCGCAACCGGCTCACCCGGATCACCGGCCTGCGGCTGCCCGCCACCCTGGTCTTCGACCACCCGACACCGGCCGAGGTCGCCCGGCTGCTCCTGAAGGAATCCGGGGGCGGCGGCACCACCGCGGAGGTGCGGTCGCCGTTCGACGAGGAACTGACCCGGTTCGAAGAGCTGCTGACCGCGGCAGTCGGCGACGAGCGCGTACTGGCCGGCATCGAGCCGCGGCTGCGCTACCTGAGCAACCGGATGCGTGCCGTCCTGAGCGGACACGACAGCCAGATGGACGAGGCGGGATCGACGGCGGACGACGAGTTCGACGAGGTGTCCGACGACGAAATGTTCGACCTGATCGACAAGGAGCTCGGTGCGGCATGACAACGGGGAACGCGGACGAGCAGAAGCTTCGCAGCTACCTGCGAAAGGCCACTTTGGAACTGCGCGCGGCGAACCGTCGTGTGCGTGAGCTGGAACAGGGCGACATCGAGCCGCTGGCGATCGTCGGCATGAGCTGCCGCTACCCGGGCGGGGTGACCTCGCCCGAGGGGCTGTGGGAGCTGGTGTCGAGCGGCCGTGACGGCATGTCCGGCCTGCCCACCGACCGCGGCTGGGACCTGGAAGGGCTCTACAACCCGGACCCGGACCAGCTCGGCACGCTGACCGCGACCGCGGGCGGCTTCGTCGACGGCGTCGGTGACTTCGACGCGGACTTCTTCGGCATCAGCCCGCGCGAGGCCACGGCGATGGACCCGGCCCAGCGCCTCGTGCTCGAAGGGGCCTGGGAGGCGTTCGAGGACGCGGGCATCGACCCGACGTCGCTGCGGGGCAGCGAGACGGGTGTCTTCTGCGGCGCGGTCACCTCGGACTACGGCGGCTCGATGCTGCCCGAACTGGAGGGGTTCCGCCTGACCGGTACGCAGGGCAGCATCGTCTCCGGGCGCGTCGCCTACAGCCTCGGGCTGGAGGGCCCAGCGGTCACGGTGGACACGGCGTGCTCGTCGTCGCTGGTGGCGCTGCACATGGCGGCGCAGTCGCTGCGCTCGGGCGAGTGCTCGATGGCGCTCGTCGGCGGCGTCACCGTCCTCGCCGGCCCGTTCCTCTTCGTGGAGTTCAGCCGCCAGCGCGGCCTCGCGCCGGACGGGCTCTGCAAGGCGTACGCGGGTGCGGCGGACGGCACCGGGTTCTCGGACGGTCTGGGTCTCCTGGTGGTGGAGCGCCTGTCGGACGCCCGCCGCAAGGGTCACAACGTGCTGGCGGTGCTGCGGGGAAGCGCAATCAACCAGGACGGTGCGAGCAACGGTCTGACCGCCCCGAACGGTCCCTCGCAGGAGCGGGTCATCCGGGCGGCCCTGGCCAACGCCGGTCTTCGGCCCTCCGAGATCGACGCGGTCGAGGGTCACGGGACGGGTACGCGGCTGGGTGATCCGATCGAGGCCCAGGCGCTGCTGGCGACCTACGGCCAGGACCGGTCGGGCGATCCGCTGTGGCTGGGCTCGGTCAAGTCGAACATCGGACACACCTCTGCCGCCGCCGGCGTGGGCGGTGTGATCAAGATGGTGATGGCGATGCGGCACGGGGTTCTGCCGCGGACGCTGCACGTGGACGAGCCGTCGCCGCACGTGGACTGGGCCTCGGGCGCGGTGGAGCTGCTGACCGAGGCACGGGACTGGCCCGCTTCGGAGGGGCGTCCGCGGCGTGTGGGTGTGTCGTCGTTCGGGATCAGTGGGACGAACGCGCACGTCATTCTGGAGGAGGCTCCGACGGCGGAGGCGCCGGTCCGGGGTGCGGAACTTCCGGTCGTGCCGGTGGTCGTGTCGGCCAAGTCCGGTGCGGCGCTGCGGGAGCAGGCCGAGCGGCTGCGGGCGCACCTGACCGCCGAGCCGGGACTGTCGCTCGCCGATGTGGGTTTCTCGTCGGTGGTGTCGCGGGCACAGCTCGACTCCCGCGGCGTGGTCGTCGCGGCGGACCGTGATGAACTCCTTGCCGGTCTGGCCGCGTTGGCTTCTGGTGAGTCGGTGGCTCGGGTGGTCGAGGGCCGTGTGGTGGCGGGTCGCACCGCGGTGCTGTTCACCGGCCAGGGTTCGCAGCGGGCTCGGATGGGTGTGGAGTTGGCGGGGGCGTTCCCTGGGTTCGACGCTGCT
>NZ_JBIVDY010000049.1:0-7065 GCF_044747365.1 Kitasatospora sp. NPDC090091
TGCAGGGGGGACCCTGTGGGAGAGTAGGACGCCGCCGAACAATCATTCCGAAGAACCCCCGATCCATTCCGGATCGGGGGTTCTTTGCGTTTCCGGACGATCAGAGCTTGAGTTTGAATCCGAGGTGCGAGGCGACGAATCCGAGGCGCTCGTAGAAGCGGTGGGCGTCGGTGCGGGTCGCGTCGGAGGTGAGCTGGACGAGGTCGGCGTCGAGCTCGCGGGAGCGGTCGATCGCCCAGTGGATCAGCTCGGTCCCGAGCCCGCTTCCGCGCTCGTCGGCGTGGATCCGGACCGCCTCGATGATCGTGCGGGTGGAGCCCTTGCGGGAGAGGCCGGGAACGACGGTCAGCTGGAGGGTGCCCACGGTGCGGCCGGCGCGCTCGGCGACGACGAGGTGCTGGTGCGGGTCGGCGTCGATCCTGGCGAAGGCCGTCCGGTAGGGGGTCAGGTCGTCGGGGCTCTCGCGGGTGGCGCCCAGGGGGTCGTCGGCGAGCATGGCCACTATCGCCGGCAGGTCGTCGGCGGTGGCCCGGCGGATCGTCAGGTCGGTCATGATCACAGCCTAGGCGGTGCCACAGGCGCCGCTGCAGCCCGCTACCGGCACCGGCAGGGCCCCGCTCGGCCCCGTTCGCGTCCACGCTCCCCCCGCCGGCGCCCTGAGCGCCCCTGCAGGCCCTCCAGGCCCCGCGAGACGGGCTCGACGAGGGGCCGAGCGGGTGACCTCCTGTCACCCGCTCGACGCCGCACTGGTGATGACGGCGAACACGGCACCGTACGGGTCGGCGAGCTGGGCGAGCCGGCCGACGCCGTGCACGTCCGTCGGCGCCGTGCGGACGGTCGCGCGGAGCCGCTCGGCGAGGGCGACGGCCGCGTCCACGTTGGGGACCTCGAAGTAGGGGAGCCAGTGCGAGCCGGTGCCCGCGGCGGTGTGCTCGGGGCTGAGCTGCATCAGACCGCCATGGGCGTCGTCGGTGCCGCCGCCGGCCGGTGTCAGGACGGTGTACATCGCCTCGCCGAACGGGACGTCCTGCTCCTGCCAGGCGAAGACGGCGCGGTAGAAGGCCTTGGCCGCCTCGGCGTCGACGCTGTAGCACTCGGCCCAGCAGAACGTGCCGGGCTCGGTGACGGCCTCCAGCCCGGGGGTCCGGCCGGGCTGGCGGACGGCGAACCGCGCGCCCGTCGGGTCGGTGCAGTGGAGCGTCCGGGCCTCGGCCAGGGTGGCGAGCGGGACGGCGGCCGCGGCGGCGGTCGCCGCGGCGTCGGACGCGGTGGTGTGGACGAGGCCGCCGGCGGTCTCCACCAGCTCGGCGGTCCGGTCGACGTCGAGGCTGCAGAAGGAGATCGTCCAGGCCGGGTCGCCGTCGTCGGCGCCGACCGGGCCGACGGCGGCGACGGTGCGGCCGTACTGCCGGAAGAGCCCGTGGCTGCCGTCCTCCGGGTCGGGGGCCGCGAAGGTCCAGCCGAGCACGGTGGCGTAGAAGGTCGCGGAGTCGGCGGTGTCCGGGCTGGTGAGGTCGAGCCAGTTGGGCGACCCGGGGGTGACGGCGGTGGTGAGCATGGCGGCACGGCTCCTTGGGCGGGCCCGTCGCCGCGGGGTCGCGGGCCGGGGCGGAGAGATCCCCCTCTACCGGTACCAGCCTGGCATCCGGCCACCGGCTGTCGCACCCGGGCGGTACGGTGCGTAGCGGAAGTGCACCCGTACTGGTAAAGGGGGCCGGGTGGCCGGGCAGTCGCAGCAGCAGTCGACGGCGGGCCGGGCGGACCAGCCGCGTCAGCTCGCCCAGGTCGAAGGCGTGCTGGAGCGCATCACCTACGCGAACGAGGAGACGGGCTACACGGTGGCCCGGGTGGACACCGGGCGCGGGGGCAACGACCTGCTGACGGTGGTCGGTGCGCTGCTGGGTGCGCAGCCGGGGGAGTCGCTGCGGCTGCACGGGCGCTGGGGGTCGCACCCGCAGTACGGGCGGCAGTTCGTGGTGGAGAACTACACGACGGTGCTGCCGGCCACTGTCCAGGGGATCCGGCGCTACCTCGGGTCGGGGCTGATCAAGGGCATCGGGCCGCGGTTCGCCGAGCGGATCGTGGAGCGGTTCGGGGTGGACACCCTGGAGGTGATCGAGAACGAGCCGGGCCGGCTGATCGAGGTGCCGGGGCTCGGGCCGAAGCGGACGAAGAAGATCGCGGTGGCCTGGGAGGAGCAGAAGTCCATCAAGGAGGTGATGGTCTTCCTCCAGGGCGTCGGTGTGTCGACGTCGCTCGCGGTGCGGATCTACAAGCAGTACGGGGACGGCTCGATCGGTGTGGTGAAGCAGGAGCCGTACCGGCTGGCGTCGGACGTGTGGGGCATCGGCTTCCTGACGGCGGACCGGATCGCGCAGGCCGTCGGCATCCCGCACGACAGCCCGGAGCGGGTGAAGGCGGGGCTGCAGTACGCGCTGTCGCAGAGCAGCGACCAGGGGCACTGCTACCTGCCGGAGGAGCGGCTGATCGCGGACGGGGTGAAGCTGCTCCAGGTGGACGTGGGGCTGGTGATCGACTGCCTGGCCGAGCTGGTGGCGGCGGAGGGGGTGGTGCGGGAGACGGTGCCGTCGGACGACGGCGAGCCGATCACCGCGGTGTACCTGGTGCCGTTCCACCGGGCGGAGATCTCGCTCTCCAACCAGCTGCTGCGGCTGCTGCGGGCGGACGCGGACCGGATGCCGTGGTTCGCGGACGTGGACTGGCCGGTGGCGCTCGGGTGGTTGGCGAAGCAGACGGGGGCGGAGCTGGCCCCGGAGCAGGAGCAGTCGGTGCGGCTGGCGCTGACCGAGCGGGTCGCGGTGCTGACGGGGGGTCCGGGCTGCGGGAAGTCGTTCACGGTGAAGTCGATCGTGACGCTGGCGCTGGCGAAGCGGGCGAAGGTGGTGCTGGCGGCGCCGACCGGCCGGGCGGCGAAGCGGCTGTCGGAGCTGACCGGGGTGGAGGCGTCCACGGTGCACCGGCTGTTGGAGCTGAAGCCGGGCGGGGACGCGGCGTACGACCGCGACCGGCCGCTGGACGCGGACCTGGTGGTGGTGGACGAGGCGTCGATGCTGGACCTGATCCTGGCGAACAAGCTGGTCAAGGCGGTGGCACCGGGGGCGCACCTGCTGTTCGTGGGGGACGTGGACCAGCTGCCCTCGGTCGGTGCCGGCGAGGTGCTGCGGGACCTGCTGGCGGAGCGGAGCCCGATCCCGTCGGTGCGGCTGACCAGGATCTTCCGGCAGGCGCAGCAGTCCGGGGTGGTGACCAACGCGCACCGGATCAACGAGGGGCTGCCGCCGCTGACGGAGGGGATGGCGGACTTCTTCCTGTTCGTGGAGGACGACACCGAGCGGGCGGCGGGGCTGACGGTGGACGTCGTGGCGCGTCGGATCCCGCAGCGGTTCGGGTACGACGCCCGGCGGGACGTCCAGGTGCTGGCGCCGATGCACCGGGGGCCGGCGGGCGCGGGGAACCTGAACACGCTGCTGCAGGCCGCGGTGACGCCGGCCCGGGAGGGGCTGGCGGAGCGGCGGTTCGGCGGGCGGACGTTCCGGGTGGGGGACAAGGTCACCCAGATCCGCAACAACTACGACAAGGGGCGGAACGGGGTCTTCAACGGCACAGTGGGAGTGGTGACCGCGCTCAGCGCCGACGACCAGCGGTTGACGGTGCTGACCGACGAGGACGAGGAGGTGCCGTACGACTTCGACGAGCTGGACGAGCTGGCGCATGCGTACGCGGTGACGATCCACCGGTCGCAGGGGAGCGAGTATCCGGTGGTGGTGATTCCGGTCACCACGTCCGCGTGGACGATGCTCCAGCGGAACCTGCTCTACACGGCTGTGACCAGGGCGAGGAAACTGGTGGTGCTGGTGGGGTCACGGAAGGCGATCGGGCAGGCCGTTCGGGCTGTCAGCGCAGGTCGGAGGCACGCCGCGCTGGATCACCGGCTGGCCACTGGATGATTCTCCAACGGATGGTTGCCTCTATTGTTCTCTTGACGTGAAGAGATTTACGGCAGAGCCTGGGGTGGTGCCGATCTTGTCCGGTTCGTACCGGCTGGGGCGGCAGGTTTTGTAGGGGTGGTCCCTTTCGGGCCACCCCGGGTGCGCGGCTGTCCTCCAGATGGGGGATGGTAGAGACAGTCAGGGCACCTTGGAAGAGGATTCATTTCGTCGGTGAGGAAGACGTGAGCGACAACTCGGTAGTACTGCGGTACCAGGACGGCGAGTACGAGTACCCCGTCGTCGAGAGCACTGCGGGCAACGCCGGCTTCGACATCTCGAAGCTGCTCCCGCAGACCGGCCTGGTCACCCTGGACAACGGCTTCGGTAACACCGCCGCGTACAAGTCCGCGATCACCTTCGTGGACGGCGACAACGGCATCCTGCGGTACCGCGGCTACCCGATCGAGCAGCTCGCCGAGCGGGGCGGCTTCATCGAGACCGCGTACCTCCTGATCAACGGTGAGCTCCCGACGGCCGACCAGCTGTCGGACTTCAACCGCGAGATCACCCAGCACACCCTGCTGCACGAGGACGTCAAGCGCTTCTTCCAGGGCTTCCCGCGGGACGCCCACCCGATGGCGATGCTGTCCTCGGTGGTCGGCGCGCTCTCCACCTTCTACCCGGAGAGCCACAACCCGTTCGACGCCGCCCAGCGGCACCTGTCGACGGTCCGCCTGCTGGCGAAGCTCCCGACCATCGCGGCCTACGCGTACAAGAAGGCGATGGGCCAGCCCTTCGTCTACCCGCGCAACGACCTGAGCTACGTCGAGAACCTGCTGCGGATGACGTTCGCCGTCCCCGCGGAGGACTACGAGCTCAACCCGGTCGTGGTCAACGCCCTGGACAAGCTGCTGATCCTGCACGCGGACCACGAGCAGAACTGCTCGACGTCCACCGTGCGCCTGGTCGGCTCCAGCCACGCCAACCTGTTCGCCTCGATCTCGGCCGGTATCTCGGCGCTCTGGGGCCCGCTGCACGGCGGCGCCAACCAGTCGGTGCTGGAGATGCTGGAGAGCATCCAGAAGGACGGCGGCGACGTCGACGCGTTCATCCGCAAGGTGAAGAACCGCGAGGACGGCGTCAAGCTGATGGGCTTCGGCCACCGCGTGTACAAGGCGTTCGACCCGCGCGCCGCGCAGGTCAAGCAGCTGGCGCACGAGGTCCTCAGCCAGCTCGGCAAGTCCGACGAGCTGCTGGAGATCGCGCTCAAGCTGGAGGAGCACGCGCTCAAGGACGACTTCTTCGTCTCGCGCAAGCTCTACCCGAACGTGGACTTCTACACCGGCCTGATCTACCGCGCCATGGGCTTCCCGACCAGCATGTTCACCGTGCTGTTCGCCCTCGGCCGGCTGCCGGGCTGGATCGCCCACTGGCACGAGATGATCAACGACCCGACCAGCCGCATCGGCCGTCCGCGTCAGATCTACACGGGCACCGCGATCCGCGACTACGTCGAGCTCGGCGACCGCTGATCCGCAACCGGTCACTGGCGCCTGACCGGTCGCTGACCAGGCCCCGCTGAGCCGGGACCGCCGACGTGGGACCTCGAAGGGCCCGGCCGCACTGCGCGGCCGGGCCCTTCGCCGTCCCGTCGTGAGGACGGGAGACAGACGGCGCACGACTCCGGGGCGGCCGCAGCCCGGGACGGCCGCTCAAAGCGTCCCTGACCCGCCACACCCCGGCGCCGTGCGCGAAGGTCGCCGAGACTCGGCGACCGTCCCGGGGCCCGCCGGAGCCCCGTCGGCGGCAGCGGTGGCCGTGCGGTGACGTGAAGCCGTTCACCACGCCGCCGCCCACCGAAAACTGCCGCACTACCAACCTAAGACGTATCTGGGCGCGAGAAGTTACGCCCGGGGGGTGTGAGCTGCCTCTCGCCACGCTCCGTGTGCGCGTGGTGGCCCGCCCATACCACACCTTCCGGCGGCGGCGACGTCACCCTCCCCGCAGTCACGGCAACCGAGCGTGATAGGAATCGTGGCATTCCGGTACGGACCGCCCCGCACCCTCGCAGCGTGGCGGCGCAACTGGGGAGGGAGTGCGCAGATGGCCAGGAACGTGGTTGTCACCGGCGGTGGCACGGGGATCGGGTACGAGGTGGCGCGCCGCTTCGCCGACGCGGGCGAACGGGTCGTGATCGTGGGCCGCCGGCGAGCGGTGCTCGAACAGGCCGCGGCCGACCTGGGACCGAACGTCACCCCGCTGGTCTGTGACCTCGCGGATCCGGACGCCGTCGAGGCGGCACTCGCTGAACTGCCCGAGCAGATCGACGTGCTGGTCAACAACGCCGGTAGCCGGGAGACCGTGATCGGCGGCGGCCCGCACGCCCTGCTGGCCCGCTGGCGCGGAGACTTCGAGCGCAACGTGCTGACCGTGGTGCTGCTCACCGAGTCCATCCGCGACCGGCTCACCCCGGGCTCCGGCCGGGTGGTCACCATCAGCTCGATCGCCGCACTGCGCGGGGCCGGCTCGTTCGGGGCGGCCAAGGCCTCGCTGCACGCCTGGAACCACTTCCTCGCCGCCCAGCTCGGCACCTCCGGCATCACGGCCAACATCGTCGCGCCGGGCACGGTGGCCGGCACCGAGTTCTTCGGCCCGCGGCTGGACGAGGCGGAGGTCTCCCGCCGGGCGGCCCGGACCCTGCTCGGCCGGATCGGGGAGACCGGCGAGGTCGCGGCGGCGGTCCACTTCCTGGCCTCGCCGGAGGCCGGCTTCATCACCGGGGAGATCCTGCACTGCAACGGCGGCGAGCTGCTCGGCCGCTGAGCTCCGAGCCCCGAGCTCCGAGCCCCCCGCCCGTCATGGCGGAGGCCCGTACCGCCGCGCGGTACGGGCCTTCGGCGTTCCGGCCTCAGGAGGGCCGGAAGCGGCGCAGCCGGAGGCTGTTGGTGACCACGAAGACCGAGGAGAAGGCCATCGTGGCGCCGGCGATCATCGGGTTGAGGAGGCCGGCGGCGGCGAGCGGGAGGGCGGCGACGTTGTAGCCGAAGGCCCAGAAGAGGTTGCCCTTGATGGTGGCGAGGGTGCGGCGGGAGAGGCGGATGGCGTCGGCGGCGGC
>NZ_JBIVDY010000050.1:0-6184 GCF_044747365.1 Kitasatospora sp. NPDC090091
GTGTCGAAGAGGGCGCAGGTCTGGTCGAAGGCTTCGGCGAAGACGGGGAAGCGTGCGTAGAGTTCGCGTCCCATGCCGGGTCGTTGGGCGCCCTGTCCGGTGAACAGGAAGGCGGTCTTGCCGGGGGCGGTGGACTGCACACCCCGGACCACGCCCGCCCCGGCCGTCAGGTCTCCCCGGGCGACGGACTCCAGGGCGGTGACGAACTGCTCCAGCGAGTCCGCGACGACGACGGCCCGGTGCTCGAACGCCGTCCGCCCCACGGCCAGGGACCGGCCCACGTCCGCCGGGTCCAGCGACGGATCGGCCGCCGCGAACGCCCGCAGCCGTTCGGCCTGGGCGCGCAGTGCGGCGTCGGTCTTCCCCGACAGCACCCACGGCACCGGGCCCGTAGCGGGAGCCGCCCCCTCCACCGGAGCCGGTGCCTCGACCGGCGGTGCCTGCTCCAGGACGGCGTGCGCGTTGGTGCCGCTGACCCCGAACGAGGACACCCCGGCCCGGCGCGGCGCCCCGGTCTGCGGCCACGGGGTCTCCTCGGTCAGCACCGAGACCGCGCCCGCGCTCCAGTCGATGTGCGGCGACGGCTCGTCGACGTGCAGAGTGCGCGGCAGCACCCCGTGCCGGATCGCCATCACCGTTTTGATCACTCCGGCGACGCCGGCCGCCGCCTGGGCGTGACCGATGTTGGACTTCAGCGAGCCCAGCAGCAGCGGTCGCCCATCGGTGCGCTCCTGGCCGTAGGTGGCCAGCAGCGCGTGCGCCTCGATCGGGTCGCCCAGCCGGGTGCCGGTGCCGTGCGCCTCCACCGCGTCGACCTGCGCGGCGGTCAGGCCCGCGTTGGCGAGGGCCTGACGGATGACCTGCCGCTGCGCGGGGCCGCTCGGGGCGGTGAGGCCGTTGCTGGCGCCGTCCTGGTTGACGGCCGAACCGCGGACGACCGCCAGCACCCGGTGCCCGTGGCGCTGCGCGTCGGAGAGCCGCTCCAGCAGCAGCATGCCGGCGCCCTCACCCCAGTTGGTGCCGTCGGCGGCCGCCGAGAACGGCTTGCACCGCCCGTCGGCCGCCAGGCCCCGCTGTCGGCTGAACTCCACGAACGCGTTGGGTGTGGACATCACCGTCACACCACCTGCCAGGGCGAGCGTGCAGTCGCCCTGCCGCAGCGCCTGGCAGGCCAGGTGCAGCGCCACCAGCGACGACGAGCACGCCGTGTCGACCGTGACCGCCGGCCCCTCCAGGCCCAGCGTGTACGCGATGCGGCCGGAGGCGATACTGCCCGCACTGCCGTTGTCGAGGTACCCCTCGACGCCCTCCGGGACCGAACGCAGCCGCGACGCGTAGTCGTGGTACATGACACCGGCGAAGATCCCGGTCCGGCTGCCCCGGACGGACGCCGGGTCGATCCCGGCCCGCTCGAACACCTCCCAGGACGTCTCCAGCAGCAGCCGCTGCTGCGGATCCATGGCCAGCGCCTCACGCGGGCTGATCCCGAAGAACCCGGCGTCGAACTGCGCCGCGTCGTACAGGAAACCGCCCTCGCGCACGTAGCTCGAACCCGGGCGGTCGGGATCCGGATCGTACAGCCGCTCCAGGTCCCAGCCGCGGTCGGCCGGGAACTGCGCGATCGCGTCGCTGCCGTCCAGGACGAGCTGCCACAGCTCCTCCGGCGAGGTCACCCCGCCGGGGAAACGGCAGCTCATCCCCACGATCGCGATCGGCTCGCCGTTCCTGTCCTCCAGCTCGCGCAGACGCCGGCGGGCCTGACGAAGATCGGTCGTCGCCCGCTTGAGGTAGTCGCGGAGCTTCTCCTCGTTCGACATCTGGCATCTCCACACGGAAAGGGTCGGAAGTTCGACGTACGGGGTGGACGGGTGGACGGGCAGGACTGACGGACGGGCAGGGGCACGCATGGACCGCTCCGGGACGGGCGCGGCCGCGCGGCGCGGCGGGCTACCGGTGGGCTAGTCGTCGAACCCGCTGTCCAGGAGCTCGAAGAGTTCGTCGTCGGTGGCCGACTCGACGTCCCGGTCCCGGATCCGCTCCCCGGCGCCGTCCGCCTCGCCCGGTGCCGGCTCCGGGCCGGTGGAGCTCCACCGCGACAGCAGGGCCCGCAGCCGCGAGCCGACCGCCTCCCGCACCGCCTCGCTGGGGTCCACCGTGGACAGCAGCGACTCCAACTGCGCCAGCTCCGCCAGCGACGAGCCGGCCGACGCCCCGTCCGGTGACGAGCCGGCCGACACGGGCGATCCGGCCGGTGACCGGGTGAGCTCCTCGGCGAGTTCCTCCGCCAGATGCCCCGCCAGGGCACCGGCCGTCGGGTGGTCGAAGACCAGCGTGGAGGGGAGCCGCAGCCCGGTCACGGTGATCAACCGGTTGCGCAACTCCACCGCGGTCAGCGAGTCCAGCCCCAGGTCGACGAAGCTCTGCTCGGTGTCCACCCGGTCCGCACCGGTGAACCCCAGCACGGTGGCGACCTGTGTGACGACCAGGTCCCGCAGCGTGCGGACCCGTACCGGCTCGGCCAGGCCGGCCAGGCTGGCACGCAGCGAGCCAGCGGCCTCCGGCTGCACCGCCGCGTCCTGCGCCCGGCGGACCGCCCCGCGCACGAGCCCCCGCAGCAGCACCGGCACCGTCTCCGGTGCCCGACGGGCCTGTTCCTGCAAGGCCGGTACGTCCAGCCGGGCGGCCACCGGCACGGCGTCCTCGCCGGCCCGTGCGGCGTCGAACAACGCCAGTGCCTGGGCCGAGGACAGCGGCGCCACACCGGAACGCGCCATCCGGGCCAGATCGGTCTCGCTGAGGTGACCGGTCATCCCGCTGGCCTCGCCCCACAGGCCCCAGGCGACCGACGTCGCCGGCAGACCGGCGGCCCGGCGGTGGCGCGCCAGCGCGTCGAGGAAGGCGTTCGCCGCCGCGTAGTTCGCCTGCCCCGCACTGCCGAAGGCGGCCGCGGCGGAGGAGAACAGCACGAACGAGGAGAGCCTCAGACCCGCGGTGAGCTCGTGCAGGTGCAGCGCGGCGTCGACCTTGGGCCGCAGCACCCGATCGACCCGTTCGTCGGTCAGCGCGCCGATCACGCCGTCGTCCAGCACACCCGCGGTGTGCACCACGGCCGTCACCGGACGGTCGGTCGGCACCCCGGCCAGCAGCTCCGCCACCTGGGCGCGCTCCGCCACGTCGCAGGCGGCGACCGTCACCTCGGCGCCCAGCGCGGTGAGCTCCGCCACCAGCTCGCGGGTGCCGTCCGCTGCGGCGCCGCGCCGGCTGGTCAGCAGCAGGTGCCGCACCCCGTGCTCGGCGACGAGGTGCCGGGCCACCAGAGCGCCGAGCACGCCGGTGCCACCCGTGATCAGCACCGTGCCGTCCGGTGCCGCGGCACCGTCCCGGGTGGGCGCGGCCGACGGCGGCATGGTGAGCACGACCTTGCCGACATGACGCGCCTGGCTCAGGAAGCGGAACGCCTCCTCGGCCAGCCGAACGTCCCAGGTCGTCACCGGCAGCGGCCGCAGCACGCCGCTCTCGAACAGCTTCACCAGTTCGGCCAGCATCTCGCCGAGCCGCTCCGGCCCCGCCTCGCCCAGGTCGAAGGCCCGGTAGGCGACACCCGGATGATCGGCGGCCACCCGAGCCGCGTCCCGGATGTCGGTCTTGCCCATCTCGACGAACCGGCCGCCGCGCGGCAGCAGTCGCAGTGACGCGTCCACGAACTCCCGGGCGAGGCTGTCGAGCACCACGTCCACCCCGTGCCCACCGGTGCGCGCCAGGAAGTCCCGCTCGAACTCCACCGTGCGGGACGAGGCGATGTGGTCGTCGGCCAGACCCGAGGCCCGCAGCGTGCCCCACTTGCCCGGGCTGGCGGTACCGAAGACCTCGACACCCCAGTGCCGCGCCAGCTGCACCGCGGCCATGCCGACCCCGCCGGCGGCGGCGTGCACCAGCAGCGACTCCCCGCGCCG
This sequence comes from Kitasatospora sp. NPDC090091, assembly GCF_044747365.1. Classification (NCBI taxonomy): domain Bacteria; kingdom Bacillati; phylum Actinomycetota; class Actinomycetes; order Kitasatosporales; family Streptomycetaceae; genus Kitasatospora; species Kitasatospora sp. NPDC090091. The sequence goes on from NZ_JBIVDY010000050.1 coordinate 3,954, forward strand.
CACCCGGGCGAGGTCGACGAGCGCGTAGTAGGCGGTCAGGAACACGATGGGAACGGACGCGGCCTCGACGAACGACCAGCCCTCGGGCATCCGCACCACCGTGCGGTGGTCGGCCACCGCGACGGGCCCGAACGCCCCCGAGAACACACCCATCACCCGGTCGCCGACCGAGACGCCGCTCACGCCCGGGCCGACCTCGGTGACCACACCGGCGCCCTCGCCACCCATCTGTGCCTCGCCCGGGTAGACCCCCAGTGCGATCAGCACGTCACGGAAGTTCAGACCCGCCGCCTCCACGGCGATCCTGACCTGGCCCGCGGCCAACGGCCCGCCGGCGTCCTCGCGGCACGGGAGCAGTGCCAGATTCTCCAGGGTGCCGTTCTCGGTGATGTCCAGACGCCACTCGGCGACCCCCGCCGGGGCGGACAGCACCTCGTCGGCCGCCGGACGCACCAGCCGCGGCACCGACATCGCGCCGGCACGCAGCGCCAGCTGCGGCTCACCCGACGCCACGGCGGCGGGCAGCTGCCGCGCCGACGGCTCCTGCCCGTCCACGTCCGCCAGCACGAACCGGCCCGGGTGCTCAAGCTGGGCCGAACGCACCAGCCCCCACAGGGGAGCCCGCACGAGGTCCGGCAGCCCGTCGCCGCGCTGGACCTCCACCGCGCCGCGGGTGGCCACCACCAGCTGGGCCGCGGCGAACCGCTCGTCGGCCGCCCACTCCTGGAGCAGGGCCAGCGCCCGGTGCACGGCGGTCCTGGTCGACGCGGCGACGTCGTCGGCCGGCCCCGTGGCACCGCCGGCCAGGCCACCGCGCGGGGCGTCCGGTACCAGCACCGTGTCGGCGACCAGCACTGTGTCGGGCGACGGCGCACCTGCGGACACCGCGTCCTGCAGCGCCCGCAGATCGGCGAACACCTCCACCGCGACGCCGTCGACATACCGCCCGGCCGCGTCAGCGTCCGCACCGATCACCGCCCAGCGACCGCCGGGCACCTGCTGACCGGCGACCGGCTCCGGCAGCGCCACGATGTCCCAGCGCAGTTCGTACAGCGACTCCTGACGCGCACCGCGAGCGGCCCGCATCTGGTCCGCCGAGATCCGCCGCGTCACCAGCCGCTCGACCGACGCGACCGGAGCGCCCGTGCCGTCGGCGACCGCCAGGGCGACCCCACCGGAGGAACCGGGCGACCACCGCACCCGCAGCGTCGAGGCACCCGAGGCGTGCAGCGAAACGCCGCTCCAGGAGAACGGCAGATGACCCTCGCCCCGGTCCTCCAGGAGCGTCCCCAGGGCCAGCGAGTGCAGCGTCGCGTCCAGCAGCGCCGGGTGCACCCCGAACGCCCCGGCCTCCGACACCTGCTCCGGGCGCAACCGAACTTCGGCGAACAGCTCGTCCCCGAGCCGCCACACGGCCTCCAGAGCCCGGAACGCCGGGCCGTAGGCGATTCCGGTCTCCTCGAACCGCTCGTACAGGCCGTCCGTCGGCACCGCGACCGCACCGGCCGGTGGCCACACACCGAAGTCGGACTCCGCCGGCACCGTAACGCCGCCCGTACGCGCCGACGCCAGCAGCACACCGCCGGCATGGCGGGTCCACGGCTGGTCCGGCGCGGCGTCCTCCGGCCGCGAGAACAGGGCGAGCGGCCGACGGCCCGACTCGTCCGCCGAGCCCACCGAGATCTGGATGTGCACGGCCTGACCCTCCGGCAGCACCAGCGGCGCCTCCAGCGTCAGCTCCTCCAGCAGGTCACAGCCCACCTGACGGCCGGCCTGGACGGCCAGCTCGACGAACCCCGTGCCCGGGAGGATGGCCGAGCCCATCACGGTGTGGTCGGCCAGCCACGGGTGAGTACGCGGAGACAGTCGGCCCGTGAACAGGTGGCCGCCGTCCGCCAGACTCACCGCCGCCCCGAGGAGCGGGTGTTCGGCCGGGTGGAGTCCGAGTCCTGTGACGTTCCTGGGTGTGGTGGGGGTGTCGAGCCAGTAGCGGTGGTGTTGGAAGGGGTAGGTGGGGAGGTTGGTGGGTGTGTGGGTGGGGGTGTGGTTGAGGGTGGTGGTCCAGGTGAGGGGGGTGGTGTGGGTGTGGAGGTGGGCGAGGGCGGTGAGGAGGGTGTGGGTTTCGTTGTGGTTGGTGCGGAGGGTGTGGGTGGTGTGGGTGGTGTCGGGGGTGTGGGGGGTGAGGGTGGGGTCGGGTCCGATTTCGAGGTAGGTGGTGACGTTGTGGTGGT
>NZ_JBIVDY010000051.1:0-5944 GCF_044747365.1 Kitasatospora sp. NPDC090091
TAGGACTCATGGGCTCTGTCGGGGAGTTGCCGCAGCTTCGCTGAGGTACCGAGAATCAGTCAGTGAACGAAACTGCGCGTGCCGACTTCACCCTCAAGCCCACGCTGACCGGCCCCCGGGTGCGGCTGCGCCCCTTCGAGCCGGCCGACGTGGCCGCTCTCGCTCCCGTGTTCGAGGATCGAGAACTGCTGCGCCTGATCGGCAGCGGGAACCGCTCCGACGCTCCACTCGGGCCCCAGATCCCGGAGCGATCCGAGCAGTTCCGGGTCTGGCGCAACGCCCAGCCCGACCGTCTCGACCTCGCCGTGGTCGACCTGGCCACCGAGGCGTGTGTCGGCGAGGTCGTCCTCAGCGAGTGGGACGCGGCCAACCGCAGCTGCAAGTTCCGAATTCTGCTGATCGCGTCTGCACCGCGCCATCCAGCGGGATCTGACCGCGGGGGAGCGGGCCGGGCTCGCGGGCGGGGAGCGGGCCGCCCGCAAATACGACGTGTTCCTGACCCGGCCCCGCGGCCACCGCAACCAGGTGTGGGAGACCGACCACATGCAGGCCCCCGTGCTGGTCGTCGTCGATGCCGACGCCCAGCCGCGCAGGCCGTGGATCACGTGGTTCGTCGACTGCGCGACGGATGCGATCGCTCGCCGCGCCGCCACCCGGCCTGCCGGTCCCCGCGTCGGTGGCCGCCCGCCTCGCCACCACTGCCACCCAGCTGGCCGAATCCCGGCTCGCCGACCCCGCCCCTGGCCTTGACCGTCTGCTCGCTGAGGAGGAATCGTGACCGGATCCTGGCCGCACTACGTCGACCTGCCCGGCGCGCAGGTGGTCTCCACCCGGGCGCTGCTGGTCGCCCAGGAGAACCTGGCCGACACGATCGCGGCGCGGGCGATGATGTGCGTCCACGGCGCCGCAGGACTGGGCAAGACACTCGCCCTCAACACCTGCCTGCGGGAACTCGAACCCATCGAGGACGTGCGCCGTCTGACGTTCCGTGCCCGACCGACCGCCCGCGCGGTGCGCTACGAGCTGTTCACGGCCCTGGACCTGCCAGACGACCCGCCCCCGCCACCCCAGCGAGTTCGACCGCCTGCTGAAGACGACTCTGGCCGAGCACCCGCGCACCCTGCTCGTGGACGAGGCCCAATGGCTCAACTCGGAGGCGTTCGAATACTTCCGCTACCTGTGGGACGAGCCCGCAACCCAGCTCGCGATCGTCTTCGTCGGCGGCGCCGGCTGCCACACCGTGCTGCGCCGCGAGCCGATGCTGTCCTCGAGGGTGTTCATCCGGCAGCAGTTCTCCCGCCTCACCTTGAAGGAGGTCAAGGAGACCATCCCGCTGTTCCACCCGATCTGGGCCGCAGCGGACCCCGCCGACATCGCCTTCGCCGACGGCCACGCCGCGCACGGCAACTTCCGCGCCTGGGCTCAGCTGGCCGCCCACGCCCGTACCGCCCTGGCCCGCACCGGCCGCTCGCGCATCGACCAGGACCTGCTGCGCTGGGCCTTCAGCCGCCTCGGGTGAACCTCCGGGCACCGTACCCCCGACCCACCTGCGATCGGATGGTTTCCCCGATGATCACCTGCCCCGACCCGCCCCCGGTCACCGTGGTGCTGGACCCGTTCGACGACGCGCTCCACACCCGTGCCGCGCTGGCGGCGCACGACCCGGCGGCCGGCCGCCTCACCGTCCACCCAACTCCCGGCACCGACTCCACGGTCTGCCTGGCCTACGATGTGCTCGCCGCGCTGGGCAAACCGGTCCCGTCAGCGGTTACCCGGGCCGGGCTGCCGAGCCGCCGTGGGCGATGGCCGCCGCCTGGATCCTCGCGACGTCCACCACCCACCTGACGGTGCTGCGCGCCCACCTGCTGGACCGGCGCCGCCTTCAGGATCTGCTCGATCTTCGCTCCCGCACCGGCGTGCGCCTGGTCCTGGTGCGCCACCGCGGCACGGTCCCGGCCCTGGTGGAGCGGATGCTCGCCCCCGTCGGCTACCGACTCGCGCACGCCTGCGCCGTCCTGCCCGGCGGGCAGGACCCTTCGGTGTCCCAGTTGCCGCCCTACCGGCCGCTCGCCGGGCGCTGGCTGCCCCTGTCGGCGCTGACGACCCTGGTCGCGGTGGACGGCCGTGACCGGCGCTGCCGCTGCGCCGCGCCCACCGCCGGGGCCCGCGGCTTCCACCCGCCGCAGATGTGCGCTTCGGTGGCCGGGGAGATCGCCCACCGTCTCCACGCGGCGACCGCCCACCCGCATCTGGCCGCCGAGTTGGCCACTGCGGTCTTCACCGCCGCGTCCACCACCCCAGCTGGCCACTGTCCACCTGGGTGACCTGACCCCCGGAGCCACCGCGATCACCCTCCACGACCCGGGCCGGCTGCGGCAAGGCTGCCTGACCCACCAGGTGCCCTCCTGGGCCCGCCTCTTCCTGCTGACCGCCGCGTACCTGCGGTGCATCGCCGCCGTACCCGACGAGCCGCTGTTCACCCCGGCCTTCCCGGCCAGTGTCCTGCCTGCGGTCACCCGCTTCGCCGAGGCCTGCAAACTGCGACCGCCTCAGCCGCGCCGGTCCCGCCCAGCGTCGGGAAACCACAGGAGCCGGCCACCCGGCAAGACCGTCTGGCCGCTGAGCGCCGCCCACTACCACTACCCGTGGGCCGTCACCGAAGACATGCGGGGATGCCCGCCCCCGCCCTCGCCGGGGCGGCGTCGGACGTGAACCCGGTCCGGTGGCACGTCTTGTCGGGCTGTCACCGAATCCGACAGGCAACGAAGCGGCTGACTGAGCAGACGTGCTCCACCAAAGCCGAGGGTCGACGGTAGCTGGCTTCGCCCCACCCCGCCCGTACGCCAGGGGGCCGACCGGCTGGAGGCTCCCACTCCCAACCGGGATGCGGGCCGGGAGCTCGACGGCCGGAACCGGCCGTCGAGCTCTGCGGAGACCCGTCAGACGGTCAGCACGTCGAGGTTGCACACGCTGCAGCTGTGCCCGCCCCCGCCGGGGCGGAACCCGCGGCAAGGCCCCGCCACGGCGGGCACCTGGAGTAGCGGTTCGGGTTCGGGCACACTGGGGCGATGGACTTTGGGGCGGGGCTTGGCGAGGGCGGCTGGGACGAGGACGGGGCCCTCCGGGCTGCGCTGAGTAGTACGGCGGAGGGGCTCGGGCTTGCCCTGCCGGAGTCGGACGGGAACTGGGGGCGCCTCGCGGAGTACATCGACGCGGGGAGCGGCCGGCGCGTCATGGTGTATCCGCCCGACGAGGGGTCTCGGACTTTCCAGGTGAACTTCCAGGTCAACGGCACGCGCCTGGCTTGTGGGTGGACCGCAGACCTGGCCGAGGTGGTCGCAGCGACGGCCGCGTGGACGGGTGGCGCGGGACTCGAGGAGACCAGGGCGCACGCCCCGTTCGTCCGGTTCAGGCCCTGGGCCCTTGCCCACGAGCGGGAGCCGTTCGGTGTCGTCGAGTTGACGTGGCGCGTCAAGCTCGACCGCATCCACATGCCGCCGTACAACCGGCATCCGCGCCCCCACGCGCTCCTGGCGGCGGCGTACGCCCAGCCAGTGCTCCGCCGGCTGATGCCGGTCAACAGTCACTTCGACCTTTGGTTCTCCACCAGTGTCGAGGACTTCTGGAAGACGCGGGTCGGGTACACCATCCACCCGTACGACGAGGGGTTGTACGGCGTGTGGAACAAGGGCGAACCGCTCGTGCGCACCGAGACGCCGGAGGAAGCCGTCGCCATCGTGGCGGCCGCCCTCCCAGAGGGACTCGGCCCGGCAAGCTGAGGCGATACAGAGGACCGCAGGCAGCGCTCGAGGCTTCGCAGCCTCCTGCTGCTCCGGCCGCACCCGCTGCGCCCAGTCCCGCGCCGCCGCAAGCCGGGCCTCACGCTCCGCGATCCAGGAATGAGCCTGTTCGTCGAGCGCCACGTCGTAGGCCGCCCACCGGTGCGGCGTAGAGCTCGTACCGGCTCCGTCGAGCGCCGCGGTCGTCGTCTCCGCGGCCCTCTCCCGCCGAATCCCAAGGGGGCGATCGACGGGCCCTGCTATCATGGTCGGCAACGGAGCGCTCCACTCCCTCCCGCGAACTGATCGCGGTCGAGAAATCGGCAGACGCACTTCCTGCCACCGGGGATCGCACCGCAGATCACGGCGACACCAGCTTTCGGCGTCGCACCACGCGCAGGCCCAGGTCGCGTGCCGACATCGCGCTGACCATGCCGCCGCCAGCCCTGCCGGGACACCACCCGTTCCGGCGCGCCTGGAGCCGCACGGCCCACCTGGTCCTGCCGCCCTTCGACACCACCTCCAGGGGAGGACCCTCTCGTGAGCACCGCAACCGAACCATCAACCACATCCCGAACCGCCCTGCGTGAACCGGCCGCAGGCCGCCCCGCGCTGGACGGCCTGCTGCGCGCCGAGCTCCACCAACTCGCCTCCACCCTCGGCATCCCAGGCGCCGCGCGGCTTCGCAAGGGCGAGCTCGTCGATGCGATCACCGCCAAACGCACCAACGCCCGTCCGGTCACGAACCCCCGACCCGCCGGCACCGCCAGTCCCCGCACCTCACCTGACGTACCGACACAGCAGACCCCGGCCCGCCGCCGATCGCACCAGGCCGCGTCCACCCCGAAGAGCGACCTCGTTCCGGCCGCCGGCATCCTGGACATCCGGGGCGACCACGCCTTCCTACGCACCTCCGGCTACCAATCCGGGCCAGAGGACCTGTATGTGTCCCTGGCCCAGGTGCGCACCCTCGGCCTGCGCCCCGGCGACGTCCTGACCGGAGCCACCCGCGCCCACGGCAACGGCGACCGCCGCCCGGCCCTGACCCACATCGACACCGTCAACGGCCAAGCCGCCCGCCAGGCCCACGACCGCCCCGAGTTCACCAAACTGACCCCGCTCTACCCGCAGGAGCAGCTGCGCCTGGAAACCGACCCGCGGCTGCTGAACGGCCGCATCATCGACCTGGTCGCCCCGATAGGCAAGGGCCAACGCGGTCTGATCGTCGCCCCGCCGAAGACCGGCAAGACGATGATCATGCAGGCCATTGCGGATGCGATCACCCGCAACCACCCCGAGGCCCACCTGATGGTCGTCCTGGTCGACGAGCGTCCGGAGGAGGTCACGGACATGCAGCGCTCGGTCGAGGGCGAGGTCATCGCCTCGACCTTCGACCGGCCCGCCCGCGACCACATCACCGTCGCCGAGCTCGCCATCGAGCGCGCCAAGCGCCTGGTGGAACTGGGACACGACGTGGTCGTGCTGCTGGACTCGATCACCCGGCTCGCCCGCGCCTACAACACCGCCGCCCCCGCCTCCGGCCGCATCCTCACCGGCGGCCTCGACTCGACCGCGATCTACCCGCCGAAGAAGTTCTTCGGCGCCGCCCGCAACATCGAGAACGGCGGCTCACTGACCATCGTGGCCACCGCCCTGATCGACACCGGTTCCCGCATGGACGACCTGATCTTCGAAGAGTTCAAGAGCACCGGCAACATGGAGCTGCGCCTGGACCGCCGACTCGCGGACAAGCGCATCTTCCCCGCCGTCGACGTCCAGGCCTCCGGCACCCGCCGCGAGGAACTCCTCCTCGGCCCCGCCCGCACTTCCGCCGCCTGGACACTGCGCCGTGTGCTCAACGGCCTGGACACCCAGCAGGCGATGGAACTGCTCCAGGACCGGCTGAAGAAGACCACGAGCAACACCGAGTTCCTCCGCCAGGTGACCGCGACCCGGCCCACTGCGGGCTGACCGCTCCAGGTCGCTCCACCGACAGCGTCAGCGCCGCCGGATCCGCCGCCGAGCGCGTCAGGACGGAGGGGAAGAGGGCACGTCCGGGTCATCACGGAGGGATGGTCCGACCAGCTCGCGGGGATCGATGCTGTCGTCCAGCGGCAAGACGTCCGGCTTCGACGCTCTCCCCGCTCCAGGACTGTGTCGATCTG
>NZ_JBIVDY010000052.1:0-5317 GCF_044747365.1 Kitasatospora sp. NPDC090091
GCTTCGGTGCGCAGCGGGTTGATCTCGGAGACGGCGCCGACGAGCGTGGTCTTGCCGACGCCGAAGCCGCCGGCGACGACGATCTTCGCCGAGGTGGTTGCGCGGGTGGGGGCGGCCGCGTTAGAGCTTGCGAAGTCCACTGAGGACCCTTTCGAGCAGCGTGACGTCGGGCTGGTTTCCGGATTCGCCCCCGGAAGCGGGCTGGTGGATGGCGACCAGGCCGGCCTCGGCCAGGTCGGCCACGAGGATGCGGGCCACTCCCAGCGGAAGCGAGAGCAGGGCCGAGACCTCGGCGACGGACTTGACCTCGGTGCACAGGGTGCAGATCCGCTGGTGCTCCGGGAGCAGGGTGGCCAGGCGCTGCGGATCGACGCTGGCCGAGACCAGTGCCTCCAGGGCCAGCTCGTACCGGGGCCGGGTGCGTCCGCCGGTCATCGCGAACGGTCGGATCAGCGGGCCGGAGTCGTAGTCGTCCTCGAACTCCTCGACGTGGCCGGGTTCCTGGGCCGGTGCGTAGCCGGGGCCGGGCTCGGGGCCGCGCTGCGGCTCGGGCCCCTGTCCGGGCAGGCCGTGGCCGGCGTGCCGGCCGGGCAGGTGGTCCTGCGCCGGGTAGCCGGACGCGTGCGGGTCGTACGGGGGCTGCGGCTGGGCGTACTGGCCGTACTGCTCCTGCGCGTACGGCTGGCCGAACTGCTCCTGGCCGTACGGCTGGCCGTACTGCTGACCGTGGCCGACGACGCCGGGTGCTCCGAAGGCGTCATGGCCTGTGCCAGGGTACGGAACGCCGTACTGGCCGCTGCGGTCGTCGGGCGGTGTCACGGTTCCTCTCCTCACAGGGTGCGGCGGTGCGGTTCGAGCTCGGGTGCAGATCCGGAGCCGGTGGTGCGAAGGCCGTACAACGTCCGAACCCGAGCCCGCCGAAGCGGGCCCGGGACGGGCGCGGAGGTGCTTCGGATACCAGGACGGTATCCGACGAACCGTCAGTGCAGGAGACTGCCCTGGAGTTCTGCGCGGAGTGCGGGGGTGAGGACGGCGCCGGCGCGGTCGACGAGCAGGGCCATCTCGTAGCCGACGAGGCCGATGTCGCTGTCCGGCGAGGCCAGTACGGCGAGGGCGGAGCCGTCGCTGACGGCCATCAGGAACAGGAAGCCGCGCTCCATCTCGACGACGGTCTGGTTGACCTCGCCGCCCTCGAAGATCCGGCTGGCGCCGGAAGTGAGGGAGGTGAGGCCGGAGGCGACCGCGGCCAGCTGGTCGGCGCGGTCACGCGGGAAGCCTTCGGACATGCACAGCAGGAGGCCGTCCGCGGAGACCACCACCGTGTGCGACACCCCGGGGGTGTTGTCCACGAAATTGGTGATCAGCCAGTTCAGGTTCTGTGCGGCCTGGCTCATCTGACTCAACTCAACGCTCCTGGTGGTTCGAGCCGCCGAAGAGATCGGTGCTGCGGTTCTGCTGTCCGTTGCCGGACTGGTCTACCTGATCGGGGTCGATCCGGAAACTTCCGGTGCTGCCGGCACTGCGGCCCTGCTCCACACCGCGGCGCAGGTTGGTGAGGCGGCCACGGACCTCCTCGGGGCTGCGGGAGACCTGCGGCCCGTCCTGCGGGGTGGGCTTGGCGTTGCCGGCCACCAGATTCTGCTTGGGTACCCGGCGGGGGAGCCCGGAGGGCGTGGTACCGCCGGACGCGGGCTCACGGAGCTGCTCGGCACGCTGCCAGGCGCCGTCGTTGGGCGACTGCCAGGCGGAGCCGGTCGGTCCGGTGGGACCGTAGCCGCCCAGGGAGGACACCTCGTGGCCGCGGGACTCGTTCGGTGCCGAGGTGTCCTTGGCACCGGCGAACCAGTTCGGGGTCTCGCCGCCGCCCTGCGACGGGTCGGCACCCGCTCCACCGCCGGCCAGCTGCTGGCCGGGGCGGCGCTGCGGCAGCCCCGACGCCAGGGAGGAGGAGTCGGCCGACGGCAGCGCGGGCTGATCCGGGCTGTACGGGTGGCCGGCCCGGGCCTCCTCGGCCTGGTGGCCGTACTGGTCGTCCGCGTAGCCGTCGTAGTCCTGGTACTGGCCGTACTGGCCGTCCTGGCCCTGGGCGTACTGGTCGTCGGCGTAGCCCTGCTGCGGGAACCGGCCGTAGGCGTCCTGCCCGTAGTCGTTCCCGGCGTACTCGCCCTCGGCGTACCCGTTGCCGTCGTAGCCGTACTGGTCGTCGGCGTAGCCGTTCTGGTCGTAGCCCTGCCGGCCGTACTGGCCGTCCTGGGCGAAGGCCTCGTCGTTGCGCCGGCCGTACGCCGGGTACTCGGCGTCGACCTCGGCGTCGACCACGGGCTGCTGCTGGGTGGCCTCCGGGCCGGCCTCCAGGGCGGCGCGGCGGACCTGGTCGAGCCGCTGCGAGCGCTGGACGGAGTCCAGGGCCGGGCTGAAGCCGGTGGAACCGTGGCCGGTGCCGGTGAGGTGGTCGTCGAAGCCCAGCTCGGCGGCGCTGCGCGCCTGGTCGAGGCCTTCCACGGACCACTCGGCGGTCGGCTCCTGGTCGGCGAAGATCCGGGAGACGGTGAACTGCTCCTCGGGCTCCGGCGCCGCGCCCATCTGGGTCAGGAACGGCGGGAGCATGACCAGCGAGGTGGTGCCCGCGGACTCGCCCGAGGGGCGGAGCTGGACGCGGACGTCGTGCCGCTGGGAGAGCCGGCCGACCACGAAGAGGCCCATGCGGCGGGAGATGGTGGCGTCGACCGTCGGCGGCTCGGCGAGCTTCTCGTTGATCTCGGCGAAGTCGTCGGCGGTGAGGCCGATGCCCTTGTCGTGGATCTCGACCAGCACGCGGCCGTCCGGCAGGCGGGTGGCGTTGACCAGCACCCGGGTCTGCGGGCTGGAGAACGAGGTCGCGTTCTCCAGCAGCTCGGCGAGGAGGTGGACGAGGTCGGTCACGGCGGCGCCGACGACCTCGACCTCCGGGATGCCGGCGAGCTCGACACGCTCGTACTGCTCCACCTCGGAGGCGGCGGCACGGAGCACGTCGACCAGCGGGACGGGGGTGTTCCAGCGGCGGCCCGCTTCCTCACCCGCGAGGACGAGGAGGTTCTCACCGTTGCGGCGCATACGGGTGGCCAGGTGGTCCAGCTTGAAGAGGTTCTCCAGCTGGTCCGGGTCGGCCTCGTTGTTCTCCAGGTCGGTGATCAGCGCCAGCTGGCGCTGGATGAGGCCCTGGCTGCGGCGCGACAGGTTGGTGAAGATCGCGTTGACGTTCCCTCGCAGCAGCGCCTGCTCGGCGGCGAGCTCGACCGCCTGGCGGTGGACCTGGTCGAAGGCCCGGGCGACCTCGCCGATCTCGTCCTTGCCGTGCAGCGGGATCGGGGCGACGGAGGTGTCCACCCGCTCGGGGTCGGTCTTGGAGAGCTTCTCGACGAGCTCCGGCAGGCGGTGGTCGGCGATCTCCAGGGCGGCGTTGCGCAGGGTGCGCATGCCGAGAATCATCGAGCGCGCCACGTAGCCGGTGAGCACGCCGGCGAGGATCAGCGCGGCGAGCACGATCGCCGAGTTGAGGATGGCGTCGTAGAGCGCGTTGTCCCGCAGGTCGGCGGCGTCGTGGAGCACGTCGTCCAGCAGCGCGACCTCGGTGGCGCGCAGCGTGGCGATGTGGGTGTTGGAGGCCTGCTCCCAGTTCTCCTTGGTCAGACCGGCGTCCCTGGCCTCCTTGTAGGCGGCGTCGGCGGCGGCCTTGCCCTTGGACTGGCCCTCAGCGGCGGCCTGGCTGTAGGCGGCGCCGAGCGCCATCAGGCCCTGCATGGTGGGCACGCTGCCGTTGGGCATCCGGAAGGCGGCGCGCTGGTCGGCGGCGGCCTGGGCGACCTGGGCGTCCGCGTACTTGCGGGCGTCCTCGGGGGCACTGCCGGTGTTGAACTCGGAGAGGGAGACCTGCTCCAGCTTCTGCGAGACCAGCAGCTGCTGGATCAGGTCGACGTTCTCGTACCGGGTGGTGGACTGGGCCGAGATGCCGACCAGCAGGTGGAGCATCAGCGCGCGCTGGGTCGAGGCCGAGGCCTTGGCCAGCGACATCGCGTAGATCGCGCGGCCCTTGCTGGTGATGTTGGTGCTGCCGAGGCCGACCGAGTTGTCGTAGGCGAGCAGCGGCGCGAGCATCACCGAGTACGCGGACTGCGTCGCGGTCGCGAACAGCTCCGGCTTGTAGGCGTTGTCGCGCAGGTGCGGTAGGAAGGCGACGAGCTGCTGGAAGGCCGAGTGACGGTGGGGGAGCTCACCGGACTTGTCGGTGGCGTCGTAGGCCGCGTTGTACGCCTTGAGGGCGGCGTCGGTGGTCCCGCGGGTCTTGGTGAGGTCGCCGTTCGGGTCCTGGCCGGTGAGGATCGGCGAGAGCGTCTTGTCGCGCTCGTTCTCCAGCGCCTCGGCGAGCTCGGTGGCCGCCTTGGCCAGGCGCGCGGTCTTCTCGGCACGGGAGGCCTTGACGTAGCCGTCGACCGAGGTGTTGACGCGCAGACCGCCGAAGACCAGGCCGATGACCACCGGGATGAGGAGGATGGCTATCAGACGCGCCGGCACGCGCCAGTTGCGCGGCCGGAGGAAGTCGTACCGGCTCTCGCTGCCCTTGCCGTCCTTGCCGTCCTTGCCGCTCTTGCCGTCGCCGGCGTCGCCCGCCGGGCCGGCGCTGCGGCGCTCGGTGGAGGCGGTCGGCGGCTTCGGCGCGACGGCCGGGCGTTCCTCGGTGGGTGTGAACGCGGAGAATCCGGCCGGGCCGGTTGCGTTACCGTTCGGCTCGCTCTGGCGGGGCTCGGAGCGCCGCTGCGGGGCGACTTGCTGCTTACGCCTCACTCGACAACAACCTCTCGGCCGATCGCGGCCATGGATCAATCCAGCGCTACCCCTGAGGGCGGCCCGCTGGTGGGTGGTGGGACTGCCGTACGGGATTCAGGGGTAGCTGGAATTTCAGCACGTGCAGGGATGGGGGACAAACAGCCGCCGAGGGCGGCCGACGGTGGAGCAATTGGGACATTTGCCGACATCGACCCACAAAACCGTGGTCATCTGGCGCTGAGTGACGCTGATTCGCTACAGACAGCCACTGTTGATCACAAAATGCCTACCGAACTGTTATCCGCCGCTTATCCGGGGGCCTTGCGCGGTCTGCACCGGCGACACCCGTCCGTAAGCCGAGGTGCCCCGGCGCCCCGTCGCCGGGACGGGGTGCCGGGGCTGCCGACCTGCGGGTTCCGCCTAGCGCAGGCGGGCGAGGAGGGCGTGTTCGACGAGGGTGATGAGGGCGCTCTTGGCGCTGTCCCGTCGGCGGGCGTCGAGGGTGACGATGGGG
>NZ_JBIVDY010000053.1:0-4289 GCF_044747365.1 Kitasatospora sp. NPDC090091
CCGATGGTACTGCAGGGGGGACCCTGTGGGAGAGTAGGACGCCGCCGAACAATCATTCCGAAGAACCCCCGATCCATTCCGGATCGGGGGTTCTTCGCGTTTTCGGGGCAATTCCCGAAAAGAGGTCGGGCACGGCATGGCGCCGTGCCCGACCGAGTGCTGACCTCGGGTCAGTCGCGCGGTGTCCCCACCGCGGTGCCCCAGTTGGGGCGGCTCTCCCAGTGGTCGGGGCTGTTGGTCAGCGGGGCGACGTTCGAGCCGTCGCTCTTCATGGTGTACAGCTCGGCACTGCCGTTGACCGGTGCCTGGGTGAAGGCGATCGCCGTGCCGTCGGGGGAGTAGGCGGCGGCACCGTAGACGACGTCGGACGGGCCGGGGGTGAGGGCGCCGATGGCCGTCCCGTCGGGGTGGACGGTGTAGATGCCGCCGCCCGGGGTGTTGTCGCCGCCGGCGGGGTAGGTGGTGAAGACGATCTGCGTGCCGTCGGGGGACCAGCTGGCCCGGTCGCCGGCGCGCAGCTCCCAGGGGGTGAGCCTGCGCAGGCCGGTGCCGTCGGCGTTGACGACGTAGAGGGCCCGGCTGTTTGCGGGCTGGCCGGTGGCGCTGGTCCGGTAGGAGAAGGCGAGCTGCTTGCCGTCGGGCGACCAGGTGGGGTCGGTGACGAGGCCGGAGTACGGCTTGTCGTTGGTCAGGAAGGTCAGCCGCTGGGCGTTGGTGCCGTCCGGGCTCATCAGGTAGAGGTCGCTGTACTGGGTCTGATTGGCCGTCGGGTCGGTGCTGCCCCAGGTGCGACTGAAGGCGATCTGCTTGCCGTCGGGGGAGAAGGCCGGGGTGACCTCCTCCTCGTTGGTGCAGTCGGGGGCACTGGCTTCGCAGAGCGGGCCGACCTGGTGGGCGTTCTCGCCGTCGGCGCCGATCGTCCAGATCCGGCCGGCGGAGTCGGCGCCGGCGCGGTCGAAGGCGACGGTGGTGCCGTCGGGAGACCAGTCGGGGTGGTCGTCGCGGGTCTGCGCGGGCGGCCGGGTGAGCTGGTGCGCGCCGCTGCCGTCGGGGGCGATGGCGAAGACGGCGCTGGTGGTGCGGTCGCTGGTGAGGAAGACCCGGCCGACGATCAAGCCGTTGTGCCGCGCGCTCGCCGCGGCCGCGAGGGCCGGGTCGGGTGGGGCCGAGACGGCGACGGCGGGTTCGGGCGCGAGGGTGGGAGTGGGCGTGGCGGGCGGTGTCTCCGCCCGGATCTCGCTGAGCGGGATCTCGCCCGGCTCGGCGCCGCATCCGGTGAGCAGGGCGCCGGCCAGCAGAAGGCCCGCACCTGCGCGGGCGCGGGTGCGGGCCGTAGTGGTGGGTGGCAGCTGCTGTGTGCCGGTCATCGGCGTGTCCTCTCCGTCTCCACCGCAGGACGAAGCCCCGGGGGAGCTGCCACTGTGGCAGAAGGAGAGTGCGGGTGAGCGGGCGACACGCGACGCTCCGGCGTCGATCGGTCACATGGAGTATGAAGAGCGGACCGTCTGGTTGACCGATGGAGTACGGAGGTTTTGCCGCCGTACCCCGGGCACGTGCGTCGGGCCGGGGGGATGCCCCGGCCCGGCGGGCGCGGGGGTCAGCCCCGGGCGGCGCGGCGCTCGGCCTTGGCGGCGGCCTCGGCCTCGTCCTCGGCCTCGGCGGCCTCCAGCGTCGGTGCCGTGCCGCCAAGGTGGGTGGGGAGCCACCAGGTGTCGTCCGGGCCGGTCGGCTTGCCGGGGTACTCGCGCTGGGCGCGCTCCAGCATCTCGCTCATCGCGGCACGGAGCCGGCGGGTGACCATGACCGGCTTGTCCGTGTCGGACAGCTCGATCGGCTCGCCGATCATGATGGTGACCGGGACGTGCCGCTTGGTGAGGGTCTTCGGGCGGCCCTTGGTCCAGAGCTGCTGGGTGCCCCAGAGCACGACCGGCAGCAGCGGGGCGCCGGAGTCGGCGGCCATGCGGGCGGCGCCGGTCTTGAACTTCTTCAGCATGAAGGAACGGCTGATGGTCGCCTCGGGGAAGACGCCGACCACCTCGCCCGCCCGCAGCGCGCGCACGGCGGCCTCGTAGGCGGGCTGGCCGTCGGTGCGGTCGACCGGGATGTGCTTCATGCCGCGCATCAGCGGGCCGGAGATCGCATGCTTGAAGACGTCGTCCTTGGCCATGAAGCGGGTCTTGCGCTTGCCTCCGCGGTAGGCGCCGAGGCCGGCGAAGAGGAAGTCCAGGTAGCTGATGTGGTTGCTGACCAGGACTGCCCCGCCCTTGGCGGGGATGTTCTCGGCGCCGACGATCTTGATGCGCACGTCGAGTGCGCGAAAGACGGTCAGTGCGGCGCCGATCACCGGCGGGTAGACGAACTCTGCCACGGTCAGTCCTGACTTCCACGGGCCTGGCGGCCCGGTAAGGCGGTACCCGGACCGGGCGTGGGGGCCGACCGGAGGCGCGGCACGCCGCGGCGGCACGGGCGATACACGGAGATGATCCCCCGAACGAGTGCCCGCTGTCACCTGAGCGGGGCCGTCGGGCTCGGCCGGGGGGTGTGATCTCCGTGATGGGGCGGGCGGGAACCTTTTGCCGCAGCCTCCGGTACCTGCTGCGTCGCGTGCCTCCCCCGGTCATAGGGAGCCCTCGGGTACCCCCGGCACCCGGTGGGGCCGGCCGTCAGGGCGTGGGGTCGAGGCGGCCCTGGGCGCGGCGGACGACCAGGTACATCTCGCAGCCGAGGCAGTAGCCGAAGGCGGCGTTGAGGAACGCCGCGGCGAGCGCGAAGCCGGCGGTGAGCAGGCCGAGCCAGGCCACACCGGTGAGGAAGCCGAGGGTGCCGATGGCGGCGAAGGCCAGGCCGACGCCCTGGGCGAAGCGCGGCGGCCGCTCGTCCTCGGTCGCGGTCGGGGGTGCGAGCCGGGGGCGGACCAGTGTCCGGAACACCCAGCCGTAGGGGGAGCGGTGCAGGCCGCCGACGGCGCCGAGGCCGAACACGACGGCCTGCAGCGCGAGCAGCAGGCCGCTGCCGGTGAGCAGGACGGCGATCAGGACGAGGGTGGTGAGCGCGGCGGCGAAGCGCGGGCCGCGGGGGTCGATCTGCACGGGGACTCCGGGAGGGGCGCGTGGCGGGGGCGGTGACGGGGTGCGTCAGCGACAGCGCGAGGCGGTGGCCCGGCACAGGTCGACCACACGGCGGGTGGTCAGCAGCGGCGGTGCGGGGCGGTCGGAGTTCACGCGGCGATGGTACGCGGGCGCGGCTCCGGCGGTCGACCGCTTTCGCCGGGGCGGGGCCCGGTCGACCGCCCGGTGGCCGGACGCCGTGCCGGGGCGCGGCGGGCCTGCCGCAGACTGGGGGGATGACCGGGTTGGTGGTGTGCGTTGTCGTGCTCGCGGTGGCGAGCGCGTTCGGGCTGCTGCGGACCGAGCGCGACGGGAGGCTGCGGGTGCGCACGAAGGACGGGGCGGTTCGGCTGTCGGAGGCGGAGCTGGGCGGGCCGCTGGGGGAGCGGGCCACCCTGGTGCAGTTCTCGACGGCCTTCTGCCAGCCCTGCCGGGCGACCCGGCGGGTGCTGGCCGAGGTGGCGGCGATGGTCGAGGGGGTGGCGCACGTGGAGCTGGACGCGGAGGCGCGGTTGGAGCTGGTCCGCCGGCTGGACGTCCTGCGGACGCCGACCGTGCTGGTGCTGGACGCGGAGGGGCGGGTGGTGCGCCGGGCCGCGGGGTTGCCGCGCAAGGCGGACGTGATCGCGGCCCTGGGCGAGGCCGTCTGACCCGGGCGCGCGCCTGCGGACCCGCGCGGAGCCGGGTGGGCGCCTGCCGGCGTGGGCGGGCCGGACACGCCGGACCGGGCGGCCGGGGGCGGATCCCGCCGTTCCGGCGGTGAATCTCGCCCCGGATGTGCCGCCCCGTCAGGTGGTGTCCGGCGCGGCCTGGGGCAGGATGGGCGACGACGGCAGTGCGGGCCGTTCCGCCGGCGGGGTCCGGTCCGGGCGTTCTCCGGGCCGTCCGGGCCTCCGGGCGGGGCGTCCGGGCCGGGCCCGGCGGCGTAAGCTACTGGCCAGTAGTGACCACTGAGCTACTGGCGAGTATGCTGCCAGAGAGTTCCGGACCGGCACGGGAACACGCTGCCCGGAGCGGGTGCGTGCCGCTTTCGCGCCCGCTTGCACAGCCGCAGCCGCCGGACGAGACCAGTACAGGAGACAGGCCGTGAGCTTGAGGATCGTTGTCTGTGTGAAGTACGTGCCGGACGCGACGGGTGACCGTCGGTTCGCGGACGACCACACCACCGACCGGGAGGGCGTG
>NZ_JBIVDY010000054.1:0-3962 GCF_044747365.1 Kitasatospora sp. NPDC090091
TGCTGGACAGCATCGACCTGACCGACACCGTGATCACCGGCGATGCCCTGCACACCCAGCACGCCCATGGCACGTACCTCCGTGAACGCGGCGCCCACTACCTGGCCATCGTGAAGAAGAACCACCCCGGGCTGTATGCCCAGGTCAAAACGCTGCCCTGGGCGGACATCCCGCTGGACCACCGCACCCGCGACCGGGCCCACCACCGCGACGAGATCCGCCGGCTCAAGACCGCCGCCTTCCACCACCTCGACTATCCCGGCGCCCGCCAGGCGATCCAGATCGTCCGATGGCGCCGCGACCGCTCGACCGGGAACCTCACCATCGAGCGGGTCTACCTGATCACGAGCCTGGACACCTACGACGTCACCGCCGCCCAGCTCGCCACCTGGATCAGGGGCCACTGGGGCATCGAGAACCTCCTGCACCACGTCCGCGACCGGACCTTCCGCGAGGACGACTCCAAGGTCCGCACCGGCCACCTGCCCCGCACCATGGCCGGACTGCGCAACCTCGCCATCAGCATCTTCCGCCAGAACGGCCACACCAACATCGCCGCCGCCCTCCGCCACACCGGCCGCGACCACACCCGACCCCTGCGAATCCTCGGCCTCACGTGATCAATCCGGACAGACCGCGATCACGCAATGCCCTTGGGTTACCGCTGAGCCACTGTTCAGCGGTTAGGTTCACCCGTCGCCGGGAAGTCTGCCATCCGAACCCACGTGACGTCACCTGGATGCGAGGCTACGGTGGCTTATAGAACTTGTTTTATGCGTCGAGCCGTCCGATCTGAGGTCGACGGCGGGCGGCTCCTATCCTAGGAGGTGCCATGCACAAGCCTGTGTTCCTCATCAATTTCCTCGATGAGCCGTTACAGTCCGAACGAGAGCAACTCCTCCTCGGGCCATCAGTGCAGGGCCCTGGGGGTCACTCACTGTGGACATCCTATGGCCCCCCTGCCGATATAGGGCGTTTGCTATTCCAGGCGCTTGTCGCCAAAAGAGTAAGAAGTGCCGCCTTTCTGCCCGACATCCCGTCGACGGATCTCCTCTGGCTGGCAACCGAGTGGTGGGGTGCACTTGTTGTGCATGCAGATCTGGCAGAGCTCATCACCGGTGTGCGCAACGCTCAGTGGCATCAGGAGCTTACGAATGAAAAGTGGAGGATTGTTGTTCTGCGGCCTCGGCAGGAGCCTCCACGAAGCAGCGATCAAGCGCCTCAGGTTCGCGTACTGGACGGCACAGCAGCCACATATCGGGGCGAGCTTTATAGCAACGCGCCCTCTGTGACGCATATAAGTCTGGGAGAGGTCAGACAGGACATGACTTCCTGGTTTGGCGACCTCGCTAACCCCAATGTCGGTGGAGCAGTAGCCTTGCTTACACTGTCGGGTGCACGCAAAGCTTCGGACCGGGTGTTGCTGAGAAACCCTGCGGCCCTGGGCCTTACCTTTATTGATTCAGAGGATTCACTGGCGGCATATCAACGAGATCATGTTATCCAGGTGTCGGGAATTGGCACAACCATGCGGGAAGCCTCGTATCACGCGGGCGAGTTTCGTGCCGCTGCTGAGGCCTGGGATGATGAGTTTAAGGCGCTTTCGGCCACAGCCTCCCGTGCAGACTACGTAGTCCTTCTCGAATTGTCCGCGCTGCAAGATCCCGAGATCGTGATCGGCGAAGGAATGGTCCTCGAACAGACAGGATTTACCGGGGCGCAAACCCTGGCCGCATCCCGCTCACGCTCCGTGCACGTCGAAATTGGCGACATCATCCCCGTCGCGCTGCCAGCATGGTGCTTGAATTCCTCCCTCCGGGCCCCAAGTGGTGAACCGATCAGGCCGACGCCACTGCGATTTGCTGTCAGCGGTACGCAGCGGCACATATGGGCTGAAATTTCTGAAATTCTTCAAGGGAGTGAGATATGAGGGACCAACACTTCATACCTCGGCGCCTTCATGACGAGATCAGTCGACATGTCGTGAAGTTCCCAGCGAGTCTCTTGGCCCAGTTGGCGGACGAAAGTATGGACGAAGAACGCAAGTCGCCGTTAGTAATCAAGTACACCGCGGCCACGTACGCGAGAAGCTACCGCGGCGGAAGAGGTGGGCTTTATATTTCGGCGACCCCAGGATTTACTTGGGGCGATGGAACCTATGTCACTCCACTGGCGTTTCCAATCTCATCGGCCATTTTTGGCCGAGTGGGCGTGGTAGCGCGGTTCGATCCCAGGCAGTGGCTGGTCTATGACGCAACTCAGCCACTCCTACAGGACCTTTACATGGCGTGGACTGGATTTCAGCCCCGCCGGAAACAACTGCTGCTTACCTATCATTCGCAGTTGGCAAATCAATTCATGCGAAACCTCTTCAGAACAGTGTTCCAGATTGACTGTGTACTGTTCCGGCCGGATCAGAGAAACCGGTGGTACACAGGAAAGGGCGACATCTGGATGGCCGTATCGGACTGGGACGCTAGTCGTGAGCTTGTTCACTCAGGGTCGAGCTCCTCCTTCACTGATGCGCGCATCGCGGTGATCGTGGAAGAGGAGTTCGAGAAAGTCCACTATGATCTCCGACGAAATGCGCTAATAGGCCCCCTTGGTCCGCGACAGTCCAATGCGGCTGCGGCAGCACTAGTGCGTCAGGCTTATGCCCGCAACACGTACGCTCATCTGCACGCATAAGGGGATCGACATGAAAGGCCTACTGGGCCTCAGTGCTGACTTTATCGACCGAATGACCAACGCTGCGCATGGAGAAGGAGTCAATGAAGCGTATTGCTGTCGCTTTGCCGAACTCCTCCAGAGTGATGAAAGCCTGGCATATCAGCTCTCGGCTGGTGATCTATCGGAAAGCGACACGGGGTTGCTCTCAATGCAGTCCTGGCTTTGGTATCTCAGATGGGTGGCGACGCAAGAGAAATTACCGTCCGATGGATTCCTCAATGTCCTCTATGAGGATGCCAGCGATTCACTGCTGCGCCTCGTGGTGCTGGATTCGGTGATGACCCATCCGGTGATAGTGCAACGCTATAGCGACATACCGGAGCGCCAGACCGTACATCTGGAGGAACTTCCGCCTAGCTGGCCTAGGGACCTCATCCTCGCGCTGATCTCGCCAGAGCTGGCCGACTCCCTTGCTATCGATGCTAGGCCAGCTGGGCAAATTGCAGAGATCGTAGAAGTTTCATTTTCTCTGCTCCAAATAGGAAACACGCCAGCGATGGTAATTCTGCGAGGGTTGCTAGCATATCCATGGCCATATCGCGGCGAAGTGGTCCAAGCCGTCGACCATTGGCTTCAGTCCTCGGAAATATCGGGTGTGGAATTGGATAGATGGAGGGATCGATTGGGGCTGCGCGCTGACTAAATGTGGTCGCTCTTGATCCACTCGCAGGCAGCCGGTGGACTTCAGGGCAGCGGCCAGAACCGCGCCGTCATAGTGTTGGGCGACAATGATGGTTGACCTCGATTCGTCAGGGATGATCGGCCGGTGACGAAAGCGGCGGTTCGCCCGTAATGTCCCGTTGCCGTTCGGGGCGAGCCGTCGCATGTCGCTGCGGGGACGCCGGGTTCCACGGGCCCGGACGTGCTTCTCCTCCTTCCTGGTTCTTGTTGGGGTGGGGCCGGCCGTCAGGTGTCGGCCGGGAGCTGGATGAGCCTGCGCCAGCAAGTGGTGAACGCGCTCGCCCAGGGCCAGGTCCGGTCGATCCGCAGCCAGCGGCGTCGGGCGTGGGCGGCCAGGCGCACGGGCAGGTGGTAGATCCGGAAGCGCATGGTGTCGGGCTCGGCGTTCACCAGGTCGTCCTGGTCGTGCAGGGCCAGGAGGCGGACCCAGCGGTCCACGTCGTGGGCGAGGTTGCAGGTGAGCATCCAGCTTCGGTTGACGGTCCAGTCCTGGGACGGGAGGTTGCGAAGTCCCATGGCCTTGTCGGTGCGCACGCGGATGCTGTCCAGCG
>NZ_JBIVDY010000055.1:0-3436 GCF_044747365.1 Kitasatospora sp. NPDC090091
CCGAAGAAGTCGGCGTCGAAGTGGGTGGCGTTGTGGAGGAAGCCGCCTTCGCGGGTGTAGCTGGTGCCGGGGGTGTCGGGGTCGGGGTTGTAGAGGGTGTCGGTGTTCCAGCCGCGGTTGGTGGGGAAGGGGGTGATGGCGTCGTGGCCGGTGGCGACGAGGTTCCACAGGTCGTCGGGGGAGCCGACTCCGCCGGGGTAGCGGCACCCCATTCCGACGATCGCGATCGGCTCCCGCGACGATGAGACGAACTCGTCGTGTTCCCGCTGGAGTCGCTTGTTCTCCAGCAGGGACGCCCGCAGCGCCTCGACGATCTTCTCGGTAGGCATGGTCATGATGTTTGAACTCCGTGTGTCAGGGCTGGTCAGGACTGGTCGTCGTCGCCGAGGGCCATCTGGACGAGCCCTGCGATATCCATGGTTGCGATCAGAGCCGCCTCGTCGGCGGGTTCGGGATTCTCGGGCTCGGTGTGTTGCGGGCCGGCCAGCCGCAGCAATGCCTCCATCAGGCCCGCCTCCTTGATCCGGGCCAACGGGATGGCCGCGATGGTCCGCCGCAGTGCCGCCTCGTCGGCGGCCGGTGCACCGGCGAAGGCGCCGTCGGCGGTCTCCTCGGGCAGCAGCTCGGCCAGCAGGTATCCGGCGAGCGCCTGTGGTGTCGGGTAGTCGAAGGTGAGGGTCGCCGGGAGCCGGAGCCCGGTTTCCGCGCTGAGCCGGTTGCGCAGCTCGACGGCGATCAGCGAGTCGAGCCCGAGCTCGCCCAGCGGGCGGTCGGGCACGATTGCCGACGGGTTGGCATGCCCGAGCGCCGTGGCGATCTGTGCGGACACGAAGGTGAGCGCGGCCTTGTCGCGGTCGGGGCCGGACACCCCGGCCAGGCGTCGCCTGAGCGCCTCGCCCGCGCCCGGAGCGGGCGCGGACCCGCCTCCCGCCGCGGAACGCACCGGCACCCGGACCAGGCCCCGAAGCAGCAGCGGCACCGCCGCCGGACCCTGGGCCCGGACCTTCGCCGTGTCCAGCCGCATCGCCACGACCAGGGGATGGTCGGTGGCGCGTGCCGCGTCGAAGAACCTCAGCGCTTCATCCGTGGAGAGCGGCGCCATGCCGGCCCGGGACATCCGGCTCAGATCCGCGTCGCCGAGGTGGGCCGTGATACCGCTGGTTTCCGCCCACAGCCCCCAGGCCACCGAGGTGGCCGGCAGCCCCAGGGCGTGCCGGTACTGGGCCAGTGCGTCCAGCGCGGTGTTCGCCAGCGCGTAGTTGCCCTGGCCGGGGCCACCGAAGGTGGCCGCCGCGGAGGAGAACAGGACGAAGGCGGCGAGGTCGTACTCCCGTGTGAGGTCGTGCAGATGGAACGCGGAGTCAGCCTTGGGGGCCAGCACACCGTCCACCCGGTCGGGGGTGAGCGACTCCAGCACGGCGTCGTCGACCGTACCCGCCGTGTGGATCACCCCGGTGAGCGGGTGCTCGGCCGGGATGCCGGCCAGCAGGCGCGCCACGGCGGGCCGGTCCGCCGTGTCGCAGGCCACGACGGTGACCTCGGCCCCCAGACCGGTCAGCTCCGCGCACAGGTCGGCGGCGCCCGGGGCGTCGGGTCCCCGCCGGCTGGTCAGCAGCAGGTGCCGCACACCGTGCCGGGTCACCAGGTGCCGTGCCACGTGTGCGCCCAGGGTCCCGGTGCCACCGGTGACCAGCACCGTGCCGTTCGGGGCGAAACCGGTGCCCGTCGCCCCGGATCCCGCGGCCTGCGCGGAGTCGCCGCCCGGGGCGGGAGCGGAGGCCAGCCGCTCCAGGCGGGGGACGAGGGCGGCGTCCCGGCGGACGGCGAGTTGCGGCTCGCCCAGGTCGAGCGCCACGGCGAGGGCCGAGCGACGCAGCACCGCGGCGTCACCGGACACGTCGCGGACCCCGGCGGCGTCCACGTCCAGCAGCGTCACCCGCCCCGGGTGCTCCGACTGGGCGGAGCGCACCAGCCCCCACAGCGGGGCCTGCACGAGGTTGGCGAGCGGGTCGTCGTCACCGGTGCTGACGGCACCCCGGGTGACCACGACCAGCCGGGTGTCGGCCAGGCGCTCGTCCGCCAGCGACCGCTGGAGCACGTGGAGCAGGCCGTGGGCGGCCTCGCGCACCGCGGCGGCGGTGGCGGGCGAGTCGAGCGCCTCCGTGGAACCGACCGTCGTCGGGGTGCCGTGACCCGTGTACGGGAGGAGGACCACGTCGGGCGTGGCGGCACCCGCCGAGAGCGCGTCCAGCAGCCCGCCGAGACCTGCGTGACGCTCGACCCGCGCGTCGCCGTCCGTGTCGACGATCCGCAGACCCGACGGGTGGTCGTCGGGTTCGACGACCGCCCAGCGCCCTTCGTCCGCGCCTTCGGCACCGGCCTGCAGCGGGTTCCAGGCCACCCGGTACAACGAGTCGCGTCCGGCCGTGCGCGCACCCTCCAGCTGCTGGGCCGAGACCGGACGCGTCAGCAGGGACTCCACCGAGGCCACCGGAGCCCCCAGGGTGTCGGTGACCGCCAGGCTCACTGCGTTCTCCCCGGCCGGGGACAGCCGCACGCGCAGTTCGGCGGCACCCGCCGCGTGCAGGGTCACACCGCCCCAGGAGAACGGCAGCCGTGCCTGACCCGAAGCGCGTTCCGCCTCGGACAGGAACGGGCCGAAACCCACCGCGTGCAGGGCGGCGTCCAGCAGCGCCGGGTGCAGCCCGAACGCCCCCGCGTCAGCCCCTCGCCGGTGGGAGGTCGCCGGGGCGTCCGGCAGGGCCAGCTCGGCGAACACCTCCTTGTCACTGCGCCAGACCGCCCGCAGCCCCTGGAAGATCGGCCCGTACTCCAGACCGGCCTCGGCCAGCCGCTCGTACATCCCGTCGATGTCCACCTGCGTCGCGTCCGAGGGGGGCCAGGCACCGGCCCACGCGGTCGACGCAACCCGGTCTCCCGGGGCCAGCGCACCGCCGGCATGGCGGGTCCACGGCTGATCCGCGGCGGCTTCGTCGGGCCGCGAGTACAGGGTCACCGACCGCCGGCCGGACTGCTCGGCCGGCCCCACCGACAACTGGATCTGCACAGCCTCGCCTTCGGGCAGCACCAGGGGCGCTTCGATGGTGAGCTCGTCCAGACGGTCGCAGCCCACCTCGCCGCCGGCGTGCAGGGCGAGTTCGACGAAGGCGGTGCCGGGGAGCAGGACCGTGCCCATGACGGCGTGGTCGGCCAGCCAGGGGTGGGTGGTGAGGGAGAGTCGTGAGGTGAAGAGGTATCCGTGGGTGTCGGCCAGGGGGACCGCGGCGCCGAGCAGGGGATGGGTGGTGGTGGCGAGTCCCAGGGCTGCTGGGTCGCTTGGGGTGGTGGGGGTGTCGAGCCAGTAGCGGTGGTGTTGGAAGGGGTAGGTGGGGAGGTTGGTGGGTGTGTGGGTGGGGGTGTGGTTGAGGGTGGTGGT
>NZ_JBIVDY010000056.1:0-2929 GCF_044747365.1 Kitasatospora sp. NPDC090091
CACTCGCCCTGCCGTAGCGCCTGCGCGGCCAGGTGCAGCGCCACCAGCGACGACGAGCACGCCGTGTCGACCGTGACCGCCGGCCCCTCCAGGCCCAGCGTGTAGGCGATGCGGCCGGACATGACACTGGCCGCGTTGCCCGTCCCGATGTGTCCTTCGAGGTCCGCGGGCGCGTACGTCGAGTGGCTCGCGTAGTCCTGGCCGTTGGTCCCGGCGAAGACCCCGGTCCGGCTGCCCCGCAGCGTCACCGGGTCGATCCCGGCCCGCTCGAACACCTCCCACGACGTCTCCAGCAGCAGCCGCTGCTGCGGATCCATCGCCAGCGCCTCACGCGGCGAGATCCCGAAGAACCCGGCATCGAAGTCCGCGGCGCCTGCGACGAAGCCGCCCTCGTGTACATAGCTCGTTCCGGAGCGGTCAGGGTCCGGGTCGAAGAGCTCGCCGAGGGGCCAGCCCCGGTCCGTCGGGAAGGGCGCGACGGCGTCCTCGCCGGCGATCAGCAGGTCCCACAGCTTCTCCGGCGAGTCGGCCCCGCCCGGAAAACGGCAGCTCATCCCGACGATGACGACCGGATCGTCCTCGGCGTCGCGGGTCGGCCCCGTGACCGCCCCGATCCGGGCACCGGTGCCGAGGACCGCCTCCACCACGTGCCGGGACAGGGCCTCGGGGGTCGGATAGTCGAAGATCAGGGTGGCGGACAGCGTCAGACCGGTGGCCGCGTTGAGCCGGTTGCGCAGTTCCACGGCGGTGAGCGAGTCGAATCCCAGCTCGCGGAATGCCCGCTCGGGTGCGACGGTCTCCGCGGAGGAGTGTCCGAGCACCGCGGCCACCTGGGTGCGGACGAGCTCCAGCGCCACCTCCGTACCAGCCCCCGCCGGGGCGTCCGTGAGCAGCTGCGCGAGAACCGACGTGGCGGCGGTGCCGCCCGCTCCGGCCGGGGACGATGCGGAGCCGGGCGCGGAGGCCTGACGCCGTGCCGCCGGGAGCGTGGCGAGGAGCGGGCTGGGACGGCTCGCGGTGAAGGCGGGCAGGAACCGCTCCCAGTCGATGTCGGCGACCGCGAGCGTCGTCTCGTCACCACCCAGCGCCTCTTCCAGCGCCCTGATCGCCTGCTCCGGTGCCATCGGGCGCACTCCGCCGCGGCGCATGCGCTCCCGTACCGCGTCGTCGACGGCCATGCCGCCGTCCGCCCAGGGGCCCCAGGCGATGGAGGTGGCGGGCAGACCTTCGGCATGGCGCTGTTGGGCGAGCGCGTCCAGGTAGGTGTTCGCCGCGGCGTAGTTGCCCTGTCCCGCGCCGCCCAATGTGCCGGACAGCGACGAGAACAGCACGAACGCGTCGAGGTCCAGCCCCCGGGTGAGCTCGTGCAGGTGGTGGGCCGCGTCGGCCTTGGCTCGGAAGACCCGGTCGAGGCGCTCGGGCTCCATCGACTCCAGCACGCCGTCGGCGAGTACTCCGGCGGCGTGGACGACCGCCCTCAGGGGCGGCGCGGCCGGGAGGGAGTCGAGGAGCCGTGCCAACTCGGCGCGGTCGGCGACGTCGCAGCCCGCGACGGTGACCGTGGCGCCGAGGGCGGTCAGTTCGTCTCGCAGCTGCTCGGCGCCGCGGGCCCGCGCCCCGGAGCGGCTGGTCAGCACGATGTGCTCGGCACCGTTGCGCGCCAGCCACCGTGCCACGTGGGCACCCAGCGCGCCGGTGCCTCCGGTCACCAGGACCGTGCCCCGCGCCCGCCACGGGGTCGGTGCACCCTCCGTGTCCGTCGCCGGTGCGGGCACCAGGCGGCATGCATAGCCGCCGGAGACCCGGACGGCCAGCTGGTCCTCGTCGCGCGGCTCGGCGAGCAGGTCGGTCAGCAGCCGCGAGGCACGGCCGTCCGGGGTGGTCGGCAGGTCGATCAGCCCGCCCCAGCGGTCGGGATGCTCCAGTGCCGCCACCCGGCCCAGGCCCCACAGGGCGGCGGATTCCGCACGGGCCGGCGGGTCCGCCGGGCTGACCCGGACCGCGCCGCTGGTGGCCACCCACAGCGGGGCCGACACCGCGGCGTCGGCGAGCCCTTGCAGCAGTGCGAGGGTCGGGGCGACCGCGGCCGACAGCGGTGGCTCGCTGCAGGCTCCGCCGTCCAGGGCGAGCAGCGACAGCACGCCCTGGACCGGACCGCCGTCGGCAACGGCACGCCGGACGAGCTCGGCGACCGTGTCCCGGTCGCTCCGCCCGTCGCGGACGGGGACCTCGACGACCCGGGCGCCGGCGTCCTGGAGAGCGGCGCGGACGGTGGCGATCCAGGAGGGTCCGTTGTCCCCGGTGTCCGTGTTGCCACTGATGTTCCCGGTGACCCCACCCGAGCCCGAGCCCGAGTCCGACCCGGACGGGGTCACGAGCAGCCACTCGGCACCCCTGAGCGTCGTGGCCGTTGGACGCGGGCCGAGGGCGGTCCAGCTCGTCCGGTAGCGCCAGCCGCTCACCGCCGCGTGCTCGCGCAGCCGCCGGTGCCAGGTGGAGAGCGCGGGCAGTACGGCGTCCAGGGGCAGACCGTCGGCGTCCTCCAGGCCGAGAACCGAGGTGAGCGCCGGTACGTCGCTTCGGTCCACGGCCTCCCAGAACCGTGCCTCGGCGTGATCCGCCGTCACACCGGGCTGCCCCGGCGAGGCTACGGCCTGCTCGCTCCCGGCGGCCGACTCCAGCCAGTAGCGGTGGTGTTGGAAGGGGTAGGTGGGGAGGTTGGTGGGTGTGTGGGTGGGTGTGTGGTTGAGGGTGGTGGTCCAGGTGAGGGGGGTGGTGTGGGTGTGGAGGTGGGCGAGGGCGGTGAGGAGGGTGTGGGTTTCGTTGTGGTTGTGGCGGAGGGTGTGGGTGGTGTGGGTGGTGTCGGGGGTGTGGGGGGTGAGGGTGGGGTCGGGTCCGATTTCGAGGTAGGTGGTGACGTTGTGGTGGT
>NZ_JBIVDY010000057.1:0-2386 GCF_044747365.1 Kitasatospora sp. NPDC090091
GGAGGGACGGCCTCGATGTCGGTGTGCTGGCGTCGGACTACCGTCGGCTCGTGGATGTCCTGGCCGGCGAGAGCGGGTCGGGCGGGGAGGCGATGGACTGTCGGCAGCTGGCGCTGGCGCTCGGTCTGGAGGCGGTTCCGGCGAAGGTCGAGGGGGTGCGGTCAAAGGCGAAGCGGCTGGCCGCGCGGGGCTGGCTGACTGAGGACCGTCCGGGGTTGTTCAGCGTGGCCGCCGGGCGAGGCGGCGGCTCATGACCATGGTCATCGACCAGCGGATCATCGCCTCCGCGGTGTCGGTGCGGGCCTCGTAGTCGCGGGCCAGGCGACGCGAGCGCATCAGCCACGCGAACGTCCGCTCCACCAGCCACCTCTTGGGCAGCACCACGAAGCCCGTGGTGTCGTCGGTGCGTCTGACCACTGACAGCGCGATGGCGAGGATGTCGCGGGTGACGTCGACCAGGCGTCCGGTGTAGCCGCCGTCCGCCCACACCAGCGTGATGCGCCAGTGCCGCTCCCGT
Source organism: Kitasatospora sp. NPDC090091 (assembly GCF_044747365.1). Taxonomy (NCBI): domain Bacteria; kingdom Bacillati; phylum Actinomycetota; class Actinomycetes; order Kitasatosporales; family Streptomycetaceae; genus Kitasatospora; species Kitasatospora sp. NPDC090091. The sequence continues at coordinate 518 of NZ_JBIVDY010000057.1, forward strand.
AGCCGGGCCAGCAGTGTCCGGCCCGCGTCGCGGTCGGTGACGGACGCCGCGGTGACCATCACCGTCAGCAGCAGCCCGAGGGTGTCCACCACGATGTGGCGCTTGCGCCCGTTGACCTTCTTCCCACCGTCGAAACCCCTGGTCGCGGCTGGCACCGACGCGGCTCCCTTCACCGACTGGGAGTCGATGATGCCCGCCGTCGGTTCCCGGTCCCGGCTGGCGGCCTCGCGGACCCGGTCGCGCAGCCGGTCGTGGAACTCGGCGACCAGACCCTTGTCCCGCCAGCGCCGGAAGAACGCGTAGACGCGGTCCCACGCGGGGAAGTCCGCGGGCATCGACCGCCAGGTGATGCCGCCTGCGACCAGGTAGCGCACCGCGTCGACCATCTGCCGATGGCAATAGCCCTCCGGCTGACCGCCCCGGCCCTCCAGCCACCCCGGCACCGGCAGCGCATCGCGCACCACGGCCCATTCGGCATCCGTCATGTCCGAGGGATACTTCGGCCGCCTGTGCGGCCGGTCCCCGGCGTTGCCGAACCGGTGAGCGAGACAATCACACTCACGAGCAGCCGAGTTGAAGCCTGCAGGCGTGAGGGCGTACAACAGCGGCAACAGGGCCTCCTGATGTGCTCAAGGTCTCAACAACCCCGAGCTGCACCAGAGGCCCTGTTTTCATGCACGGACAGACCAAAGACCGCCCGACCGAGCCGCCGCACTCGAACCCATGCTCACCAAGATCGTTACGACAACGGCTTCTAAACGGCCGCACATCCTTGGGCCGGTGGGCCGTTCGCTTCTCAGTCAGAAGGGAGGTTCGAGATCGCCGCGGCCATCGCTGTGTGGCCCGCAGTCCCAGGGCTTCTCCTGGAAAGGTTCGATGTCGGTGACGTCGTGGCCCCATGCTTCGAGGGCCTTCCAGGCAACGCGCCGGTTAGGGGCGTCGCTGCTGGTGTCCAGGATGCGGCGCGCATGCACGGCGAGGTGATCGCGGTGCTGGGCGAGCGCGGGGTGTTCGGCGAGGATGAGCGCGGCGAGGCTGGCGGCTTCGCGCACGTCCTCGTGACTGTCCTGCAGGAAGGGCGCGACGGCTCGATAAAGCATCGGGCGCAGGTCCCGGAAGACCGCCACGATGGTGCCGGGGGTGAGGAAGCCAGGGAAGTACTGCTCGGTGCGGTCGACAACCTCGTCACAAGCGTTGTCGGCCGTGGAAGCCAACCAGTTCAACAATGTCGCGCGGATGGGGACGTTGCGATACGGCCGGAGGGTCATGGCCGCCGGGTGGGTGAGGATGCCGGCGACATACATGGCGACGGGGGCGGTGGCTTCGTAGATGGTGTTCTGGTGGCCGACCAGCTCACTCAGTTCCGACAAAGCGGTGACCTGCACCTTGGGATCAGGCTCCAGCAACCGTGCCAGGACTTTGGGAAGGCACTCACCGTTCCCGAAAGCTGTCTGGAGCGAACCCCAATCAGTCTCCGCCAGGACTACCTGGTAGGGCGGCACGTCAGGTTCGCGGGGCGCCCCGGCCGTGAGGGTGCTGTGATTCACAGGCCAAACCTAGACCAGACTTCTGACACGATTCCTGTCCGGGCCAGTTAGAAGCCGTTGTCTTTCCGAGAGTGACGGGTGCATTTGCGCTGGCCAGGCATAGGGTCGGTGTTTCGGCGGCAGAGACGAGGTGTTGTCTCGGCTCTGCGGTGGAGGTGCCGGGATGCATGCCGTCGGTAGGGCCTCCTGGTGTGCTCAAGGTCTCGACAGCCCCAAGCTGCACCAGAGGCCCTGTCTTCATGCACGGACAGACAGAAGGTCGCCCGACTGAGCGGCCGCGCTCGAACCCATGCTCACCCAGATCGGTACGACAACGGCTTCT
>NZ_JBIVDY010000058.1:0-1956 GCF_044747365.1 Kitasatospora sp. NPDC090091
CGGTGCAGGGCTTTGGGGTCGGTGGTGTCGCAGGCGGTGATGGTGACGGTGGCGCCGAGTGTGGTGAGTTCGGTGTGGAGTTCGGTGGCGTGGGGGGCGTTGGGGCCGGAGCGGCTGACGAGTGTCAGGTGTCGGGCGCCGTGGTGGGTGACGAGGTGGCGGGCGATGTGGGTGGCGAGGGTGCCGGTGCCGCCGGTGATCAGGATGGTGCCGTTGGGGTTGATGGGGGGTTGGGGGGTGGTGTTGGTGTGGTGGGTGAGGTGGGGGGTGTGGGGGGTGCCGTTGCGGAGGGCGTGTTGGGGGTGGGTGGTGAGTGTGGTGGGGAGGGTGTGCCAGCTGGTGGGGTGGTTGTCGGTGTCGATGAGGGTGATGCGGTGGGGGTGTTCGGATTGGGCGGAGCGGGTGAGGCCCCAGAGGGGTGTGTGGGGGAGGTCGGTGATGTTCTCGTCGGGGTGGGTGGCGATGGCGTGGTGGGTGAGCAGGACGAGTCGGCTGGCGGCGTAACGCTCGTCACCCAGCCACGACTGCAGCAGCCCCAGGGCATCGACCGTCCGCTGCCGCGCCGAGGAGTTGACCTGCGCGACCTCGTCCGGCGACGTGAGGCCGGCCGGCACCGCCGAGACGAACGGCACCACCACCACGGCCGGCACCGGCACACCGGAGTCGACGGCCGCATCCAGCGCCGCCAGATCCGCGTACGACTCCACGGTCACCCCGGCGCCTCGCAGCGAGCCCGCCACATCCAACACCGCCGACGCCTTGCCCGTACCGGCGCGCTCCAGGACGGCCCACCGCCCCGGCTCCACCAGGGCGGTGTCAGCGACCGGCACCGCGCTCCATTCCAGCCCGAACAGCGGGGAGTTCCCCGCCGCGCGCGCACCGGCCAACTGCTGGGCGGAGAACGGGCGCGTCACCAGCGAGTCGACCGAGGCGACCGGCTGCCCGTCCGGGTCGGCGACGGTCAGCGAGACCGTGTCCTCCCCGGCCGGCGACAGCCTGACCCGTAGCGCGGTCGCACCGGTCGCGTGCAGTGACACGCCACTCCAGGAGAACGGCAGGCCCACACCGTCGCGCCCGGCGCCCTCGACCAGGCCGAGGGCGTGCAGCGCCGCGTCGAGCAGCGCGGGGTGCAGGCCGAACCGCGCGGCCGCGGCATGGTCGTCCTCGGCCAGGGCCACCTCGGCGAAGACGTCCCCGCCCAGGCGCCAGGCTGCCTGCAGCCCCTGGAACACCGGACCGTACCCGTAGCCGACCTCGGCGAGCCCGTCGTACAGACCGGACACGTCCACCGATTCCGCCCCCTCGGGCGGCCAAACGGACAGACCGCTGCCGTCCGGCTCGGAGGAGGCCACCGGGTCCGGGACGAGAACGCCGACCGCGTGGCGGTCCCAGGCCCCCTCGGCCGAGCCGATGTCCGGCACCGCCGGCTCGATCCGGGAGTGCACGGCCAGCGACCGTCGTCCCGTGTCGTCGATGCCCCCGACCGTCACCTGCAGCTGCACGGCCCCCTGCTCGGGGATCAGCAGCGGCGTCTCCAGCACCAGCTCCTCGACCCGCCCGCAGCCGAACTCCGCCCCAACCCGGGTGGCCAGTTCGACATAGGCGGTACCGGGCAGCAGCACCGTCCCGAAGACGACGTGATCCGCCAGCCACGGCTGTGTCCGCACCGAGACGCGGCCAGTGAAGACCACCCCTTCGCCCTCGGCCAGCGCGATCGTCGCGCCGAGCAGCGGATGATCCGCCGGGACCAGCCCGAGCCCGGCCGGATCGCCCGCACCTGAGGCCGCCGAGTCCAGCCAGTAGCGCTGCTGCTGGAAGGCGTAGGTGGGCAGGGCGAGGTGATCGGTGTGCGGTTGGAGGCTGAGGGTGGTCCATGTGGGGGTGGTGCCGTGGGTGTGGGCTTGGGCGAGTGAGGTGAGGAAGCGGGTGGGGCCGGGTTCGTTGCGGCGCAGGGTT
>NZ_JBIVDY010000059.1:0-1685 GCF_044747365.1 Kitasatospora sp. NPDC090091
CGGTGAAGTGGGTTTCGATCTCGGCGGGTTCGATGCGGAAGCCGCGGAGCTTGATCTGGTCGTCGGTGCGGCCGAGGAACTCCAGCCGGCCTTCGCCGTGCGGATCATGGTGCCAGCGGCCGAGGTCGCCGGTGCGGTACATCCGTGAGCCGGGCGCGCCGAACGGGTCGGGCAGGAAGCGCTCGGCCGTCGCGCCCGGACGGCCCAGGTAGCCGCGGGCCAGTCCGGCGCCGGCGATGAACAGCTCGCCCGGCACCCCGACCGGCACCTGCCGCAGCCCGGCATCCAACACCTGGACCCGCATGTTGTCCAGGGGGCGGCCGATCGGCACGGTGCTGCCGAGCTCGTCCCCGGCGGTCATCGGGTGCCTGGTCGCGAAGACGGTGGTCTCGGTCGGGCCGTAGCCGTCGACCACCCGCAGCTCCGGGTGGACGTCCAGCACCCGGCGCACCGCGGCCGCCGGCACGATGTCGCCGCCGGTGAGCACCTCGCGCACCCCGGCCAGGCTCTCCGGCGCGTCCTCGGCGAGCAGCCGGAACAGGCCGGCGGTCAGCCAGAGCGCGGTGATCCGGTGCTCGGCGACCAGTCGCCCGATCCGCTCGGCGTCCAGGTCGCCGGCCGGCGCCACCACCACCTGGCCGCCGCTCAGCAGCGGCACCCACAGCTCGTAGGTGGCCGCGTCGAAGGCGTGCGGGGAGTGGAACAGCACCCGCCGGTGGTGGCCGTCCTGCTGCCACCAGTGGTCGGCGGCCAGCGCGGCCACGTCCGCGTGGGTGACGGCGACGCCCTTGGGCGTGCCGGTGGAGCCGGAGGTGTACATCACGTAGGCGAGCCGCTCCGGCTGGACGGCCGGGAGGGGGCGCGCCGGGACGGCACGGGCGGGGGCGTCCGGCAGCGGGGCCGAGACGTCCACCACCCGGATGCCGGCCGCCGCCCGGGCCCGGACGAACGGCAGGTCGCGGGTGGCCGCGTCCACCAGCAGCAGCTCGGCGCCGGTGTCGGCGAGCACCAGCTCCATCCGCTCGGCCGGCCAGCTCTCGGACAGCGGCACGTACGCGCCGCCCGCCCGCACCACGGCCAGCGTGCTGGCCACCAGCGCCGTCGAGCGCTGCTGGAGCACCGCGACCCGGCTCTCCGCGTCCGCGCCCAGCGCGGTGAGGTGGCGGGCCAGGCGCTCGGTGGCGGTGTCGAGTTCGGCGTAGCTGAGGGTGTCGGTGCCGCAGGTGACGGCGGTGGCGTCGGGGGTGCGGGCGACCTGGGCGGCGAACAGCTCCGGCAGGGCGGCGGCGGGCAGCGGGCGGACGTCGCCGGTGGCCAGCGCGGCGAGTTCGGCCCGTCCGGCGTCGCCCAGCAGGTCGATGTCGTGGATGGGGGTGTCGGGGTGTTCGGCGGCGCTGCGCAGGATGCGTTGGAACTGGTCGGCGAGTCGTTCGACGGTGGCGGGTTCGAAGAGGTCGGCGGCGTACTCGACGGTGACGGTGAGGCCGTCGGGGGCGCCGTCGGGCGTGTGCTGCTCGGTGACCGAGAACGACAGGTCGAACTTGGCGGCGCTCTCGAACTCGACGTCCTGGGAGTCGAGTTCGTTGCTCACCGTGGTGGTGTTGTTGAGGGTGAGGATGGTTTGGAAGAGGGGGTGGTGGTGGGGGGTGCGGGTGGGGTTGAGGGCTTCTACGAGGCGTTCGAAG
>NZ_JBIVDY010000061.1:0-1384 GCF_044747365.1 Kitasatospora sp. NPDC090091
TGGACCGGCGAATGCCCCACCTGCCACCGCGAGTTACCCGATGCACGCCGACCGGGACGCCCCCGGCCACGTCAGACCTAACGAAGCACTACTAGCACATTACGCAGCTGATGAGACAGCAAGCGACGCACTCTGACGGCCAGCACATGAAACATCCGATGGCGCAACAGTTGAAGCATTGCGGAACATCCTCTCGCGCTTGCGCGAACTCCTCGTCGCTCTGCGCCAGCAAGGACTCAATCGTCCTTGGGTTGCGTACCTTGTCGAGTGCACGATCGAGCTTGTCCCTGCTTGAGTCGTCCGGCGCCGCGTCTCGGGCTCGCTCACGGGTCGGCCAGACCTCCACCAAGGGCTGAGAGGCTACTCGAACGGCTCGTCACTCCAGCGAAACCAGGCCTGGCCGCCGTCGATGTGCAGCAGGAACTCGGCGACGGGCCCCGCAGGTGCGGCCAGGATCAGCTTGCAGCTGATCTCGTCGACGATCGGCTCCCACCGGTCCCAGTCCTCTTCTTCGAGGAGCGCGATCTCACGATCGAACAGGGGCTTCCAGTCGGCGAACGCCGGGGTTGCCACGAAGCGGCCCGACAACCAGGGAAATTCGCCGCCCTCGATCACGATCTCCCCGACCAGTTCGTCCTGCTGAGACAGCCGCCAGACCTCACCCGTCTTCCACACGTCAGCCAGCCTCCACCTCACCACGAACCGGTCCGGCAGCAGCCTGCCATGCGCCTACGACAGCCGAACGGCGCGCCCGGCGAGTGCCGGATCTGCGGCAACCGTCGACGTCGTGGCCGCCGCGATGATCGACCGCCTTGTCCACCACACCGAGTTCCTCACCCTCACCGGCGGGTTCCTAACGCACCCGCCGGCGCGGCGCGAGCTCCTTGCCAAGGCGAGGCGCGCCAGCCGCGGCTGAACGACTCGGGGTCTATGTCCTGGAGGCGTTCTCACGCCACCAGGCGACATCCCGCTCCCGATCTTCCAGGCATTACGCCTCTGTTCGATGTGGTCGGCGAACTCGGCCGGCAGCCTGACTCCGTGGTCGAGGGCGTAATGGGCGAGGCCTTCCGGCCAGAGGTAGTAGCCGTCGGTGAGCCGGGTTCGGCAGCTTCTGGTCCTCGGGCGACCCTCAGAAGCCGAGCAACCTGAGCGGGTGATCGGCATCTTCGCTCAGCTCGGACATGCGCCAAGGCTTTCACGACGACGGCCCCGCGTCACTCAGGTGACCAGGGCCGTCACCACCAAGCGGGGCCGGTTCGGGCGACAACACCAAGGGCCGACACGCGATCCAGAGCAATGCTCGAGACCTGTGGATCGGCGCCGGGAGGAACGCAGCAGGCGTACCTTCCCCGATTGATCCTGTGATGGTCACCGAGTAGGCCCG
>NZ_JBIVDY010000062.1:0-1373 GCF_044747365.1 Kitasatospora sp. NPDC090091
ACCGCCCCCGCCACACCGCAAGCTCCCCAGCCCTCATACGACCAGAGAACTACCGACCACACGATGCGACAAGCCTCCTAACAAAGCACTACTAGCGGCCGAGTCGTCGCGGGGTGCCGGGCGGCCAATCAATGGAAGCCACATCATCGGCGGTCGGGTGACAGCCATACCCAGCACCCCTGGGTGCCCCGATCCTACGAATGACCGGAACAGCCCACGAAGAAAGGTATGGACCGGGTGAGCCGCCGGGTGCGGGCGGATTGCCCGAAGGACGCCGGGCGGAGGTGCCGATAGCTTGTGGTCACAGGCCCGGGCAGCCTCCCTGACAAGACGCGGCCGGGGCCCGCCTCGACGTGGACGGCACACTTGATCTGGGTCTGCCCGCGATTTCGTGACGGCTGCAGATATCCGGTCAGTAAGGTCGGGCGATGCCGTGCTCCTCCAATGCCGTGGTGTAGCGGGCCAGCAGGCAGTCGAGGTCTGCGAGGAGAAGTGCCGCCGCCTCGCGGGCTTCGCTGACGTCACCCCGGTCGCAGGCCTCCATGATCTCGGCCACCTCCGTGCGGATGACCGACAGGGAATCGCCCTGGATGAGCACACCTGGGAACCGGCGCGGGGGTAGGCGGACGACAGCGTTGTTCCCGGGATCGGTGAACAGCTCAGCAGCTATGTGTTCCACCAGGCCATCCAACAGGAGACGGAACGATCGCGACCAGCCCCGGTCTTCACGGAAGCGCGATTCCTCGGCACTGCCACCGCGGCGGCCGCCGCCATCTGGCTCCGAGAACGCGGACTCCTACGCGACCCAGCAATAGACGCCCTGGTCCTGGTGCCGGGCGCTGCTGACGAGGCCAGCCAGATCACCCACGATCGCCTCGGCGATCTCCGTGTCGATGACCTCACCGTCCTGCGCACGCTGCTGAGCCCACGAGGCGGCGACGTCACGCAACCTGGAGGGCCCAGCGTCCGCGAGTGCAGTGGACAGGCGAGGCGAGATCGCGAAGACGACGCATCCGTCGTTGCCCTGGCCGGCGACGATGCGAGGCTCACCAGCATCGACGAGTTCCTCGAAGCTGCCGCCGACGAGAAGGCATTCCCACTCGATCACCGCCTCTTCGGGATAGAAGTTGCCGAAGGAGAGCGACTCGAATGCCCGTCCCGGCCCGGTTTGGAGGGTCAGAGCCGCTGACGTGTCGTCCGGCGCCACGAAGAACTTCACGATGATGCTCACTCGGACATCATGCCTGATTGCCTACAACCCGGATTTGTCGGACAAGTCCTAGTAGTACTTCGTTAGGTTGATTTGATCTTGGCGGCTGCGGGGGTGCATGCTGCGGCCTGTGGATCTTGGTGAGGTGGAAGCGCTTCGCGGG
>NZ_JBIVDY010000063.1:0-1325 GCF_044747365.1 Kitasatospora sp. NPDC090091
GGCGGTGTGATCAAGATGGTGATGGCGATGCGGCACGGGGTTCTGCCGCGGACGCTGCACGTGGACGAGCCGTCGCCGCACGTGGACTGGGCCTCGGGTGCGGTGGAGCTGCTGACCGAGGCGCGGGACTGGCCTGCGGCGGAGGGGCGTCCGCGGCGTGCTGCGGTGTCCTCGTTCGGGATCAGTGGGACGAACGCGCACGTGATCCTGGAGGAGGCCCCGGCGGCCGAGCCGGCCGAGCTGACCGAGCCGGCCGGGGCACCGGAGCCGACCGAGTTGCCGGCCGTGCCGGTGGTGGTGTCGGCCAAGTCCGGTGCGGCGCTGCGGGAGCAGGCGGACCGGCTGCGGGCGCATCTTCTGGCGGAGCCGGATGTCTCCCTGACGGACGTCGGCTTCTCGTCGGTGGTCTCGCGGGCCCGGCTCGACTCCCGTGGTGTGGTCGTCGCGGCCGATCGTGATGAACTCCTTGCCGGTCTGGCCGCGTTGTCGGTCGGTGAGTCGGTGGCTCGGGTGGTCGAGGGCCGTGTGGTGGCGGGTCGCACCGCGGTGCTGTTCACCGGCCAGGGTTCGCAGCGGGCTCGGATGGGTGTGGAGTTGGCGGGGGCGTTCCCTGGGTTCGACGCTGCTCTGGAGCTGGTGTGTGCGGAGCTGGATCCGCTGCTGGGGCGTTCGTTGTGGGCGCTGTTGAGTGCGGAGGAGGGTTCGGCGGAGGCTGCTCTGCTGGATGCGACGGAGTTCACGCAGGCGGCGCTGTTCGCCGTTGAGGTGGCGCTGTTCCGGCTGGTGGAGTCTCTCGGGGTCCGGACGGACTACGTGATGGGGCACTCGGTCGGTGAGATCGTGGCCGCTCACGTGGCGGGTGTGTTGTCGCTGGCGGATGCGTGTGCGCTGGTGGTGGCGCGCGGCCGGTTGATGGGCGCGCTGCCGGCAGGCGGTGCGATGGTCGCCGTGCAGGCCGACGAGGACGAGGTGGCTGCCTCACTCGCCGGGTTCGAGGGCCGGCTGGAGATCGCGGCCGTCAACGGCCCGCGCGCGGTGGTGGTGTCCGGCGACGCCGACGCCGCCGAGGAATGGCTCTCGGCTTGGGAGGGCCGCAAGACCTCCCGCCTGCGCGTCAGCCACGCCTTCCACTCGCCGCGCATGGAGCCGATGCTGGCGGAGTTCGAGCAGGTCGCCCGCGGTCTGTCCTACGCCGCCCCGCGGATCGCGGTGGTGTCGAACGTGACGGGTGGTCTGGTCTCGGAGGAGCTGGCCGATCCCGCCTACTGGGTGCGGCATGTGCGTCGGGCGGTGCGGTTCGCGGACGGTGTGCGGACGCTCCACGA
>NZ_JBIVDY010000064.1:0-1256 GCF_044747365.1 Kitasatospora sp. NPDC090091
GGTGGGGGGAAGCCGACCCGGAGGAGGTGCCTGTGGTGGCTGCTCCTTGTTGTGGTCCCGGTGAGTGTTGTGCTCCCGGTGAGTGCAGAACGGACGGGAGAGCCAGGCACAGGGCTGCTGCGATACAGGCCGCGGTCGCGCCCAGGGCGCGCCGGCGGTGGCGGCGCCGGTCGGCGCGTCTGCGGATCTCCGCAGCGGGCAGGGTCGGTGCGGGCATCTGCGTACCGAGCAGCCGCAGCCGGTCGGCGAGGGTGTCGTGAATGGGGTCAGACACGGAGCTTTCCTTCCTCGCTGGTCGGGGTCGGGGTTCGGCCGACGAGTTTGGCCGCGAGCGCAGTCCGGCCGCGGGCGAGGCGGCTCTTGACGGCGCTGACGCTGGCGCCGGTCTCGGCCGCGACCTGCTCGACGGAGAGGTCGCACATGTGGTGCAGGACCAGGGCGCTTCGCTGTGCCTCGGGCAGGTCGCGGAGCGCGGTGACCAGCATCAGGTGCTCCTCGGTGGGCGGCTCGACTGTGAGTGGTTCTTGACGCTGGTGGCGTCCCGCCAAGTGCAGGCCCCGGGCGAGACGCCGCCAGCGGGAGTGGGCCAGCCGCCGGGCCGTGGTCCGGATCCATGCCTCCGGGGCATCGTCCGGGTCGAAGGTGCGCCTTCGGTCCCACGCGCGGATGAAGGCCTCCTGGACCACGTCCTGTGCTTCGGACCAGTTGCCGGTCAGCGCGTAGAGCTGCCTGGTCAGGCGGGAGAAGGACGCCGCGTAGAACGCGTCGAACTCCTGTGACGTCATCAAGGGCTTCTCCTCCGGGGCTGTCCGTCAGCGCGCGGCACAGGCGGTGCGTGGGGAGGCACCCTCGGTCGCGGCGGTGGAGCCGTGCGTCCCGGGCGCAGCCCCCCACCCTGTACGCACGAGCGCCGCCACTGCGTCGCATCGACGGCCTATGACCTGGATCACGTGTGCGGGGTGCGACCTGCCGGGCGTCGGGAGGCGTACAGGGGCGCTGGCATCAACCGGACGCCCGCAGGAAAGGACACCGCTTCATGCGTATCCGCCCGATCATGCTCATCACCGCGACCGCCACCGCCGCAGCCATCGCGGCCGCGGGGGGAATGGCCACTGCCGCAACCGGCACCTCCACGCCCACCCCCACCGCCCACGGCGAGCCCTCCAGCGCGCCCACCGCCGCGGCCCACGGCTCCGGCTCGGCCGGCACCTCGGCGGTCTCCGGCACGGGCTCGTCCGCTACCCCCACGCCTGCCA
>NZ_JBIVDY010000065.1:0-1220 GCF_044747365.1 Kitasatospora sp. NPDC090091
TCCCTCACCACCCACCCCTGGCTGGCCGACCACGCCGTCATGGGCACGGTCCTGCTCCCCGGCACCGCCTTCGTCGAACTCGCCCTGCACGCCGGTGCGCAGGCCGACTGCCCGCACGTCGAGGAGCTCACCCTCGAAGCGCCGCTGGTCATCCCCGCGGAGGGCAGTGTGCAGGTGCAGGTCACGGTGGGCGAGCCGGACGGCGACGGACGGCGCCCGCTGGCCGTTCACTCGCGGATCCCGGGCGACCTGGCGGACGCCCTGTACTCCGCCGACGGGTGGACACGGCATGCGACCGGCAGTGTGTGCCCGGAGCCCGAGGCGGCCGGCGAACCCGGTTCCCTGGTCCAGTGGCCGCCCGCCGGGGCGACCGAGGTGGCCGTCGACGGCCTGTACGAACGCCTTCACGGCATCGGGTTCGGCTACGGCCCGGGATTCCAGGGTCTGCGGGCGGTCTGGCGGAGCGCCGACGTCCTCTACGCCGAGGTGGCTCTACCGGGAGTCCTGCAAGAGAACGGGGAGGCGTTCGGCCTGCACCCCGCGCTCCTCGACGCGGTGCTGCACGTCTTGGGTCTGAGGTCGGGGGAGGAGCTCGGCGCGGCTCAGCTGCCGTTCTCCTGGAACGGCGTCTCCCTGCACGCGACGGGCGCCACCGTGCTGCGCGCCTGTCTGGCTCCCCGCGGTAGCGACAGCTACACGTTGAACATCGCCGACAGCTCAGGCGCCCCGGTGGCCATGATCGACGCCCTGATGACCAGGCCGATCACCGCGGAGCAGATCGCCCGCGCCCGGCCTGTCCCGAACTCCTCACTGTTCCAGGTGGAGTGGCGTGCGGTCACCGCGTCGGCCGACGCCTCCGGCGAGACCGTTCCGGGCGCGGCGGGACAGGGCCGCTGGGTCATCGTGGGGGACGACCCGCTGGGGATGAGCGCCGGGCTGAAGTCGACCGGCGCGAGCCTCGACGCCTATCCCGACATCGAGGCATTCGCGGCCGCGATGGAGGCCGGGGCGGCGCTGCCGGAGTACGTGTTCGTGCCGTTCGCCTCGGACCCGGCGCAGGCGGTGGACGACGTCCCCGCCGCGGCCCTGTCCGGCACCCGACGAGCGCTGGCACTTCTACAGTTCTGGCTGGGTGACGAGCGTTACGCCGCCAGCCGACTCGTCCTGCTCACCCACCACGCCATCGCCACCCACCCCGACGAGAACATCACCGACCTCCC
>NZ_JBIVDY010000066.1:0-1123 GCF_044747365.1 Kitasatospora sp. NPDC090091
CGTTCACCGAGGGCCGTGACGTGTGGTGGCACGAGATCACCGGCCGTCAGCCGGCCGAGCACACGCCCGAGCCGCACGAGGCCGAGCACCCGCTGTTCATCCTCTACACCTCCGGCACCACCGGGAAGCCCAAGGGCATCCTGCACACCTCGGGCGGCTACCTGACCCAGGCCGCGTACACCCACCACGCGGTGTTCGACCTCAAGCCCGCCACCGACGTGTACTGGTGCACCGCCGACATCGGCTGGGTGACCGGGCACTCGTACATCGTGTACGGGCCGCTGGCCAACGGTGCCACCCAGGTCATCTACGAGGGCACTCCGGACACCCCGCACCAGGGTCGGTTCTGGGAGATCGTCCAGAAGTACGGGGTGACGATCCTGTACACCGCGCCGACCGCGATCCGTACGTTCATGAAGTGGGGCGACGACATCCCGGCGAAGTTCGACCTGTCCTCGCTGCGGGTGCTGGGCAGTGTCGGCGAGCCGATCAACCCGGAGGCGTGGGTCTGGTACCGCGAGCACATCGGCGCGGGCCGGGCCCCGATCGTCGACACCTGGTGGCAGACCGAGACCGGCGCGATGATGATCAGCCCGCTGCCGGGGGTGACGGAGACCAAGCCCGGCTCGGCCCAGCGGGCGCTGCCCGGCATCGCCGCGACCGTCGTCGACGACGAGGCCCGCGAGGTCCCCAACGGCTCCGGCGGCTACCTCGTCCTCACCGAGCCCTGGCCCTCCATGCTCCGCACCATCTGGGGCGACGACCAGCGCTACATCGACACCTACTGGTCCCGGTTCGAGGGCCGCTACTTCGCGGGTGACGGTGCGAAGAAGGACGAGGACGGTGACATCTGGCTGCTCGGCCGGGTCGACGACGTCATGCTGGTCTCCGGCCACAACATCTCCACCACCGAGGTCGAGTCGGCGCTGGTCGGCCACCCGGCGGTGGCCGAGTCCGCCGTGGTCGGCGCCACCGACGCCACCACCGGCCAGGCCATCGTCGCCTTCGTCATCCTGCGCGGCACCGCCACCGAGACCCCCGAACTCGTCGAGGAACTCCGCGCCCACGTGGGCAGGACGCTCGGCCCGATCGCCAAGCCCAAGCAGATCAAGGTCGTCGGCGA
>NZ_JBIVDY010000067.1:0-1122 GCF_044747365.1 Kitasatospora sp. NPDC090091
CATCTCCTCCTTCGGCGTCAGCGGCACCAACGCCCACGTCATCATCGAACAGGCACCAGACGTCGACTCCGCCGCCACCACCACAGCGGCCGAGCCCTTGATCACCACCGCCCCGGTCCCATGGGTACTGTCCGGCAAGACGGACACGGCACTGCGGGCACAGGCCGGACAGTTGCGGGACTTCCTCGCCGCACGAGGTGACGAGTCGGTGGGGCTGGGCGAGGTGGGCTGGTCCCTGGCCACCGGCCGCGCCCGATTCGACCACCGCGCCGTCGTCCTCGGAGCGAGTCACCGGGACATGTTGGCAGGGCTGGCGGCGCTCGCCGACGGCCAGGACACACCCAACGTGGTGCGCGGGGTCCGGGCCGGTTCGGACGGGCGGGCGGTGTTCGTCTTCCCCGGCCAGGGCTCCCAATGGACCGGCATGGCCCTCGACCTCCTCGACACCACCCCGGTCTTCCGCGAGCACATCGAAGCCTGCGAACGCGCCCTCGCCCCCCACACCGACTGGCGACTCACCGACGTCCTCCGCGGCCTGCCGGGGGCGGCGTCGATGGACCGGGTGGACGTCGTCCAACCCGTCCTCTTCGCCGTCATGGTCTCCCTCGCCCGCCTCTGGCAGGCACACGGTGTCGAACCGTCCGCGGTGATCGGGCACAGCCAGGGCGAGATCGCCGCCGCCCACATCGCCGGCGCCCTGTCTCTGGACGAAGCGGCCCGCATCGCCGCCCTGCGCAGCCAGGCCATCACCCGCATCACCGGCAAGGGCGGCATGGGACACGTGGCGCTGCCCCACGACCAGGTCACCGAACGACTGAAGGCCTGGCCGGGCCTGTCCGTCGCCGCCGTCAACGGCCCCGCCTCGACCGTCATCTCGGGCGACGCCACCGCGCTCCACGACTTCATCACCACCTGCGAAAGCGACGGCATCCACGCCCGCGCCATTCCCGTCGACTACGCCTCCCACAGCACCCACGTCGAAGAACTCCGGGACGAACTCGCCACCCTCCTCGGCGACATCACACCCCAGGCATCGACCGTCCCGTTCTACTCCACCGTCACCGGCGGAGTCCTCGACACCCGCGAACTCACCACCGAGTACTGGTACACCAACCTCCGCGA
>NZ_JBIVDY010000068.1:0-1115 GCF_044747365.1 Kitasatospora sp. NPDC090091
CAGAGCAATGCTCGAGACCTGTGGATCGGCGCCGGGAGGAACGCAGCAGGCGTACCTTCCCCGATTGATCCTGTGATGGTCACCGAGTAGGCCCGCGTTGCAGCGCGGGTCGGGAAGGCACGCCCATGCTCAGCGTAGTCACCGACGACGGCTCCACCCAGTCCGGCTCCCTGATCGACGAGATCGTCCGCGAGGGCGCCCGCCGCATGCTGGCCGCCGCGCTGGAGGCGGAAGTCAACCAGTACATAGCCGAGTTGGCTGCCGAGACCGACGAGCGAGGGCACCGCCTGGTGGTCCGCAACGGCCACCACCGGCCCCGCACCGTGATCACCGCCGCCGGCCCGGTCGATGTCAAGGCCCCACGCGTCAACGACCGCCGCGTCGACGAGACGACCGGCGAGCGCAAGCGGTTCTCCTCCAAGATCCTCGCCCCGTGGTGCCGCAAGTCCCCGAAGATCTCCGAGGTCCTGCCGCTGCTCTACCTGCACGGCCTGTCCTCCGGCGACTTCGTCCCGGCACTGGAGCAGTTCCTCGGCGGCACCGCCGGCCTGTCGGCCGCGACCGTCACCCGGCTGACCAGGCAGTGGACCGACGACCACGCCGCCTTCCAGGACCGGGACCTGTCCGACCGCGACTACGTCTACGTCTGGGCCGACGGGGTCCACCCGAAGGTCCGCCTCGGCCAGGCCCACTCCTGCGTCCTGGTCCTGCTCGGCGTCCGCCTGGACGGCACGAAGGAGTTGATCGCCCTGGCCGAGGGCCTGCGGGAGTCCACCGAGTCGTGGGCCGACCTGCTGCGCGACTGCCGCCGACGTGGCATGCGCGACCCCGAGCTGGTAGTCGGCGACGGCGCCATGGGCCTTTGGCGGGCGCTCGCCGAGGTGTTCCCGGCCGCACGGCCACAGAGGTGCTGGGTTCACAAGGCCCGGAATGTCTCGAACTGTCTGCCGAAGTCGGCACAGCCCGGCGCGACGAAGGCCATGCAGGAGATCTACAACGCGGAGTCCCGCACCCATGCCGAAAAGGCGATCGAGGTGTTCGCGAAGACCTACGCAGCCAAGTTCCCGAAGGCCGTCGCGAAGATCACCGACGACCGGGATGAACTCCTCGCGTTC
>NZ_JBIVDY010000069.1:0-1071 GCF_044747365.1 Kitasatospora sp. NPDC090091
GCGCCGGTCAGCTCCTGGCGCTGCCAGTGCGCGAAGTCCGCGTACTGGACGGGGAGCGCGGGGAGCGCGTCACCCGCGTAGAGCGCGCCCAGCTCACGGACCAGCACGCCCAGCGACCAGCCGTCCGAGACGATGTGGTGCAGTGCCAGGACGAGCAGGTGGTCCTCGGGACCGAGCCGCCAGGCCGTCACCCGGACCAGCGGGCCGGCCGCCAGGTCGAACGGGCGGTGCAGTGCCTCGGCGGCCTGCCGGACCGCGTCGCCGTACGGGTCGTCGAAGCCGCGCAGGTCGTGCCAGGCGGCGGTGACGTCCGGTGCGGCGGCCACCCGCTGCACGGGCTCCGCGCCGACCAGCGGGAAGGTGGTGCGCAGCGACTCGTGACGTGCGGCGAGCTGCCCCAGCGCCCGGTCCAGGCGAGCCGGGTCGAGCTCGCCGTCGACGCGCCAGGCCAGGGCGGCCGTGTAGTCGGGGGCCTCGGGGGCGAGCCGGTGGAGGAACCACAGGCCCTCCTGCGCGAAGGAGAGCGGGAAGTCGCCGCTGCGGACCATGCGGGCGATCTGCGGCTCGGGGCGCGACGGCGCGGCCGGCAGGGCGGCGGCGAACTCGGCGATCGTCGGCCGCTCGAAGAAGAGGCGGACGTCGACGGGCCGCTCCAGCGCCTTCGTCAGGCGGGCCACCGCCAGGGTGGCGAGGAGGGAGTGGCCGCCGAGGTCGAAGAAGTTGTCGTGGATGCCGATCCGGTCGAGCTGCAGCACTTCCTGCCAGACGTCGGCGACGGCTTGCTCGGTGGCGTCACGCGGCGGTTCGTGGGCGCCGGCCGGCTCGGGCCGGTGGTCGTCCGGGTCGGGGAGGCGGGTTCGGTCGGTCTTGCCGCCGACGGTGCGCGGGAGTTCGTCCAGCGGGATGAACAGGGTGGGGAGCATGTACTCGGGCAGCCGCTCGGCGAGCCAGTCGCGGATTCCCTGGGTCGTGGTTCCGGGGGGTGTGGCGAGGTAGGCGATGAGGCGGTCGTTGTGGGTGGTGACGGCGGCGTCGTGGATGTGGGGGTGTTCGCGGAGGCGGGTTTCGATT